>JAKEFL010000008.1 GCA_022616105.1 Anaerolineae bacterium | reverse complement strand
TTCTATTCCCTTTGTTTTTGGTCGGTTGTGGGACAGTTGCCAGACTGTCCCACAACCCATTTAACCACTCCTTTACCAGCTTTGGAACAATCACAAATAAGGCTTTGAAAGTGCTGCAATAGTATAATTGCGTGAAAATGAAGCAATTTGTCATATAAATTCGGGGTAAAATTTCATACAAGATTTATCGAAAGAGAACCATGCCCAAGTTAACGATCAAATCATTATGCAAAGAAGCGCTTATATTCTCCGAGATCGAATCCCGCCATGCAGAGCCATTGCTATATGGTATAACAGATGGCAAAGCTGTTGGAACATATCTCGAACAGAAATTTAGGGGATACCTTAGTGATAGATATCAATTCAACCTGGGAAATTCGGCAATCGGAATAGATTTCCCACAACTGAATGTCGATATTAAGGTTACCAGCATTAATCAACCACAATCATCCTGCCCTTTTAAGTCTGCTCGCCAAAAAATCTACGGATTAGGTTATTCGTTGCTTATATTCATTTATCAGAAGTTTGATAATACAACCAATGGAACATCGACATTAAATATTCTTCATACTATCTTTGTGAATAAAGATCAAACAGCCGATTTTCAAACAACATCTGGAATCCTCAGTATTCTAGCAAACAAGGGCAATAAAGATGACATTATGGCATTTCTCTACGAAAGAAATCTACCAGTTGATGAAATAGGAATAGAAAAATTAGCTGCGGAGATAATCGAAAATCCTCCAAAACAAGGTTATCTGACTATATCCAACGCATTACAATGGCGATTACAGTACAGAAGAGTGATTGCGTACGCCGGGAAAGAGAATGGTGTAATTTCAATTCACCAGACAAACTAATGATATTAGCAACGCAAAAAAAACGAATCGAATATGGAGACTTTCAAACTCCTCAGGAACTGGCTCAAAAAATATGCCGGAAATTAGTTGAGCACGGCATTAATCCAGAAATTATTATTGAGCCGACCTGTGGTGTTGGAGCGTTTGTTGAAGCCGCAGCGCATGCTTTTCCAAACGCAAGGAAAATTATTGGGCTGGAAATCAATCCTGACTATCTCGGCCATTTAAGGAACAGGCTGGTTCAATTTCCTGACAATGACCGCATCAACCTTATTAATGGTGACTTCTTCAAATTTAATTGGAAAGAATTGTCACGCAATTTAAAAGGCACAATACTGATCGTCGGAAATTTTCCCTGGGTAACAAACTCTCAGCAAGGGTCTATCGGAGGAGATAATCTTCCAGACAAGACAAACTTTCAGAACCATAGTGGTTTTGATGCCATGACTGGTAAAAGCAATTTCGATATATCCGAGTGGATGCTAATAAAAACTGCTGAGCAATTTCACGATCAAAATACATATATTGCCATGCTTTGCAAAACAACTGTAGCAAGAAAATTCCTGAAATATTTATATGCACATAAATTGGGATTTTCTAAGACAGGATTATTTAGTATTGATGCCAAGAAATACTTTGGGGCTTCTGTCGAAGCTTGTCTACTCATTTGCAAATTTGATGCAACCGCGAACAACTACGATTATGATATTTACGAAAACCTTGATTCAAAGAACCCATATCGCGTGGGTCATAGAAAAGGGGTAACGATAAGAGATTTAGAATCTTTTGAGAGACTCGCGCATTTATATGGTAACGGCACTCATAAGTGGCGCTCTGGGATAAAACATGATTGTTCGGAAGTCATGGAATTACAGAAAGTCGGCAATAATCTAGTAAATGGATTAGGAGAGATAGTGGATTTGGAAAACACATTTCTATTTCCGTTACTCAAAGGGTCAGATATCGCCAATAATCGTACAACAGATATTAATCGCTTCAGCCTTGTCACCCAAAAAATTGTTGGCGAGCCAACCCACTTTATAAGACATCTGGCACCAAAAACATGGAGATATTTGGAGAAACATTCTTCATATTTGGATAAAAGGAAAAGCAAAATTTATAAAGACAGCCCCAGGTTTTCCATTTTTGGAGTTGGCTCCTACACATTCACCCCATGGAAAATCGCAATTTGCGGGCTTTATAACAACCTGGATTTTCGTTTAATTGGCAAAAGAGACGGAAAACCTGTTGTGTTTGACGACACCGTGTATTTTCTGAGTTTTGATAATGAAGAAGAAGCAAATCGAATCCATGAATTGTTGATGTCTCCAATCGCGCAAGATTTTCTTTCTTCATTAATATTTTGGGATGAGAAACGTCCGATTAAGACAAGCATCTTAAACAGCTTGAATCTAGATCAGATGCAAGGCAAACAAATTCTCAAATTATTTGAAAAAAAGTCAAAGAAATATAAGGCTTAACTCCTGCCTATCCCCAGGCACGCGACATGGATATGACTGGCCGCGTGGATATTTTCACACCATGAAGTGAATTGTTTATCAAGCACTGAATAGTCTGAAGAAGATGAAGGGAAATAAAGGAATAACTTGACAAACCCCATCCTCACCCACCAACATGGAGAAATCCTTAAAATTACGCTTAATAGACCAGAAGCTTATAACGCATTAAATCTCGATGTCATGGTGATGTTGAGTAACACGCTGGCATCCGCCGCGACGGATGATTCCATCAAAGCGATTCTAATTACTGGCAAAGGCAAAGCCTTCTGTGCAGGTGGTGATTTGAAATGGGTCAGCCAGCAATCTGCGGATGCCAGTTCTACCCTCCACAAACTCGCCCCACAATTTCATATCGCGATCACAGAGATTCGCCGCATGGGGAAACCTGTCGTCGCGGCGATCAACGGCATCGCGGCAGGCGGAGGTTTTTCGCTTGCGCTGGCTTGTGATTTCCGT
The DNA here is from genome assembly GCA_022616105.1 of Anaerolineae bacterium. Taxonomy (GTDB): domain Bacteria; phylum Chloroflexota; class Anaerolineae; order Anaerolineales; family Villigracilaceae; genus Defluviilinea. Next base: position 7,746 of record JAKEFL010000008.1, on the reverse strand, counting down.
GTGATGGCAGAGTCAGCGGTGTTACGACAAGCCTACACCTCAAGCGGACTGAGCATCGATGGCGGAGGCACGTTTGCTTTGCCGCGTCTTGTCGGGTTGGCACGCGCGCTCGAGATCGCCGCGTTCGATCAGCCTATTTCTTCCGCTCAGGCATTGGCTTGGGGTCTTGTGACGAAAGTTGTTCCAGACGATAAGGTGATTGAGGAAGCTATGTCCATGTTGGAGGGACTGGCAAAATCTGCCTTACATTCATTTGCATGGTCAAAGAAATTACTGATGGAATCATTCAATAATACTTTGGAAACACAACTTGAATTGGAACGTCAGGGAATCAGCGATTGTGCCCGTCACGCGGATGGTCAGGAGGGGATTAAAGCTTTCCTTGAAAAGCGCAAGCCAGTGTTTTAGTACCTTACCGGTGAAATTTTTGTTTTTGTATAAGAATTTTGAACCGCCAAGTCCCTTCGGGACGAAGAACGCAAAGGAAACCTTTTAAAAATCTTCGCGCTCTTAGCGTTCTTCGCGGTGAGCCTTTTTGGTTTCGGCTCGTCCGAGTTATGAGTTAACATGTATGTCATCATCTGGGAATATCATGTGAAGGCAGAGCACGTCTCTAAATTCGAGCAAATTTATCATTCAGAGGGTGCGTGGGCAGAGTTGTTCAAGAAAGGGACTGGATATCTGGGCACCGAATTAATTCGGGATGAAACACAGCCTCAAAGATATATAACTATTGACCAATGGGATTCAGCCGAAGATTATGAAGCCTTTCGTGTACAATGGAAAGAGGAATATGAAGCACTTGATGCTCAATGCGAAGGCTTGACTGAACAAGAAACTCTGTTTGGCAAATGGGAGGCGGTAGATTACAAGGTGCGGTAAACTTGGAAACAGATTGGGTCTTCGTGGATATCAAGACGGGCGCGCCGCGAGCCATCCCTGAGGAGGTTTCCAAAGTATTTGCTGCAACACAAGGCGAATCACTTTAGAAATATCTTGACTCTCACGCATGCACCCCACAACTCGGCCAAAATCACTCAACCCGATCCCGCTCTATTCATTATTCATAGCAAACGCGATCTCCCTGGTTGGCAACGTCTTCTCTCTCATTGCCATCCCATGGTTCGTCCTGCAAACAACGGGCAGCGCCACACAGACGGGTATCACTGGCTTCTTTACGATCCTGCCCGTTGTTCTCACGGGCTTTTTAGGCGGGACCTTAATCGACCGGCTTGGATACAAACGCACCAGCATCATCGCTGATATTGCAAGCGGAGTCACTACCGCGCTCATTCCCTTGATTCATTTCACAATCGGTTTGGAATTTTGGCAACTGCTCATCCTGGTTTTCCTGGGCGCTTTGCTCGATACACCAGGAGGCACCGCCCGCGAGGCTCTACTTCCCGAGCTGGCAGAACAGGCAGGGATGCCCATTGAGCGCGTCACATCACTCACGCATGTCATCGAGCGAGGAGCACGTCTGGTTGGCGCGCCGTTGGCTGGTTTGCTGATTGGAGTGATAGGAACAGCAAATGTCCTCTGGCTGGATGCCGCATCCTTCTTTGTATCCGCTGCGATCATTGGATTCGTTATCACTGCGCCAAAATTCGTTGAAAAGGAAGAGAAGACTGGAAAATACTTTGATGAATTGCGGGATGGACTACGCTTCATCGCGCACGATAAGCTGATCCTGTCCATCGTAATTATGGTCATGCTGACAAATTTCCTCGACGCGATCTTTGGCGGAGTAGTACAGCCCGTTTACGTGAAAGAGGTGTTTGGCAATGCGTTAAATTTGGGATTGCTCATCGCGGCAAACGGTGGCGGCGCAGTCGTGGGCGGATTGATCTTCGCGGGGATCGGTCATCGCTTGCCGCGTCACGCGACATTTGTCGCTGCCTTCGTACTGACAGGATTTCGCTTTTGGGTGTACGCGCTCTATCCACCGTTGGCTGTTCTCCTTGTAACTACCTTTATCACAAGCATTGGTGCGGGACCTCTAAATCCGATCATCGGAGCGGTGGAATTCGAGCGGATTCCACCCAACATGCGCGGACGCGTCTTCGGCGCGATCACAGCCGGCGCGTGGATCGCCATGCCGCTGGGCATGTTATTGGGCGGAGTCCTCACAGAAACATTTGGGACGTTCATTATGATGATTGGCTTAGCGATTATTTTCCTCATCACGACACTCAGCATGGCATTCATCCCTGCGATGAAAGAGATGAATAGGAAAAATTAATTACTCAATCACCTTACTCAATGTCATTCTGAGCGGAGCGAAGAATCTCTACGATTGTCTCAGAGACCCTTCGCTATCGCTCAGGGTGACATGCTTAGAACGCACCTGATTGCGTAAGGTGTGCTGCTCATTGTGCTTCGCGGGGTCTGTGACCCTGCGCTATTATCTACCAACATGACGGTCTCAGACCGCCTCAGAGCAAAATCATTCACCCAATAATTTCTTGTAAACCTTCACTAACTTCTTCTGAGACACATGCCAGGTGAATTTGGTCAACGCGCGTTCAGAAGCAGATGCAGCCAATCTCTGCGAGAGATCAAAATCATTCAACAAGGTCAACACTTGACGCGCCAAATCCTCAGGGTCGCTTGGGGAAAATAATAACGCGTCCAGGTCCTCGCGAACGAGCTCGCGCACAATTGGCATGTTCGATGCGATCAGCGGACGCGCGGAAGCCATGTATTCCAACACCTTGATCGGGCACGCGCCTTGTGTCACATTGCGGTCGTTGAGTCCAAGCGGCGCGATGCAAATATCTGCATCTGCGATCAACGCGGGGATTTCGTGATGAGGCACCGCGGGTTGGACAATTACATTTTCTTCCACTCCCAACTTGCGGATTTGCTTCGACAGGAATTTTCTCTGTCTCGAGCGCCCGCGCCCGACAATATAGAGTCGCACAGCTTTCTGTTCGAGTATTTTCGGTAACGCTTTGATGAGGACTTCGAGTCCCTGCCAATCTGCCAAAGTTCCAATATAAAGCAGTGTCGGAACACGACCTTCGCGCGCTGGCAATGGAGATGGGGAAAAATCCGAAGGGCTGACTCCGTTCGGGATAACGGTCACCAGCTTCCGGCCTGTCCTGAGCGAAGACGAAGGATCCAGACCGAGTGAGGCGATGTAGTCCCGCGTCACATTGGAGGGGCAGATGATCGAATCCGAAAGATGAAGAGTCGCGATCTCCTGCTCTTTTATTTTGAGCAGCAATTCATGATCAAGGTCCGGATAATGGTATTTGAGTTCTATCGAAGGGAGTCCGTTCACTTCAAAAAGTGTTTTGTAGCCGAAACGCTTTTTATTCTGCGCAAGTGCGAGACCATCCCAAATGTTACGATAATGTACGACATCGTAATTTGGATTGATAGTAATATGATTAAAAACCGCCTTGCCAAAATGGATTGCGCGTACAAGAAAATTTTGCGTTAGATCCTGAGAGACGCGGGTGACATGAGCGCCTTCGATGGTATCTTCTGTCGGAAGCAGTCCATCATTTGGGGTAAGAAGGCGCACGTCAAACTGACTATTGACGAGTCCGCGTAGATTGTGGAGAATATGCGTCGACGCGCCCTTCGGGCTTGGTACAATGTCGAAGGCTGTATAGAGGACGCGAGGCATGTTGAGATTATAAGCGAACACGTTGGTCGAGTAGCCAGCGCTCTTCTGGCGTATCGAGACCAACAATAACCAAAATACACTTGTGTACATGCTGGTCTCGATACGTCCCGCGAAGATCAGCGGGACTACTCGACCATCGAGGGAAACGTGTTTATGGCAAACAAAGGCTACTTCATCATCACCGATATTTCGGGCTACACAGAATATTTGACGGAGTCAGAGCTGGATCACGCGCATGAGACTCTGCAAAATCTGTTTGACGTGCAATTGGAGCACATCAAATTCCCATTGAAGATTTCAGGGTTTCGCGGGGATGCAATTTTCATGTACACGCCAGAAGCCTGTTTTGTAAACCCGCAAAGTTTTATTGAAACACTGGAAAATCTGTACATTGTATTTTTGGAAACGCTGCAGCAGATGCAGTTCAATACTACCTGTCCGTGCAAAGCATGCAGAAACATCATCAAGCTCGATTTGAAGATGTGTATCCACTATGGGGAGTATATCGTCCAAAAGCTGGGAGACCGCGAAGAATTACTCGGCGCGGATGTAATTGTCCCACACCGCATGTTGAAAAACCATGTCATCGAACAAACAGGTGTCAAAGCCTACGCCCTGTTCAGCGAAGCCGCTGCAAATTCCCTTCGTCTTTCTGAACTAAGCCAACCTCTCATTCAACACACCGAGTCGTACGAACACCTCGGCGAAGTAAAAATGCAGGTGTTCGATCTTCGTCCCGTTTGGGAAAGCGCGCGGGAGCGCAAACGGCACTTTGTCGGCAAGGAGGAGGCCTGGGTATCTTTTGAAGTTGATCTGCCCTATCCACCTGCCCTAGTTTGGGAGATTCTCAACACGCCTTTACTGGAGGCGCGCATGTTGCTGCTCGATGTTGCAGAACGGACTGACTCCATGGGAGGGCGCGTCCGTGAGGAGGCACAGTTCCATTGCGCCCATGAGGAGAGTCATTTCTACGCAAAGATGATCGACTGGAAGCCATTCGAGTATTACACGATTCGTCAAAGGGCAGAACCCTTTGGGAACGTCGAATACTATCAGACGCGCCGGCTCATCCCCTTGGAAAGTGGAACTAAGCTGCTTGTTACAATGAGCCACCCTGAACCAGAAGTGACTGAGGAAGTGCGCGGGCAGTTTCAATGGATGGCAGGGCTATTTGGTAATGTTCAGAGTGTGATCGAACAAGAACTTTCAGAGGGAAAAATAACCTTATCCTGATTCACTGGAGAATTCATGGAAGTATTTCTTTGCGTAGGCGGGGTTCTCCTCGTCGTTGTTCTGATATTATTTTTCTATCTTCTAAATACGGCCCGCAAAAAAGTTACACCTTCAACAAACATCGCTGGCAAGAAAGATCTGCTGCCTATCTACATTTCGCTGGCAGATAAACCTCAATCCATCATTCAGGGAATGGACAAATTCAAAGCCGAGGCGCAAAGACGCCAAGCTTTAATTCCTTTGCGCCTTGGCGTCTTTGTGTTAAGAGTCTTGATTCACTAGAAAGACAAAGATTACTATTAGGGCTTTTTATGCGGGTTGAATCCACCCTCTTCCAGCCCATTTACCACGCGGACAATTCCGTTTTTAACATAGCGATGCCCGAAGTTAATCAGCAATCCCAGCCTTAGATTTGTAAGCCGGAGATAGGTCAGAAGCTGGGCTTCAAAAATAGGATGGGGCGTTGTTGTCGCTTTGCATTCAATAATCACCAGCCCGCCAGCCAACAAATCCAACTTCAGAGGGTCACGCAGAGTTTCGCCTTTATATATCACAGGAACTGTTTTTTCTTGTTCAACTTCGACGCCCCGTTTACGAATCTCAATACCCATGGCATCCCGATAAATACTCTCCAAAAGTCCGGGTCCGCCTAAAGTTCTATGCACTTCAATAGCAGCATCTACAATGATTTTGCTCAATTCGTTTTCATTCATTATGCCCTCCGTAGTGAGACAATCGATTTGGCGGCACCGAATCTAACGCGAAGGCGCAAAGACGCCAAGTCATTTTAAATCTTTGCGCCTTCGCGTCTCACCTGCACTGCACCGAACGCACGATTTGTCCCTTTGGGACAAATCGGGTGCAAGTGTTGCGTTAGATATTCTGATCCGGATGTGGATCGTAGACGATTACTGCACACTAAATAGCTGTTCGCCTACCTTTGAACCATTCATATAAACCTCCACTTTGTAATTGCCGGTGGGCCAGCCATCACTGTTTGTCAGTTGGAAGAAAATATTCCCAATACCCTCTTCATACGCATAATCTATTGTTTGAAATGGTGTGTTGGGGTCTTCGCCTTCGACATCCAGCGCGTACCAGCGCGATTGAAATGGCGTACCAACCTCGATGCCAGCGACATCGAAATGAACGAAGAAGTCATCTGTAGATGAAAAGACTGTCGTGCGGTTGGCGCCCGCCTCATCCGCAGCCATGTAAAAGTTCGAAGCAGTAGGTTCTGCAGGAGCGCCGAAATTGCAAGCCAGGCTGGCAGCCAATAGTGCAAGGACTGCGAGCAGGATGGGATATGGCTTTTGTTTTTCACTTTTGTTCTCCTTATTGAATGGATTATTCGATCTCGATATAGATCCGCTTGTTGATCGCGCCTTTGCTTTTGTAATCTGCAACGCGGATTTTTCCAACTTCGTTGGTGTTGCGAACATGTGTCCCACCATCTGCCTGGAGGTCAAGACCAACGATCTCGACAGTCCGCACTTGTGAGATTCCTTCAGGAAGAAGGTTGATCTTTGTGCGGATCAAGTCCGGGATTTGGAACGCTTCTTCGCGCGGCAATATTTTGACTCTGATCTCGCGCGCCTCAACCACCTCTTTATTCACCGCGGCTTCGATCTCGCGGACCAGATCCCCGCGCATCGTTTCGAACTCAAAATCCATGCGACTTTTGAGCGGCTCCATATCCCCACCTGTGACGAGCGCGCCGTAATCACGGAAGACTGTCCCACACAATACATGCATGGCTGTATGTGTGCGCATCAGCTTGTATCGCCGCGCCCAGTCCAAAGTCCCACGTGAAGCGGAGCCAGTGGAGGGTAACGGAGCGCTCCCACCAAGAAAGTGTAGAACGTCATCACCTTGCTTCTTCACTTTTTCCACTGGATAAATCACACCCGCGACGGTTAACGATCCGAAGTCACAGGGCTGCCCTCCCCCGCCTGGATAAAAAGCCGTTCGGTCCAAAACGACCGCGCGTTCATCCGGCAATACAGAGCGTACGTTCGCCTCGAACTCCTGCAAATAGCTATCGGTCTGATAGAGCAACTCGGTCATAACACCTCTAATAGATAAAGTGTACTACAGAGTGTTGCCGTATTGATCGAATGTTGATCAGCCAACAGGTTACAAACAGGCTTGCATTCAATTGACGCTTCCTGTAAACTTGAGTTAACACTGGAGGCAGATATGAATCCGAAACTTATCGTGATCGATGGCAAGACTTATAAAAGCGTGGATGAAATGCCTGAGGATGTGCGTAGAAATTATGAAAGCGCGATGAGCCAGCTTGGGGACGAGGATAGAAACGGTATTCCGGATGTGCTGGAAAATTTGACAAACCTTGCCGATCAAAATAAAAATGGAATGCCTGATTCAGTCGAAGGCATGATCTCAAATGTTATTTCATCAACAAAGATCATTGTCAACGGGACGGAATATAACAGTCTCGATGAACTTCCGCCTGACATCCGCGCAAAATACGAACAGGCAATGGGATCCCTGGATGCAAATCGAAACGGAGTTCCAGACTTTCTTGAAGGGATGATGAACACTTCAAATCAGACGAGCAATACGGAACACAGCCATGTAATGCCAACACCGCGTAGCCCTGCACCGATATCTGCCAGTCCAACAATAGCGCCTGAAACCACCAATGGATGGATGCTCGCGCTGCTTGGGATCGTGCTTCTTGGCGTGTGTGCCTTCGGCGCCATCGGTGTATGGTATTTTTTCTTAAGGTGACAGTCTTTTGCTTCATTATTAGCGTTTGATTAGAAATTCACAAGCCACTTGACTTCGATTTTGAATTTCTGTATAGTAATTTACGATATATTATTTGGCACGGCGGCCCACCGGCAGGCGTG
>JAKEFL010000083.1 GCA_022616105.1 Anaerolineae bacterium | reverse complement strand
GCTCATTAGGAGTTGCCGTGATACAACGGTATATCTGGCCGCGCGGCGTAAAGCGACATTAATGTCGCTCTACATTTGGTGGCGCGTCACGGCGATTCCCACAGAGTCTAGATGAAATGATATCAATGAGAATAGCTATTACCGCGTAAGCGTGGAATCTCCCTGACTGAGAGTGATCAGTTCTTGTTTATTCGTTATTACCATATCGCCAAATTGACTGAGTGCCAGCGCCGCGAGTGTGACGCCATAGCGTAGACCAGCTTTTAAATCTCCATCCAACCAACCAAGAATCACACCAGCCGCAAGCGCATCACCCGCGCCTAAACGATCAATGATCTGCGGCGCGCGTGATGCTTCATGCAGCCATTCTCTTCCATCCCATAGCAGCGCGCCTTGTTCACCAAAGGTGATAACAACATATTTTGCATGGCTGATCTCCAACATTCCTTGTGCGATCTCCTGCATCGTGCCTTTGCAATTGAATAAGAGTGTTGCATCCCTGGCGCTGCAAAACAACAACTCAACTTCATGCATCATGGGCGCAAGTGTTTTTTGTGCATCAACTTCACTCCACAGTTTTTGTCGATAGTTGATGTCAAAGCTTACAGGTACACCGCGTTGCTTTGCGTGATCTAACGCTCTTTCAACAATCTCGCGGCAAGAAGACGACAGGGCGGGCGTAATCCCTGTTAGATGCAGCAGGCGCGTATCCAGCAAAGAATCCCAGTCAATTTCATCAGGCTTCAGCTGCGTCATACATGAATAAGCGCGGTCATACGTGACCTGAATGCCACGCGGCGGCGAGCCAAACTCCACATAATAGGTGCCCATTCGTCCGTTTTGATTCCAAACGATTCCATTTGTATCCACACCAGCAATTCGTAAAGCATTCTCTGCCAAACGCCCAGGAGAATTTTGCGGCAATGCGCCTGACCAATACGTTTTCTTTTCAAGACGTGACAGCAGGGTCATAACATTTGCTTCCGTGCCCGCTGGGTAAACATCTAAATGTTTGGCAGCTTCAAGCCGTTCTCCAGATGGAACGCTTAGACGCAGCAACATCTCCCCCAGGCTGGTCACATCGAAGCGCGGCTCAGCCATATTTGCCTTGTTCCCATGCCTGTCGCAATGCCTGCGCGCGAGCCGTTAAATCTTTTGAACTTTGTTCGCGGCTCAACACCAATTTGCTTCCCAAACCCACTGCAACAGCACCCGTGCGCGCATAGTCCGCGATATTTTCAAGTGATACGCCTCCGGTTGGAACAAAATCAATATCGTTCAATGGTGCACGCAAGGCTTTGAGATATGCAGGTCCGCTCGCGAGCGCTTCCATTGGAAACAGTTTGAGCATTCGGCATCCCGCGGCGAAGGCGGTCTGTGCCTCGGTGGCGGTAAAGACTCCAGGAAGGTGAAGCAGGTCATTCGTCCGCGCGAACGAGACGGATTCCGCATCAAAGTTTGGTGAGACAAGGAATTGCGCTCCCGCTTCGCGCGCCATTCGGGCCTGATCCACATCCCGAACTGTTCCCGCGCCGACGAGCATCTCATCCCCAAAATGATCGCGCAACTGCGGTAAAGCTGTTAATGCAGCTGGAGAATTCAACGTGACTTCCATTACTGTGACCGTGCCTGCTATTAACGCTTCGCCGAGTCGAATCATATCCTCTACAGAAAAATCTCCGCGCAGGATCGCAATGATTCCACTTTGCTTGATCTTCTCCCTCGCGGCTTCGATTGAATCCATCCTACCTCACGGTGCCGCGCGCTGTTACCTGCCAGATGACTTCCACCTCATTACCGCGCATGCCGACCACTTCATCGAACATGCTGGTCACCGTGCAACAATGATTGGGAATGATAGTTAGGCGTTCACCGATTTCAGGTTTGCGCTCACATGCTGAAAAATCCACATGACCATGCTCTTCAGACAAGGCATAAATTTTTGCTTCAGGATATTCACAGATGTAGCCATAACCATCCAGCCCGTGTAGATCACTCGAAAGTGATTTGCTTCCTGCATCAAGGATGCCACGCTCAGGTGTTGGGCGGCTGACAACCGTTGTGTGAACTTTAAACGCGCAGGTATCAAGAGTTACTGATCCTGCACGTAAGGTGAGCCGATCCCCATAAACATATATTCCCGCGCGATGTTCGGTGATTTCATGATGCACATGCACCTGCCACATTGCGGGTGTACCGCCGCCGCTGACTCTTTCAATTTGCAAACCATCGTCAGCCAGTAGTGTGCGAGTCTCGCGCACAAATGAATCGGTGTATTCGCTGGTAGGGTACGTCATCAATCCACCAAAATTTAAGTTAGGCAATTCCTCAATGAGACGCGCCAATTCTGCCGCCTCCTGCGGGGACTGCACACCACATCGATGTGCACCTGTGTCACATTCAATTAGAACCGTAAGTGTTAACCCCGCACGTTGTGCAGCATCCGAAAGGCCGCGTATCACATAGGCAGAATCAGCGGTCACGCTGACAGTGACTCTTTTTGCAAGAGCCATAAGCCTCGCGAGTTTGCTTTCACCAACGATGTTGTATGGAATAAAAATGTCATTGAAGCCAGCATCTGCCATCACCTCCGCCTCGCTGACCTTTTGACATGTGATACCAATTGCTCCAGCATCCATCTGCATTTGAGCAATAGCTGGAATCTTATGTGTCTTGATATGTGGCCGATTGGCTATGCCATGTTCATCAAGATAGGATTGCAAACGGGATATATTGGCTTCAAGTCGGTCAATATCTACAACAGGAACAGGCGTCTCCAATTCATCGACGCGCATGTTAATCCTTCCCAACATACGCAATGGCATCTATTTCAACCAGCATGCCAAGGAGTTGGCTGCCCACCGTTGTCCGCACTGGCTTGGGATCGGGAAAGTATGTTGCATAGACCTTGTTATACGCCGCGAAGTTTGATAAGTCGGTGAGATGTGCAGTGACCTTAACTACATCTGCCATGGTAGCTCCACCCGCCTCGAGAATGGCTTTGATGTTTTCCAACGTGCGCGCTGTCTGCTCTTCAATCGTCTCGCCAACAATTTTCCCTGTCGCTGGGTCAATCGGTCCCTGACCGGAGACAAAGATGAAATCCCCAACGCGCAGTCCCTGAGAGTAAGCTCCCATGGGTGACGCACCAGATGTAGTAGTGATTTGTTGCTTTGGCATGATAATTCTCCTTTTGTTTCAGAAATACTCCGCTGGTTGAGTAGGCGGCGTTCGTCCGCCGTATCGAAACCAACAAGTTCCAAAAAATTTTCTATTATAGAAACTTTATCCTTCATTGGTGGTCTCGATACGCTTCGCTACTCGACCAGCAAATTCTCACAATGATGTATTTTAGCCTACCCACGCATTACGCAAAAGGCGCAACCAATTTCCGTGCATAATTGATAAAACGACCTCTGTGTTATAGCCGCGCTTGGCTAAAATTTCTCCAAGCTTTTGAAGGTCTGCAATTGTGTCCAGATCAGAAGGGGACTGCTCGCGACCGAAGCCTCCGTCCAAATCACTGCCGATGGCAACATGTTTCGCATTCCCTGCAAGTTGGCAGATGTAGTCGATATGATCCGCAACATGTTCAAGAGTCGTGGGTTGATTATCGTTCGCGCCGCGCACCCAATCTGGGATCAGCATCCAATTATCAAGAGCTGCACCGATCACACCTTGGCGGGCAAGTATCGCTTTGATTTGTTTATCGTCGAATTGACGCTGATGTGGGACAAGCGCGCGGCAGTTGTTATGGCTGGCAATCATATATCCCCCGAAATGATCCAATGCCTGCCAAAATGCCTCATCTGATAAATGGGTGAGATCAAGAATGATACCAAGCCTTTCCATCTCATGAAGCAAGGTAAATCCATCAGAGGTTAGACCGAGTTCTGTAGATGTCCCGCCTGCATAGCGACCCGGTCCATAATGTGCGGGACCGATGATTCGCACGCCCGCTTCTTTCCACGCCGATAGTTGATCCGGTTTTAAGATCGGATCCGCGCTCTCCATGCTGATGATGAGTCCCAGTGGTGGTTGTGTTATTTGAGTATTGTTTTCCCACTGCTCCCATTCTGCAAAATGATCATTCAAGCCCGCGATGTCTTTAATCAATCGCACTTCACCTAATTCACTTAGCGCTTGATAATAAGCAAGTTGCCCCTGCGCTACAGCGCAGGCTTGTAATGGTGATGAGTAATCTAAATAGGGTTCAGCACGACCGGTGGATCGCGCTAGCACAGTAGCAAAGCAGACTGCCACGCGTCCTTTGCGCATTTCGGGTAGAGCCACTGTCCCCTGTCTACGCCCAGGACCTGACAGATTGCTCTCCTGTTCGCGTATCGTGTATACGGACTCTTGTAGATTCCGATTCCATTGCAGAGCATTCCACGCCAGGTCGAGGTGGGCATCGATGATAAGCATGTATGGATTTTGAAATCGCGATTGAAATTCTTTCCTGATTTTACTATGGGATTGAATGTTTGACTGTCCCCATCATTGCGAACAATAAATTTTTTGAGTATCGCCTATTCTAGGCGAAAAGAGAATTTGACTCAACGGTACACATCAGCCGCCCGCGAGCCAGACAGGAGCGAAGCTGGGTGGCTGCATGCGCGGGTTAGGGTGCCCCTGCACTTATCATGAGATCTTATCTGTCCCGAATTCGGAATTTGCCATTTCTTTAATCTGATTTAGATTCCGCAAATACTCCGCTTCTAATTGTTGACGATGTTCTTCTGTTTCAGCGTTTGCTAGCCACAGCAGCACTTGGGCGTGGCCGCGAGATCCTCGAAGATGGCCGTAAGGGGAACGATCTCTCTCCCGTTGAGCACCGTTAGACAATAAGCTATTACATCACCTGGCGATCTTTGTGCAGATAATCATCGCCTGTGAGGGAAACTACAAAGCTTCGACCTTGCCAGTTTCAATTACATCAACAAGAATTCCCTCAATGTCACTGGGCAGAATCGCCCCCTTATCCAACTTTGATAGAGGGATCTTCTTTTCTACATAAACAGTGATGCAAGGCTCACCGGTCGGTTTTCCTCCTTTTGTCCGGATGCCCCGTGCCACCCCGATGACATTGGGATAGTGTAATAGTTCAGCCTCATGACGCGCTAGCGCCTGTATAATTCTCATTTCTTCTTCACGGCCCAGAAGAGGCTTTTCAGAAATTTCCTTCTCTGATTTGGCCGCGGAGAAAAACTCCTCCCAAGCTTCGCGCATTTGCTCACCTTTGGCCTTTTGCTCCTTAGACCAGTCGGGACCTAATCCCATCTTCATTGTGAAACTCCTCTCGTCTTAATTGGTCGTTGAAAGTATATCAGGCGTATCGCTTAACATCTTTTGTCACAAAGCAAGGTACTAACTTGCTTACTCGCCTATCGCTGAGACCTCGTGGCAGGTCTAAACTCAAGTTTAAATTATACAAATTCTTATCCTTATCAATATTATTACAGAACATACAACCGCAAGCCTATTGCCAGCGGCTGGAGCATTGTTCGGATAGGTTCTAAGTTCTACACTGTAATGAAGTATTCACATTATACTAATCCTGTGCTAAAAGTCAATCTGTCGCGTTCTCTGGGTGCACTAAAAGGTTGTAGATGGATTTTGACGAGCGGGGCTAAAGCCGCCTGCTCAGTGCCTGAAAGTCCTTCGGACTGGCGCACCAGAGTCGACTAAAAGTCGACTTTCACGAACTGAGGCAGGACTTCAGTCCGCCGAAACCAAATACGCCCAACAAGCTTTGAGTGCTCCCCGTTCTCTCAAATAAAATGTTACTGAACTGGTATCGTTCTGTCAAAAGAAAATGCTACCGAGGCAACGATGACAGAAACCGAACCGATGAACGTGAATGAGAGACGCAAGTACCTGCACAAAATGAGATTGCGCTACTGGCAAGCCGAAAGGAAGAATGCCAAAAGCGCCCTGTTGGACGAGATGCAAAGCGTGACCAACCTGCATCGCAAATCCGTGATCCGGCTGATCCAAGGCGACTTGGCACGCAAGCCGCGCCGCAAACAACGCGGCAAGACCTACGGGGCAGACGTGAAGTGGGTGGTCGAGAAGATTGCCCAGAGTTTGGATTACCCTTGTGCGGAACGCCTGCAACCAAATTTGGTCTGGATGGCTAATCATCTGGAGGCACATAAAGAAATCGAATTGAACGCCGAAATCAAAACCAAACTGGAAAGGATTAGTGTCTCAACGGTGCGGCGGCTCCTGCTCCCCAGTCAACGGGCAAGCAATCGCATTGCCCACTCGAAAAGACAACCGAATGCAAGCTTTGCCCAACGTCAGGCGATCCCTGTGCGCCGTATCCCCTGGCAGGAGCGCACGCCTGGGCATTTCGAAGTGGATTTGGTACATCACTGTGGTCTGAGCGCCTCCGGGCAATATGTGCACACTCTGCAAATGACCGATGTCGCTACGGGTTGGAGCGAGTGTGTGGCACTTTTGGGACGTTCTTACCTGGTCATGCAGGACGGCTTCCAGCGCATTGAAAAACGCCTGCCCTTCCCCATCCTGGAAATTCATCCAGATAATGGCTCGGAATTTCTCAACGACCATCTGATGCGTTTCTGGCAGCAACGTGCCCAGCCCCTGGAACTCAGTCGCTCTCGTCCGTATTCCAAAAACGACAATCGCTTTGTGGAAGAAAACAATTTCTCGCAAGTGCGCGCCTAGGTCGGTTACAACCGTCTCGACACCGTGGCCCAAACCAACCTGCTCAACCGCCTCTATGATCAACTCTGGCTATATCATAACTTCTTCCAGCCCGTGATGCGCTTGCACGAGAAACACGTTGAAAACGGTCAGATCAAACGCATTTACGATGCCGCTCTGCCACCCCTGGACCGACTGTGCCGCACAAAAAAACTCACCCCTTCCAAAAACAAGCCCAACTCCTCGCGCTGCGGCGTACCATCAACCCTATCCGCTTACGAAAAAACATCCAGAACCTGATCGATAAAATTTTCGGCATTGCCTTGCGCGGCCGCGCAAGGCAATGCCGAAGACATGCACTTCACCCTACTGCCACGGGAGGCTGCCATCCCTCAGTAACATTTTCATTTGATCGAACCATTCCCCTTTGGTAACATTATCTTTTGACTTGACACGTGCGTGACTGTATGAAAACTGGTACAACTGGGGTTTAATAGCGTTTCCGGGGCGATTAGCCGATCGTCCCGGAAACAAAACCTAAAAAACAGGTTCTTGCTAGCTTGGTCGAGGTGCAGTTAATGGCCGTACCCCCAAGGCAGTCTCAACGTCAGCGATGTGGTTGTGGATCGTGATGGAGCCCGAGCCAGCAAACAGCAGACCGACAGCGTTGAGGTTGCGGTTCATCAGCAAGCTGCCAGAGTCACCGCCTGCTGCCATGGCTGTGGTGATGATCTGGTGCCGGAATTGCGCTATGCCTGCAGCTCCGTATCCAACCAAAACTGTGGCGTTCGTTTGCAAGACACGCCCTGTAGTCACTTGCGTCGTACGACCCGCTTTGATGACTGGGTCACCGACGAGCGCCTGATCGATCCCCCGCGGCATGATTAGCCCAATGATGGAGGCAATCCAATCGCGGCCGTGTTTCGGCTTGGCACAGGCTGCATCTACGAGATTGTAACCCGGCGGTGTGTC
Source organism: Anaerolineae bacterium (assembly GCA_022616105.1). Taxonomy (GTDB): domain Bacteria; phylum Chloroflexota; class Anaerolineae; order Anaerolineales; family Villigracilaceae; genus Defluviilinea. Next base: position 3,042 of record JAKEFL010000083.1, on the reverse strand, counting down.
GAATAGGCTCAACACTATTGGCTCGAATCGTTCCAGTGTCGCACACCCATCAGATGGGAATACCCCACCGTCGAACGGGCCGGGTTGCAGAATCAGATCGCCGGGGTTGCCTTGATTGGTGTTTGCCAGAACGTGGTTGTTGCTCAAGATCAGGTAGTCACCGGGACATTCCTCCTGTGTGGGAGTGCAACCGCAGTCCTTTTCTAGGCTGCAGCAGCAACGGCGGATGTCACGGACCAGGCATCCGAACGTACCGGCAGTAATATTGTGATGACCAATGCTGAAACCGGGAGGTGCTGGTCGTACACGGGTGTTGAACGTAAGCGCCTCGAGTTTGCCCACCTCGATCACATCTGTCAAAACATCGTCCACTTTTTCCGGCACCAGTGACGCTTTGGGCACCTGAGACTTGGGCAGTTTCTTTTCGACCAGAATTGTCAGGGACCAATCCTTAGTTGGCTGCCCTTTCGTCATCTTCAGACTTGCCCCAACGCCTACAACGTTTTCCAGCGCCAGCAATTCTGTTTGGCGTTTATCCTGAACTTCAGTGATGCGGGCTGTTTCTTCGAACTCCTTAGCCCTATCAATTTCTCCTGCGTCCCCAAAGTAGGTTTCCCACTCTGCTGTAGCCTTCCGGCTTGCGGCCTGTTCTGCTTTGGTCCATGCTTTAAGTTGGTTCATTTTGATATTCTCCTTCGTTTGAATGAATACAATGTGCCTTTACCAATAGCTCTCGCCATATGCACCTCCTTCGATTGAGCACAGTTAGTCAATAAGCTGGGCCACCGTCAAGCAATCCGTGTGCAGATAATCGTGTCCCGGGATGGTTGCCACAAAGCTTGCCAATTTAAACTACATCAACAAGAATTCTCTGAACGTCACTGGACAGAATCGCGGCTTATCCAACTTCGATAGGGGGATCTTCCTTTCTACTTGGCACCCCCTTATCTTAGTGCTCAGTGCTAGTTTTCATCTTCTCCTTTATGTTGTCCTTGGTATAGCCAAGGAACTTCATAATGGAATTGATACCCTCAGTTCCTGCGCTGATGATCAGCCCTGTAATGATAGTGTCCCAAAAACTCGCAATAGTTACGCCAAGCGGCTGCAAAACACTTAGTCCTGCACCAAAAGACAAGGCAAGACCAAGTACCAAAGATACAACACCAAGAAGAAGCTTTTTGTCTACCTTGATCTTGCCGACAAGAGGATCAAGTATTTCCAATAATTGTTGGAGAGCAAAGCCAGCAGCAAATGCTGGGCCTAGACCTTCTACCAGCTTATCCATTGAAACACCTCCTTGTGTCCTCAACGTATGTCGCCATAGTATTAGAATGATCGTCATCGGGATCGCCTGCCGCGAGCTTCATAACCATGTCCTTCGGGCCGATCTCTGGCCTGACCTCGATGGAACGCAAAGCCACTTTGCGAACACCAAGATCCGGATCTTTATTGTATTGTAGTGATTGCTATGTGTCCTGTCATGAAGGATTCCCTCTATTTTCCATCTGGTTTTTCTGCAGATCGATTCTCGATTGAAGAGCATATGCGACAGCATGTGCCCTATTTGAAATCTTTAGTTTTTTGTAGATATGATGAATGTGATTTTCGACAGTTGATTCTTTAATCGAAAGACTTGACGATATTTCTTTGTTGGTTAATCCATCAGCAATCAATTTCAGAACTTGTTTTTCGCGGTCAGTTAGTACTGGAGGCATTTGATTTTCCTCCTTCGTAAGGCTGAGATGCCTTCACAGAGATGTAACATCCTTTATATGCAGGGTGTAAAATATTGAATTAGGATGTGTTGCTCCTATTCATTTCTTTCATTATCTTCGGAAGTTTGGACGGTATTATTTATGATGATTGGATTCTTTTACGTGCCATGATATAGAACGAGCGACAGTAGCCACTATATCTCCATAATTATCTTGGGCTGTCAAAAGTTACATTATATGTATGGAGGATACTGGATTATAGCGATCATCAATCTTCCTGTCATGAAGGATTCCATCTATTTTCCAGCATTTCATTTAGTAGAAAGATTCTCTGTTGGAAAGGATACGCGACGACCTACTCCATAAACTTTACTGAAACTTTTAGAAGTGCGGAGCGGTCCAAGAGAGGCACGCACGAGTGCATGCGGGGTTGGACGACTTGACTTTACTCGCAATTCTCGAATCTTTCATTACACGGTTGTTATACTCGCTGGCTTTCTATGCTACTCAATGCTACTTAAACCGCATCCAGAATGGTATTCATTTTCATTTGTACCAAGTCTAAAAAATCCGGATCATTATTGTAATAGGTGTGAGCGAGAGGCGTCCATGAGACTACCGGGTTGCCAACATTGATTTCAGCATCTTTAATTACCGTACCCTGAGCATCATCCCAGACATTGTTCAATGGGCTTGCCACAATGTCATCCCGATCATATACGTTTAGCCAGGACGCGACATTTAGCAGATGTGGGGGTAAGTTAACCGAGGGAAAGCGAATGCACATAATCTTTGAAACCGGTGGAAGAAAAATGGAGATGGGTGAGCCATATGTAATCAAACCAGTGAGAGTCTCTAACCGCTCAAACGGAGTTAGCCCGATACCATTACTACCTTCGTCCCAATAGTAATTTGTGATAATAATGCTGCCTAGAGAGTGAGCTAATATCACAAGAGGTTTGGAATCCGCCTCCCCCAAGCGCCCAGCTAATCGTTCCAGGCTCTGACGCACCTTTTCATGTATTTCTCTGTAAATAGGCTTCCCGTTTTGAAAATAACCAGATAAATATGTAGCCGGATCTCCGAGATAATGCACAGCCCATGTTCGGAGCGCGGTAGTCATTGGGTTCATATGACTTGGCGCAACTCGTTCCCAGATCCTGTCCTGGTGCTTCTGTATTACGGGTGACCAATGACAAGATTCAAATTCCACCTCCGCCACATGCGCTCCCAGACGAAGAGATAAATTGCCTATCATTTTGTCTGCATAGTCTGGTGCTGGCCGACCCATCCCGTGGATAATTAGCACGCCCAATTTTTTAGTCAT
>JAKEFL010000082.1 GCA_022616105.1 Anaerolineae bacterium | reverse complement strand
GTGTTTGAAAGAGTTTTTTCAGAAGACTCACGGATTTGCGCGGATTGTTTAAAAATTAGTGAAAATCCGTGAGATCAGTGGCTAAGAACTTTATGGCTTATGAACCACCCGCCATAAACGGAAAGAGCACAAATTTTTATTGACGGACGATTGAAATCTCGTCCGTCTTTTTTATTACACAACTCTTACACTCCCATCTGCTCGTAATGATAAAATCACCGCATGCTCCCCGATTTCCGCGTGCGCCAACGCGATTACCTGCTCGAAATATCCCGCGCGCTCACCCAGGAACTTGACCTTGAGAAATTACTGGCGCGAATATTACGCATTGCCATTGAAATGCTCGCGGGCCAGGCAGGGATCATTGCGCTTAAAGAGCAGGAGGGCTGGCGCGTCGCGGCCGCCTATGGAATTGCTCCCGCTTTTTTGAGTTATCTCACGCCCTTGCTTGCCGAAGAAAATGTTCGTGAGCTAAATGTACGTGAACTCAACCGCATGTTGAAGGAACTGACATATACCGTCAGTATGGGACTTCTCAACGGCACAGCTCTTCCTCTCGCCACACATGGCCAGGTGATCGGCGTCATTTTCATCTTTCGCAATTATCCTGATTTATTCACTCCGGATGATCGCGTGTTACTCCAATCTTTTGCAGACCAGGCTGCCATTGCAGTCTTCAACGCGCAGCTTTATGGGCAGGTCTCTTATGAAAAACAGCGCCTCGATGCCCTCCTCGACTCAGCCGCGGATGGAATCCTGATCCTCAACGCGGACCTCACGATCGAGCGCGTAAATGATGCCTTTGAGCGAATCTACGGAAAGAGTCATGATGAGCTTGTCAATCTTCCCCACGATGATGTGATTCATTGGGCAAGCGACCCTCAAGGCGCGACATTAAACGAAGCCATCGCGAAAGGCTGGCCGCTCACGCCGAACGCAACACTTTATGTGGAAGGCGACCTCGAACGCGACCTGCCTCCACCCCTGCCTGTCGGAGTCACGTACGCGCCTTTGCTCTCTCCTGAAGGCAAACTTAGGAATATCATTGTCAGTGTGCGCGACATTACACATTTTAGAACAGCCGATGAAATAAAAGCCACGTTCATTTCCATTGTAAGCCATGAACTGCGCACACCTGTCACCCTGATCAAAGGGTACGCGTCCACACTGCGGCGCGATGACGCAAAATGGGATAAACCTACCATCAGTGATTCACTCGCCGTTATCGAAGAAGAAGCTGACCGATTAAGCAAGATGATCGATGACCTGCTGGATGCATCACGTTTGCAGGCTGGTGGACTCACTCTCAACCGGGCGGATGTATCACTTCCGAGCCTGGCAAATCGAGTTGCTGAACGATTTGGGACTCAAGCAAAGAAACATACCATCGAAACAGATTTTCCTGAAAAATTTCCCATAGTTCTTGCAGATGAAACCCGTATTGAACAGGTTATCATAAATCTGGTTTCCAACGCGCTCAAATATGCCGCGATGGGCGCGATCAGAATCAGCGGCACAGTACGTTCCGAGCAGGTCATTATTTGTGTGAGCGATGAAGGACCCGGGATCGAAGCCAAGGATTTGCCGCACATCTTCGATCGTTTTTATCGTTCGACAAAAGCCGTCAAACAGACAAAAGGTGCAGGGCTGGGACTCTATCTTGCGCGCGCGATTGTCGAAGCCCATGGCGGTCGCATCTGGGCGGATACTTCGACACGCCCTGTCGGGCAGTCAGCACAGCGCCCCAAGCCTGATTCCGGTGCGAGGATCTGTTTCTCCCTGCCGCGTTGATATCTCACCCCCTACCCCTCTCCTAAAAGGAGAGGGGAGTGAGCGGGGTGGTAAAATCAAATTTAACGGGATCAGCTTTTTGTAAGTCCGAAGCGAATACAATCCAAAAGGATACATTGAAACATGGCAAACAAAGTCCTCCCTCGAAATAAAATCGACAAGAAATTCACATGGAATGCTGAGAGTGTTTTTCCATCCCTTAAAGCATGGGAAAAGGAGGCTGCACAAATCGTTGAAGATCTGCCTAGAGCAAAAGAACATCAGGGACGTCTCGCTGAAAGCGCGGATACGCTGCTTGAGGCACTGAATGTCTCTGAGCAACTAATTGGGCGCGCCTATAAACTATATATGTATGCAAGTTTTTCCTACGCGGTGGAAACAACGAACCAGCAGGCTGCTGGGCTTCTCGGAAAATCCCAGGGCATTTATGGTCAGGTTGCAGCTGCTATAGCGTATTTACAACCTGAAATTTTGGGGATCGGAAAAGACAAACTTGAGGAATGGATGAGCCACCCTTCGGGCGAAAAGCTGGCTGTCTACCGTCACAATTTTGAGGACCTCTTCCGGCAGCAGGCGCATGTTCGTTCTGCAGAAGTGGAGGAAATTTTAGGAATGGTCCTTGACCCATTCCAGGGCGCGTTCAACTCATCCAGCATGCTCACGAATGCAGATTTCAAATTCAAGACAATCAAAGACAGCAAAGGCAATATCATTGACGTGACGCAGGGAAATTATGATGCTCAGTTAATGCACCTGCCAGACCGCAAAGCGCGCAAAGCCGCATATGAGACTTATATGCATAAGTATGTGGAGCATAAGAACACGCTCGCGGCGAATCTTGAGACGTCCATCAAGGCAAACGTGTTCAATATGCGTGCCCGTAAACATGAGAACACACTTTCAGCATCGCTTTTTAATCTGAATATCCCAACGGATGTTTTTCATAATCTGATCAACACTTTCAAGAAAAACCTGCCCGTCTGGCATCGTTATTTTGATATCAGACGCAAGGCGCTTGGGCTGAAGAAACTCGCGTATTATGATATGTGGGCTCCCATTGCGAAGAAGAAAGTGAAAGTGACTTATGAAGAGGGTGTGAAGATGATCTGTGAAAGCCTTGCGCCTTTGGGCAAGGAATATGTGGATACCGTCCGCAGAGGCTGTCTGAAAGACCGCTGGGTGGATGTGTACCCGAACCAGGGCAAGAGCCATGGCGCGTTCTCATCAGGTGCACAGGGCACATACCCATTTATCATGATGAGCTATACAGACAACGTCGGCAGTATGAGCACACTCGCGCACGAACTGGGTCATTCCATGCATTCCTATCTCACGTGGAAGCACCAGCCGTTCGTCTACACGGGCTATTCATTGTTCATTGCTGAAGTGGCATCCAACTTCCACCAGGCGATGATGCGCGGTCATCTGCTCAACACGGTCAAAGATAAGAACTTCCAGGTCGCTTTGATCGAGGAAGCCGTCGGTGGAAACTTCTTCCGATACTTCTTCCAGATGCCGACTCTCGCACGCTTTGAACTGGAGACTCATCAACGCGCCGAACGCGGCGAACCTCTCACCGCCGATATGATGATTAACCTGATGGCGGATCTATTCGGTGAGGGATTCGGTCCTAATTTTGACATAGATCGAGAGCGCGTCGGTATGACATGGTCCACGTTCCAGCATCTGTTTGCAGATTACTATGTGTATGCCTATGCAACAGGTATCTCTGGCGCGCACGCCCTCGCTGGCAGAATATTACGCGGTGAACCGAACGCTGTAAAAGACTATCTTGGCTTCCTAAAATCTGGCTCCTCTGATTACTCATTGAATGTCCTCAACAAAGCAGGTGTAGACATGACCTCACCCCAAGCCGTTGAGGAAACCTTCGCTGTGATGGAAAGTTATGTTGATCGGTTGGAGAAGTTAGTCGGGTAGTTAGATAGTTGGATAGTTTTGTAGTTGGATAGTTTGTTAGTTAGGTAGTCTCTCAATCGTCAATCTAAAAGTAAATCAACAATCGTAAATCCAAAATCGTCAATCGGAAATCGTAGAATGCCTCAAACACAAATTGCCTGTCCACGCTGCCGCCAGATGATCTCGGCGAATATTGAACAACTTTTCGACGTTACCCAGGATCCGCAAGCCAAGCAGAGATTACTTGGCGGAATATCGAACACCGCGCGCTGTCCGCATTGCGGTTATCAGGGACGTTTAGCTACACCTATTGTCTACCACGATTCAGATAAGGAACTTCTGCTCACTTATTTCCCGCCTGAGTTGAGTGTGCCCATTAACGAGCAGGAGAAAATCATTGGACCATTGCTCAAGCAGGTCATGGATCGGCTGCCGCCCGAAAAACGCAAGGGTTATTTGCTCAATCCCACTCCCAACCTGACCTATGAATCCATGGTCCAAACGATTCTGGGCAAAGATGGGATCACGCCTGAGATGCTGAAGGAACAACAGGAACGGGTATCGTTGATCGAGCGACTCCTGCAAGTCACTTCAAACGATGTGCGCAGTGAACTCATCAAGCAAAATATCAACCTGTTCGATGAACAGTTCTTCGCGTTATTCAGCCGTCTTGCACAAAGCGCAGCCGCAGGCGGACAGGAACCCGTCGCGCGGGCAATGGTTGATATCCAGAAGCAGCTTCTCGAAGAGACCGAATTCGGACGCGGGTTGAAAGAATCCGTCGGGGAACTGGAGGCGGCTCAAAAGTCCCTGCAAGCGGCGGGGCAGGGCCTTACGCGCGAGGTACTGCTTGAGCTCATCCTCGAGTCTCCAAACGACGCGCGTCTGCAAGCATACGTGAGTCTGGCGCGCGGCGGCCTGGATTATCAATTCTTCCAATTGCTTACGGAAAAGATCGAGAAAGCTTCAGGTGACGAAAAAGTAAAGTTCGAATCCATACGCGAGAAACTGCTGGATTTCACAAATGAGATCGACAGGCAACTGGAGGCGCGCTATAAACAGGCGCAGGAATTCGTTGAATCCCTTCTCAAACAAAGCGATGTTGCGAAGGCGGTTCATGACAACCTGGATCGGTTTACGCAAGACGCAGTGGATATTGTCAATCAGATGCTGCGGCAAGCCTCAGAAAAGAACGATTATGAACGAATGGGCAAATTGCAGAAATTGGTTGAGGTCTTACGCGCAGTTTCCAGCCCGCCAGAAGTGACATTCATCGAACAATTATTGGATGTTCCTGATGAAGCATCCCTTGAGAAAATGCTGGACGATAATAAAGCACTCATCAATGACCAGTTCATGGAGGCATTGATCGGACTGGTTGCACAGGTGGATGCAGCCGCGGGGCAAGGCAATCCGGAGGCAAAAGCACTGGCTCAAAAGTTGAGTACTGTGTATAAATTTGCACTAAAGTATTCGATGAAAAAGAATATTGCATAAAAAATTGGGTTCCGTTGGGAACCCAATTTTTTCTATTGATTTAGCTGCTCATTTATTTCAGTGTACAGCTGACAGTGTCAGGATTGCGAGTGGTGACACAGGAATAATTCTGCCTCACTAACAAGGCACCAGTGGCAGTGTTATATACGGAAATCGTAGCGTCCGTCCAGAATACGAAGTCAATGGTCGCCGTCCAGGTGTTGTTGGGGCATCCCATTTGTTTTGCAGTTAAGCCCGGCTGCGGTTCCTCGGTCTCGACACCGAACGCGCTGCGACCGTTCTTTGTATAGTTCGCATGAACCAGGAACTGCTCACCTGACGCTGAAATCTTGGGCGGATTCTGCCCTGGAGCCTGGTTACCGCCTTGATTAGTGCAGGTAACCGCAGGTATACCACTGGCATTCAGCTCCACCGTCACGTCAGTATTGCCCAGCCCGCTGGCGAAACCCTCTGCGACGAGCGAACTCAGTCTGAATTGAACACCCGATAACTTGATATTCGGGGCCGCTGATGCTGTCGAAGTCAGCAGCGTTGTCAGAAGAAAAACTGTTAGCATGGAAAGAAATTTCTTTTTCATATGTCTCCTCATATAAACTAGAACTGATCCAAATTTTCACTTAAAATAGTGCTGTCCCTGCTTCAATATGTACCTCCATTTCCTGCAAATCCATGATTTACGTTAAGAATTCCGGAAAAATAACCTGTTGCGAAGAAGCAAAAAATGCTTGATAATTGAATAAATTGTACTCGTATTATCATGCTGTAGCATGGCGAAAAGGTTACAATATTAAATCGCCGCACTTTTAACGGTTCTGAATGAATTCATCGGATAAATCTACCGCCGCAAACGAGCGTGATGAGCTCCTGCAGGCAATTGCTGCCCTCGAAGAAAAACGGTCCCTTTTGGGAGACGAGGTCGCGGATATTGCACTTGCTTCGATGCGGGAAAAACTGACTGGGCTTGATGCGGAATCCAGCATTACCCATGAACCTCAGCAACGCAAGCTGGTTACTGTATTGTTTGCAGATGTCTCTGGGTTTACTGCTATGGCTGAGACGATGGATCACGAACTCGTCAGCAGTGTGATCAATTCACTGTGGTCGCGGGTGGACAAGGCCATTGTCGATCACGCCGGCCGCATTGACAAGCACATCGGTGATGCAGTCATGGCACTTTTCGGCACACCGATGGCACATGAAGATGACCCGGAACGCTCGATCCGAGCTGCCCTGCAAATTCAGGCTGAAGTACGCAACTGGAAGAAAGAACTCGCAAAGTTGGGGGCAAGCCAGCCTTCTCAAGCGCGGAATATTCGCCTGCGAATCGGCATTAACACCGGTCCTGCTCTGCTCGGCACGGTAGGCACGATCGGCGAATATACAGCCATAGGGGATACTGTGAATCTTGCCAATCGCGTGCAAAGTGCTGCACCATTGGATGGAATCCTGATAACTCATAACACCCACCAGCACGTGCGGGGCATATTTGATGTCACAGCCCTTGAACCAATCACTGTCAAAGGCAAAAGTGAGCCAATTCAGGTTTATACCGTAAACGGACTGAAGCCTCGCTCTTTTAGGGTCACAACACGCGGGCTTGAAGGCATTGAAACACGCACCATCGGACGCGAAGAAGAACTGGTGAAAATGAAAGCCGCCTTCGAGAAATCGGCGGATCAGCGACAGACATACCTGGTCAATATTGTGGCAGATGCAGGGCTTGGCAAATCGCGTTTGCTTTTTGAATTCGGCAGGTGGCTCGATACACAGAAACGCCCTGTCCACCTTTTCAAGGGGCGAGCCACACAGGAAATGGCGCAGCTCCCTTATGCTCTTCTGCGGGATATCCTCTCCCTGGCATTCAACATCCAGGATCATGACCGCGCCGCAGTTGCGCGTCAGAAGTTGGAACGCGGGATTTTAAGCTATACCGGGAACAAGAAAAAAGCTAACTTGTATGCTCACTTTATCGGCCACTTGATCGGGTTCGATTTTTCCAAAAGTCATCATCTTAGGGGCATTCTCGGAGACGCGCGGCAGATTCGCGATCTTGCTTTCCACTATGCCACTCAGCTTTTTACTGATATCACCCGCCAGCAGGCAGGAGTTATTTTTCTGGAAGATATTCACTGGGCAGATAAAGGCTCGCTGGACTTCTTCGATCACCTCATGGATGCAAAACCGGATCTGCCTCTTTTGATCGTAGGGCTAACAAGATCAACTCTCTTCGAACAAAGACCGGATTGGGGGACGGGTTCGATTCAAACCCTGCGCCTCAACCTGCTTCCATTATCTGAAAGTGACTGCCACCGACTCATAGCAGAAATCCTGCAAAAGGTGCCAGAGGTTCCCCCTGCGCTGACGGACCTTATCATCAAAAAGGCTGAAGGCAGTCCATTCTATATTGAAGAACTGATTAAGATATTGATGGAAGGGGGAGTCATTATTCGAAGGGAGGATCAATGGAGGGTCGAAATGGATCGACTCTCCGATCTGAAGGTCCCTGCCACTTTAACGGGCCTGGTTCAGGCTCGGTTGGATAGTCTCAACACAAATGTGCGCGAGACCTTGCAGCAGGCTTCTGTTGTAGGGCGCATCTTCTGGACCAATGTCCTTGAAAATATGCGGAATCCAGAAGCCCAAAATATAGCATCCTCCATCGCGATCCAGGACAAGTTAAATACATTAAGAACAAAAGAATTAGTATACCGGTACGACGAATCAACCTCTTCTGAAATGCCAGAGTACATCTTTAAAAATACCATCCTTCATGATGTGACGTACGAAAGTGTTCTCTTGAAATTGCGGCCGGTTTATCACTTGCAGGCGGCGCAAGGTTTGGTTGAAATAAGTGGTGAACGTGTAAGCGAATATGCGGGCCGCGTAGGTGAACATTATGAGCGCGCTGGCGAATGGCTCGAATCAGCTGAATGGTATGCCCGCGCTGGCAGGCAGGCACAGGACACTTATGAACCAGATGCCGCGATTGGTTATTACCAAAAGGCACTAACCTTCCTGAATGAAAATGGCGGACCGGAACAAATCCCTCAAAGACTTGGAATCTGTTCAAGACTCGGAGAGGTGTTGAACTGGAAGGCACAATATACCGACGCAGTGGAGATTTACAATTCGATGTTGAAAATCGCGGAAGAAAACGGGAACATTGTGGCCCAATCACGTGCCTTACAGGGCCGTGCAACCTCCCTGGGTTATCTGGGAGATCATCGTGCTTCTCTTGATAGCGCGATTGGCGCTGAAGCATTGGCGCGCAAAGCTGACGCACAGATGGAACTTGCAAAAGCATTATGGAATCAGGGATCCGCCCGCTTCCGATTGAGGGAATCACACACAGCGTTATCTTTGGGTGAACAGGCACTTAAGATTGTCACTGCACTGGATAATCCTAACGAAATGGGGCGATGCTTAAATCTCCTCGGAGCAGTGCAATATGTATCGGGTCATTACGAACAGGCAGAAATTTATTGGACGAACGCGTTGAAGATCTTTCAGGAACTGGGCAACCGTCAACAAGGTATGGATCTGCTAAGCAACCTGGGCGCCATAGCAGACGCCCGCGGAGATTACAACACCGCTTTCAAAAGATTTGATAGCGCCCTGGAGATTGCGCGCGAGATTGGGTATCGGGATGGAGAAATCGTCTTCCTCTCCAATCGGGGCATCGAACAAGTTGCACTCAAGAACTATGCTGAGGCTGAATCCGATCTGAGGCAAGTGATTCGATCGGTGGGCATCACCGGTTCATGGTGTTTGCCGAACACCTATAACTATTATGCAGAAGCCCTGCTCGGGCTTGGCAGGTACGAAGATGCAACTTATGCCGCGCAGCAGGGGCTCATACAGAGTATCGAGGATGAATCCCCGGAGAATATTGGCGGCGCGTGGAGAGCGATTGGGCTGGTAGCCGGGAAGATTGGAAAACCGATCAAAATCAAAGACAGGGAAACAAAGCAATCAGTGGATTATGATGCCCGAACCTCCTTTGCAAAAAGTGAGGAAATTTTCGCAGAGGCTGAACTCAATGGCGAGCGGGCACGCACATTACGCGAATGGGCAAAATACGAACTTGGAAATAGGGATAAGAAACAAGGCAAAAAGTTGTGGAAAAAATCCAGGGATATCTATATCAAACTAGGGGCAAAATTGGAAGTTGAGCGGATGAACGAACTACCCGCATAAGATAGCTAGGGCATACCATAACTGATACGATAAATTGCATCATTGATATAGTCACCTATATATAAAGCATCATCAGGACCAAACAGCAAAGGTAAAGGCATGACACCTGCAGGGAAACGCACAAACCAGGACGTCTCACCTTTATATGTATTTCCATCAGAGGTAAGAATTACTCTCGATATTCCAGTTTGCACATTGGGCTTGAGCCACGAACCGAAAATGGATATGAAAGCATTGTTGCGATATTCGGCGGGAAACTTTTCACCGATGTAAAAATCCAATCCATTTGCAGAGGAATGAGACTCGAAAAATGCTGCAGCAGGAATAGAATTCTCACATCCAGACATATCCTGCTCATTCCAACAATCCGGGTAGCCGTAATCTCCACCCCGGAGGATGTGATTCAATTCCTCAAAAGGAGCGTCCATTCCCAGGTCATCGCGGCCGTTGTCGGTGGCAAATAGTTCGCCAGTTGGCGGATAAAATGCAACGTCAAAGGGATTGCGGAAACCTGTCGCATAAATTTCGCTCTCACCGGTATCAACATTGAAACGCAGTATGGATGCACTACGCGGGTCGGGATCATCACAGGCATTGCATGTAGAACCGACTCCGATATATAGCCAGCCATCCGGTCCAAATTTCAGATTGTCATTCTGGTGCAATTCAAACGGAAGGTTATCAGCAAAAACTTTCTGCACATCCGCCCTGTTATCATTATCCGTATCGCGAAGAACTGTAATCTTTCCCTGATGAGACACATACACATCGCCAGTAGGCTTATGGACAGTCACACCTAATGGGAAATAAAAACCTGTTGCGAAAGTGAATCGCGAATCCGAGCGGCCGTCATTATTCTCGTCTTGAAGAATATAGACATTGCCGTCCTGAGATGTGACGTACATCTTTCCCTGCGTATCAAACGCAAAAGACGTTGGGCGGTATAAGTCTGCAAATTTAATTAATGAAAAGCCTGGTTGAACTTCTGCACCATTCAATTCAACAATAGAATCTGGGATAGTGGGAATCGATGTGGGTGCTTCTGTTAAGGTTGGAGGTAGTATGGTAGGAGTTCCTGTTGGGGATGCTGTAGTGCTCGACAAGGAAGGCGTGGTAGTGATTGTAGCCGGCTGACATGCGACAAGCACAAGGCTGCCAAGTAGTATAAATCGCGGAAATATCATGCAGTTTCTTAATCCTTTGTATTCACATAAATTCATCATAAACCGATTGAATTTTTTTGAAGGTTGCTTCGCGCTGAGCGGAGGTGTATCCTGAGTGATAGCCGAAGGATGCACCGTAGTCGAAGCGCACTTCCTGAAATGTCCTTCGACTGCCGCTTCGACTTACACTCAGCGTCCGCTCAGGACGAAAAGTTTCAATTATTTCTATCTCAATCCTTCAAACAAATCGGTCTCAACTTTTCTGCCACCGTTCACAAGGCTGTAGGCGCGGTAAAAGTTTCCAGTACCAAAGACCTTCGCCAGTTCATCCAATGGCCAGCCCGAAATCGGACCGTATCCGGGCAGTTGAGACTTGTAGCACAACATAGCTTTTTGTACGACATCCATGTATTTGCTATTATCAAGACGCGTGGTGATCTGCCAATCCTCCCAGCCAATGTGATGACGTGTCATGCCATCCACTTCCATACTGATGCCGCCAAAAGCTTCATTCGCTATGCTTACGACGTCAACTGAATCTACCATGTAATAAAGCTTCAAGACACGATGTGCGGATTGCCTGTCCGCATCTATAAAGTTTTGATCTGCCGCGCAGACCAGCGCGCCTGCCGCGAATTGTGAAAGCGCGATATGGTCGGGATGCCCATAATTCCCATCGGGTGCAAATGTCACCACGACGTGAGGTCTGATGCGGCGAATATGTGCGACGATCCTTCCAATGATCTCTTCAGGGTTAGCCTGATCCACATCGCCGTCAATGTAATCAAGAAAATTTACTTCACGAAGCCCAAGGTGCCCGGCAGCGCAACTCAATTCAGCCTCACGGATTCGGGCGACTCCTTCCAAGCCCGGGTTGGATCCCTCCGATTCAAACCAGCCTCTCTCCCCCCGCGTTGCGCACACGAGATAAGTCTCAACGCCTTCTGCGGAATAGCGTGCAAGCGTCGGACCAAGCCCGAGCGTTTCATCATCAGGATGAGGGAATACAGCCAGCAGTTTCAAAGGATCATTCATTTTTCTCCTTTTGGAATGTCACCCTGAGCGCTAGCGAAGGGTCTCTCATGTAATCGTAGAGATTCTTCGCCGCTCTGCGGCTCAGAATGACATCGTAGGAGGTAAAAAGCAGGCCATCAAACTTTCCGAATCCAGGCTTAAAGTCGAATCCCTTCAAACAAATCTTTTTCCAGTTTTCTTCCACCATTTACCAAACTAAATGCACGATAGAACGCCCCTTGCATGACGAGGGCTGCCGTTGCAACATCTTCCTGCATTTCAACAAGAGCGCCAAGTGTAGGTAGTTGACTCTGGTGGCATCGAATCGCACGCAGTGCAGTTGAACAATACTCAGCCATGTCAATCCGCGTGGTGATCATCCACTCTTTCCAGGCTATCTCGCCGCGCAAATGATCATCTACAGGGAAAGTCATATCACTCATGAACGGTGTGATGAGACTAATGAAGTTTTCTGAATCAACCATGTAATACATTTTCGACTCTCTGGGAATCGCCGTGACGCGCCACCAAATGTAGAGCGACATTAATGTCGCTTTACGCCGCGCGGCCAGATATACCGTTGTATCACGGCAACTCCTAATGAGC
>JAKEFL010000081.1 GCA_022616105.1 Anaerolineae bacterium | reverse complement strand
AGTTTGCCCTCACCCTCTCTTGTTGGAGAGTAGACTCCCTTCTCCCTTTTGGGAGAAGGGCAGGGGATGAGGGCATGAGGTTATTTATGAATTTTCCTTTCTTAAGCGTAATAACATTCACTCCCCTCGTTGCGGCTCTAATCATTTTGCTCATCCCCGCACAGCGAAAAAACGAAGCCCGTGCACTTGCACTCGCTGCTGCAATTTTTGCTTTGATCCTCTCTGCTTGGGTCTATTTCACCTACGACCAAACAGCAGCGGGTTATCAATTCATTGAGAAATATGACTGGCTCCCTGCGCTTGGCATCAGCCTTTACTTCGGTGTGGATGGCATGAGCACGCCACTTGTTCTATTGACGGGCGTTGTGATGTTCACAGGTGTCCTGATTTCATGGGGCGATGACGATAAATATGTGATGGCTGGAATTCAAGACCGCCCGCGTGAATTCTTTGCCTTTCTTTTCATCCTTGCCTGGGGGGTGTTTGGGGTCTTTGTTTCGCTTGACCTTTTCATGCTGTTCTTCTTCTATGAGATCGCAGTCTTCCCGATGTATTTGTTGATCGTCATCTGGGGCTGGTCAGTGACGCGTGAATACGCTGCGATGAAACTCACGTTGTACCTGTTCATCGGCTCGGTAGTTTCCCTGGTCGGCGTGCTGGCGATGTATATTGTGCAATATCAAAATACAGGCGTGCTTTCATTCGACATGCTTCAAATGGAGAGTGCAGACTTTTCACAAACTTTCCAGAATATATGGTATCTGCCAGTCTTCCTTGGCTTTGCTGTATTGGGTGGTATCTGGCCCTTCCACAACTGGTCGCCGGATGGACACGTCGCCGCGCCGACTGCCGTCTCCATGTTCCACGCAGGCGTGTTGATGAAACTCGGCGCGTTCGCTGCTCTGCGCGTAGGCATTATGTTATTGCCCCACGGTGCAAAACACTGGCAATGGCTGATTATGTTCTTTGCCGCCGTGGCGGTTGTATATGGTGCGTATATCGCCTTCGTGCAAACGGACTTCAAATATATGGTCGGCTTCTCCTCTGTTTCGCATATGGGGCTTGTGATGCTGGGATTTTCCACACTCAATCGAGAAGGTTTGCTTGGCTCAGGGTTGCAGATGTTCTCGCACGGTGTGATGACAGCTCTCTTCTTCGCGGTCGTCGGGATGATTTATGATCGGGCGCATACGCGTCAGATCCCTGAACTAGGGGGCATGAACAAAGTGATGCCCTTCGCGGCTGTCGGTTTTATTATCGGAGGTCTCGTTTCGATGGGCATGCCCAGTTTCTCTGGCTTTGTGGCTGAGTTCCCGATCTTCCTGGGTGTTTGGAAAGAGCAATGGCTGGTGGCTGTTATTGCGAGTATCTCCATCATCATCACGGCCGGGTATATCCTCCTCAATGTTCGTAAAGTGTTTTTTGGGCAAATGCCTGAAAAATTTGAAGGTCATGTCACTGACATCACCGCGCTGGATAAAGTGGCGATCACAACACTTTGTTTGTTCATGATCCTCATCGGTTTATATCCCAACTTCATGGTCCCAATGGTAGATAAAGGCGTTGAGAATATCCTGCGCCTGCTGGGAGGTTTCTAGTGTTCACCTCGACGCTGTTTGCATCCATCCTCCCTGAAATCCTTATCCTTCTTCTCGGCATGATTTTGATGGTCATTGAACCATTCTGGAAGGAAGAACACCGACGCAATGCTGGCTGGCTCACTGCCTGTGGGTTGTTTGTTTCCATGATCATCAGTCTCTTTTTCGGTCAACCAGGTGAGCCGATAACCACACTCGGGGGAATGGTCCGCTTCGACTGGCTGGGATTCTTCTTCAAGATGCTGTTCATGTTCGCGGGCGCGGCGACGGCTCTCCTCATGATGGATAGTGAAAGACTCGGGCAGCGCGGTGAAGCATATCTTCTCCTCCTCGCCTCGCTTCTGGGTATGGACCTGATGGCTGTTTCTTCCGACCTGATCATGCTCTTCCTCGCGATTGAAACCACCTCGATTCCGCTTTATGTCCTTGCAGGCTTTTTCCTCGCTGACGATAGATCAACAGAGGCAGGATTCAAATATCTGCTCTTTGGGATTCTTACAACTACGATCATGCTCTACGGCTTTAGTCTGGTCTTTGGCTTCGCAGGGACAACGGATTTGTATCAACTGGCGGAACTGTTCAAAGCGGGTGATTTGTCTTTGCTCAGTGCATTTGGCGTGCTGGCTCTTATTCTGGTGGGGATTGGGTTCAAGGTGTCCATTGTGCCGTTTCACTTCTGGGCGCCCGATGTCTACGAAGGCTCGCCGACTCCGATTGCGGGATTTCTGTCTACTGCCTCGAAAGCCGCGGGCTTTGCAGTGCTGATCCGTTTGTTCTTTGTATCCTTCCCTGCTTACGCAGCCTCATGGACAGTTGCGCTGGCTGTTCTTGCCGCTGTCACAATGACGGTTGGCAACCTTCTTACATTGCCACAAACGAACATCAAGCGACTTCTGGCATATTCATCCGTGGCACACGCAGGCTATGCCATGATTGGCTTCGTGGCGTTTAATCAATTGGGTGCGGCAAGTGTGGTGTTCTACCTCGCGGCGTACATCGCGACTAATCTGCTTGCCTTTGGTATCGTAATGGCATACAGCCGCATCACCGGGCTGGAAGATATCCGCGATTATGCTGGGATGAGTCGCCGAAATCCGATTCTCGCATTGATGATGCTCTCCGCGTTCCTGTCGCTGACGGGCATGCCGCCCTTTGCCGGGTTTGTGACAAAGGTTGTTGTCTTTGCCGCGGGCATCCAGGCTGGCTATACCTGGCTCGTTGTTCTAGGCATCCTCAACTCAGTGGTTGGCGCCTACTATTATCTGAACGTGATGAAGTTTGTGTATCTATATCGTATGCCGAACGAGGACGAGGAAAACCATCCTGTGCCGTTGACGCTTCCGTATGCAATTGCACTGGGTGTTCTTACGATTGGTGTGATTTTGATCGGTACAGTCTTCGCCCCGTGGTTTAATTGGTCAGATGCAGCCGCATTAAATTTGTTCTAAATTCTGAAACCTGACATGTCTCATTTGCATTCTTACAAGCATCGTTTTTCGTATGGACAAAGGTCATAACCCACAACATTCTCGTGGAGACATGTCAGGTTTATGATGGATTTTGGGTTTTGGTAAAATTGCCAAGGCCCTTTTTGTTTACTCCATGTCCAATCAAAAATCACTACAGCATATCTTCGCAGAGTTGCCATTGCCCTTTTGCATGGCAAATGTTCCTGATATTCCAATCACTGGAATTTCGATAGACAGCCGCATAGTTAAACCTGGACATCTCTTTGTCGCTTTGAAAGGCGGCAATGTAGATGGACATGATTACATTCAAAACGCGATTGACAATGGCGCCGTCGCAGTTGTGGGTGAGGTAGGTCGGATTGCCAATCCGACCCACACATACATTGGATTGGAAAACCCGCGTCGCGCATTGACCTGGATAGCTGCCGCGTTTTACAACTGGCCCGGTCGCAAGCTGACAGTTTTAGGCGTCACGGGCACAGACGGCAAAACCACCACAACGAATCTGATTTATCAAATCCTGCTGGCTGCAAAGATCAAGGCAGGCATGATATCAACTGTCAACGCGGTGATCGGCGATGAAGTGTTGGATACCGGATTCCATGTCACAACTCCAGATGCACATGATGTCCAACGCTATCTTGCGAGGATGGTGGAAGCTGGCTTGACTCACGTTGTATTGGAAACCACGTCTCATGGCTGGTCACAATATCGCGTGGACGCGTGCGAGTTCGACATTGGCATTGTCACAAACATCACACACGAACACATGGATGAGCATGGGAACTACGAAAATTATCGCGCTGCCAAAGCGAGATTATTCTCAAGTTTGGAACAAACGTCTGAAAAGCCACATGGCAATCCACGATTGGGAATAATTAATCGCGATGATGCCAGGTCATTTGATTTCTTAAATCGCTTTATCAAAGTAAGAAAACTGAATTATGGATTAGGTGAAGATGCCGACGTCCGCGCGGTGGATATTGAATACAGCCCATCGGGAATTCGCTTTACGGCACTGAGCAAGGATTTTAGTATTCCCGTTTCAAGCAAATTGGTCGGGACATATAATGTCTCGAATTGTCTTGCAGCATTGACTGCAACAGTTTACGGATTGAAAATCAAACCTGAAATTGCTGCACAAGGCATTGCATCTCTTGAGGGAATCCCTGGGCGCATGGAACGCATTGATATGGGCCAGAACTTCACAGCTATTGTTGACTTTGCCCATACACCAAACGCCTTGAAAGTCACGTTGGAAACTGCGAGAAAGATGCTGGGGAGTCCCCCTCTCCCATTCGCGCTGAGCGGAGCGGCAGCGACACTTGCACCTGGCGCAAGTGCAGGTGAGACGAAGCGGGGAGAGGGGCTAGGGGTGAGGGAGAATCCCCGCGTCATAGCTGTCTTCGGCTCCGCAGGTTTGCGCGATAAAGAAAAACGCCGCATGATGGCAGAGATTTCAGCAGAGTTAGCGGATCTAACCGTGCTCACAGCCGAAGACCCGCGCACAGAGTCGTTGGATAGAATCCTTGAGGAAATGGCGGCAGGCGCGAGGCCCCGCCCTGAGCGAGTCGAAGGGTCCAAGGGAGGACGCGAGGGAGAGACGTTTTGGCGCGTCCCCGATCGAGGCGAGGCAATCAAATTTGCTTTGACATTGGCGCGTCCAGGCGATATCGTTTTATCCTGCGGCAAGGGACATGAACAATCCATGTGTTTCGGCGCGCGTGAATTTTTGTGGGATGATCGCACTGCCATGCGTGCCGCGCTCAGTGAATTGCTTAGAGTGGAAGGACCAAAGATGCCTTATCTCCCAACACAAGATACACCTGAAGAGGAATGGCTAAAATTCTAAAATCATCGCGCTGAGCGGACACTGAGCGACAGCGAAGTGGAAGTCGAAGCGCGGGCACCGGAGCAATTTTCAAATCGTGAGGATTATTTCGCGATAAAGGAGCAATGATGGAAATAATGCCCATTATCTTGCAAGGCAAACATGTGAGGCTTGAGCCAATGACCGAGGCGCATGTTCCCGCGCTGGCTGAAATCGGAATCGGTCAACCGTTTTGGGACTTTATGGTGTACGGCAAAATCAATACAGTTGACGACATGCGCAACTGGGTATTGGATGTTCTCTCTCGTGAAAAGAACGGAACAGATCTAGCCTTTGTTGTCATTCATCTTGAATCGGGTCGTGTGGCAGGTGCAACGCGTTATTTGAATATCATGCCGGATGATCGCGGACTCGAAATCGGCGGCACATGGTATGGACCTGAGTTCCAGAGGACAGCAGTCAATACCGAATGTAAATATTTATTGTTGAGTCATGCTTTCGAGACCCTGGGATGTATCCGTGTACAGTTGAAAACCGATTTGCGCAACGAACGGTCGCAAAAAGCCATCGAGCGCATCGGCGCAGTGAAGGAAGGCGTGCTTCGCAACCACATGATTCTGCCCGATGGGCATTACCGTCATTCAGTGTATTACAGCATTTTGGATACAGAATGGCCCGATGTGAAGAAGCGGCTGGAAGAGATGATGGAGCGGTAATCGAGGTGGTTGATTTCTATTATCTCAAACCGAGGTTAAAGAAGTAAACCCGCTCTCCGGTAAATAACTGTCGTTTGGGCTCCCAGGGAAACAAAAGAATTACGTCAAATTGAATTGGCTCACCATTGGGCGGAGACATATCCAGCCACTGGGATTGATACGTGGCTGTGACGTGCGCTTCCTCAAAGACTCCTTGAGGACCAATAACGATATACTGCAAATCGAAGTGAATATCGGGGAATGCCCTAAGCAGTTGTTGATAAAACTGTGTCGCGCCCTCTTTGCCATGCCAACTCACATTACTGTTTACCACAGTGTAGACGCAATCCTCAGTGAGGGTTGCCATTAAGCCTGGGATATCACGTGAATCTTCGGCAACAGAGTGATCGATCCATAATTGGCGGATGGCTTTGTATTCATCGGGGTCAACCTTGCGGCGAAGCTGCTTGACGACAGCAGAGTGGAGATTTGATTTCATTTGGGAAGTTTCCTCTTGATCGCCTTCAGATCGTGGCGCATAATCGGGCGAGGCGGCGTATGACGAGCAACCATCTTAAATCCAGCGCGCTCGAAGGCTGAAACATAACCAGTATCCGAACTGCTCGTCGACAAATTCGCATCCAGAGGGTAGGCTTCCAGCGCGGGCGCTCCTGCGCGCTTTGCGGCGTCCAGGGCTGCGGCGATGAGCGCAGACGTAACGCCCGTTTGCGATAGCCCTTGCGCACATAGAAGCAGGTGATCGACCACATCGGCAAATCGTCCACGCGCTTGAGCCGCCAGGTACGATCAAGCTCGGGCACCTGATCGCGCGGAGTGAGCTGGCACCAGCCCACTGCCACGTCGCCGTCAAAGGCGATTAGGCCCGGCGGGGGACCACGCTCCACGATCTCTCGAAACGTCGCCTTGTTCATCTTGCCTGGCTTCCTTCGGTAGGCAGCGCCTATCCTCCAGTACATGCACCAACACCGGCTGCATACATCACTGTCGCCAAACAGATCTTCAAGCGCGGGCCAAAGATCAGGTGTAAGCGGATGGATCGTGAACTTCATGTGATCTTCCTTCTCAGTATATAGCACTTCTGGGGGTGAATCCCACCGTTCTGGCACACACTTTGGCAGGCTCACCTTTCTTGTAGATATCGATCAGCTGATGAGATTTTTACTGAGCTTGAGGTTCCCACCTTGTGGATTTTCCCGCCTGCTGTCCCAGGAACATGCGCAGTTGTGCGCCGTGCTCCTGAACATGACGCAGACTGTACAGCTGAAGCTCTGCAAAGGGCAGCTCGCCCCATGCGAACCTGCACAATCGGTTAGCCTGTTCGGTTGACAGCGCGCCAATGGTCTCCTGGCATGTTCGGCGGCAGTGGTCCAGGTAGCGGAGAAGTTCCTCGCGTGTATAGGTCCGCGGCAGGACTTCGTCTGCTTCCATCTCAACGAGGTCAAATGGCGCAGGCGGAGCAAAGCCCTCTTCCGCCCCGGTTAAGTATAGGTCCAGCCAGAAGAGCGTATGGTAGCCTAGATATCAGAACGCCGAGAAGCCAGTTGCTACCCACTGGTCTGGCTGGTCTTCCCACAGGCTCTTTTCCCATAGTTCGTCCGGGCAGTCGCGCAGAGCGTCACTTAACATGTCGATTGCGGCTCCAAACTGCCGCCATAACATTTCATTGTCAATGATGGTCATCACCTTCTTCCTCCTACTCTTCTAACTTCGTTTCATTCATCCGACCGGGGGTTATACTGTTTCAGTTGTAATTGTACGCCTAACGGCTGGCGTTAGCTGCGGTGGGTGGGAGCGTGGATTCGCCATCGAAACGAGACTCCGCTCCAGCCAGGCAACTGCCTAAAAAACGCGGCGCGTACTGCCAAATCCGCTGCGCTGCGCCTCCGTAGGATGGGTACATCCTATGCGCCGTGGCGCCACAGGAGCGCAATGGGAGTATACTGCCAATTGGCAGACACATAAGCCGTACAAAGCAGTGGAGAGGCGTGGCGCCCTGGCGCCATCGCAGTCCCGTGCTGCACCATGGTTACAATGATCTATCCACTGGTGGCGTGGCGTCTTGGCGCTACGACCCCGATTACGCGAAGCGGCTATCTACCTTAAGGGATCGGGTTTGCCCACAGATGAATGATGAAAGATCCTGGGCGTCGTTTTCGAAAACGTGCGCGACGCCTTTTTGTGGTTAACTCGCCAGTAGATTTCTCCAGCCAAATAGCCTATATCTGTTTCTTAGAAACGCTATGTTAGCCACCGTTACAATTTATCAGACTCTTCGGGTTCAACATCAGGAGCTTTGCTGAGAATTTCAAGAAATTTTTCGCGGCTACCGCGCTTTGCTCGTTTCTCCAAATATTCAATTGTAGAAATGGAAGCAACTTTTTCAGCCACCGCAAGCACAACAAATTGATTAACTGAAATGCCTTCTTCTTGTGCTAATTCACGAAGTTGCTCGTGTAATGATTTGGGGAGTCGTAAACTTAATGCGCTCATAGTTACACCTCACGAATAATTTGCAAAAACTCTTTCGGGGTTATTGCTCTAATACCAAATTTTTCGCTGCCTTTGAAATCGCGCACGTTGTGTGTCAAGATATATTCGCAGTTTGCAGAAACTGCCAATTCCAGCACGAGTTCATCATTGACATCCGTTAAAAACGGTCTCCACAGAAAATAGATCTTGTGGTGATGAGCCATTGCGCACAGTGAATCAATAAAAATCGACACTTCATCTTGTGATAAACCAAGCTCGGTTCTCTGACGCTGAAGAACCTCTTCATATTCAAGAATCAGGGCAACTGAGTCATGAATTTCAAACTTACTTGTTCCAACCAACGAAAGCAATTTATTGGATGCGCCCCTTTTTGAGCGCAAGGCGGCAATGACAACATTGGTGTCAATAACAATGTTGGGAACACTCATTACGGTATTGTATACGATATGCTATGTAATATCAACCCCACTGTTGGTGGCGTGACGCCTTGGCGTCATGACCCCGATTAGAAAGCTAAACCCATAAATGACCGGGTCTGCCCACAGCAGAATAATGGAAAATCATTGGCGTCGT
>JAKEFL010000080.1 GCA_022616105.1 Anaerolineae bacterium | reverse complement strand
GTCCGCTCGATGCGCTATGGCTTCTGGGGCGGTGTAGACTGGCAGATGGGTAAAATGCCTGCGGATTTTCTTATTTCGCCAGAGGGCATCATCCTGAAAGCCCATTATGGTCGCGATATGGGAGACCATTTGTCCGTCGCGGAGGTCGAAGCCGCGTAGCGTCCCTCACGGCGTAGGGGATTGCTTTGCCCTATTGGGCTCGCAATGACGATAACTTTGTACCTAGACAATCATATCATTACCATAGCGTCATTTTCAAAATTGAAGATGCAGTACTAAAATAACGACATGGATATCCAACAAGGTTACGTGCTTGTTGTAGATGATGTGCCCGATATCCTTGAACTCCTCGATACAACACTCAAATTCAAGGGCTATCGCGTGGTCACGGCGCATAATGGCGTGGAAGCATTGGATGCTATTGAGCAGGAACACCCCACGCTCATCATCGCCGACATTCTGATGCCCCGCATGGATGGGTTCAGTCTTGTGCACAGGTTGCGCTTGAATCCGCAAACCCGTGACATTCCAGTGATCTTTCTCTCTGCCACTTACGTGACACCTGAAGACAAGGATTTTGCACTCACCATCGGCGTCACTCGTTTTATCGAAAAGCCAGTTGACATCGAGTCGTTCCTGCCGATGATCGCAAACTTCATCAAACAGGGTGAGCCTGCAGCACACAAACCCATCAATGAATTGGATTTCTACCAGGGGTATCGTAAACGACTTGAAGCAAAACTGAAGCAGAAAAACGTGCAGATCACGCGCGATAGCCACCTGCTCGAAAACCTTTCAGAGGCGGAAAGACACTCCTTCGAGGCTTCTCTGCATCAGACGATCAGCGAACGGGATGAAATACAAAAACTGCTCGCCCAAATTCGTGAACGTCTTGAAAATAGTGGCAAAACGGAGTAAAAGACTTCCCTCACTCCGTTGCTGATGAGTCCCAGCGCCACATGATTAACCCAAACTTAAGGATTCAGCCACGGATTGTACCGATTGTCACGGATACTTCGACAGGCTCAGTACAAGTTTTGAATTAATTGCCCCGAAATGAGCCGAACGAAAAGCCGACCGCTGGACCGGGTCGGCTTATTTCATGTAAATCAGTGAAACACCTGCATGATTTGCTAAGCAAATCACACCAGGTGCAAGTGTCCGTGGCTAAGAGCTTGAAAGATTAAATTCGGGGTGATGTCAATTTCCATTAAGTCATACCTGAGGAGTCTCAAGAAGTCGTATCACACTTTGTAGAGGCACTGAATGTGTACTATCCTTGTCTGGAAGGGAGAACAGGAGGGGAGCCATGCGTGTGACAACACCGGAAGAGCGAATAGGGACTGGGAAGTTGTCTAAAAAAGGACTAGCAGACCGGAGGATCGTCCGGCATTTAGGTCTGAGTAGTTTCACGATCCGGAAATGGCGACGTCTGGGGAAGGGAAATGATAAACAAAGGCTGTTCCACAAATGCCCGCTCCTGATACGACTTTGTGAGACTCCCCTCCAGTACGACTTTATTGGAATTAACACCCATTCCTGCTTAAGCCAATTGTCATATACAAGGTGTAAAATAGGAATATCCAATCAGTCGGAATTATTGAGCTGATCAAGTATGGAGTGATTGAGATGCAACGTTCCTCCAGAGTTACAAAAACTACAACGGTGAACCAATTCACCTGGATACCTTTCTATCAGGGGCTGGCAGAGAAACTGGCTGGGTGGGAACATAGACAGCCAGAACTGATCTCCTTTTTGGAAGAGCTTCGCACGCAGGGATTTGTTGTCACGCCCCTCAATGATAAAGATGGAGATGGAGCACGCTTCCTGCTCAAAGAGATCGATCCCTTTACCTTCTTTGGCGTCTTCAACCGGCGTATCGGGTATGACCAGCGACTCGCCATCCTTTCACAGATGAAACAGTATTTCGAACTGGGCAGCGAACTGCCAGAAGATTTCAACGGTGTGCCCATACTGAACAATATGAAGTCCTGGTTCTTCCCGAACCAGAAGTCCAGGGGTATCAGCGACGTGGCACGACTGTGGCGTGTCTTCCATCTGGCGCTCGAAGAGAACCCGTTGGAGAACCAGGAATTTCTGGAAGCCTTCGATGAGGCGCTTACCGTCAAACAGACCAACGTCAACCTCACCATGGGGCTCTATTGGATCCGTCCGTATACGTTTCTGAACCTCGATCAGACCAGCCGATCCTATTTGGGAATACGATTGCCCGAAGGCGGATTGACAGCGAAGTTCTACGCCCAGACGGTTGCATCGATTCTTGAAGATGAAAAGCCCTTCCCCGAACTATCGCTGGCAGCCTGGGGAGCAGAAAATGAGCGGGCAAGAAAGGTCGCCGAATCCAAAGAAGCCGAATATCGCGCCTGGGGCGGAATCAACTATTGGCTTGCAGGCGCCTACTGGGATGATCGTGACCCAGCCGACCAGACCCAGCACTTTTTGGAAGAAGGCATCTGGGAAAACGGGTATTACAACCGTTACATCAACGAGGTCATGTCGATGCGCGTGAACGACAAGATCGCCATCAAAGCCGCCTCCACCCAGCGCAAAGACCTGCCCTTCGACGCCCGTAACAAAACCATCTCGCGCATGACCATCAAAGCGATTGGAACGATCGTTGCGAACCGGAACGACGGCCGGACTGTCGAAGTGGAATGGGATCCTAGCTTTGAAGAGAAGACGTGGTATTTCTATACCAATCGAAATACCATCTGGCACTTACGCACAGATGATAATTACAGGCTTAAAGAATATGCCCAAAAACTCAGGGACTTCGTCTGGTATGGTAAGGAACAGGATCATGACTGGTTCCGCAGACGCTTCCTGTCGCTGCGTGAAACAGATCACATCCTCTCTGAATATATTGAAGCAAGCAAACCGCCTTATAGCATCGAGGATCTAATTGCTTCTGGTGTGTTTCTCACGGAAGCAGAATTGAAATACATTCTTGAGCGATTGCACTCCAAGAAGGCAATGATCCTGCAGGGACCTCCTGGTGTAGGAAAGACTTTCATCGCACCGAAACTGGCGTTTGCGCTCATGAAGGAAATCGATAATGAGCGGCTCGAAACAGTGCAGTTCCATCAATCTTATTCCTACGATGATTTCGTCCGTGGCTATCGCCCTGTAGCAGGCAAGGCTGGCAGTTTCACTTTGCAGAATGGCGTCTTTTATGATTTCTGCCAGAAAGCGATCAAAGACCCGGATCGTGAATATGTGTTTATCATCGATGAGGTTAATCGTGGCAATCTAAGTCAGATCTTCGGTGAGCTGCTCATGCTCATCGAAGCAGATAAACGAGGTCCTGAGTTTGCCCTTCCGCTCACCTATCGAAACGAAGACGAGCCTCACTTCTTTGTCCCGCCGAATCTGTATCTGATCGGTTTGATGAATCTGGCAGACCGTTCACTTGCCATGGTGGATTATGCCCTGCGCCGCCGTTTCGTCTTTGTGACGTTGAAACCTCAATTCGACAGCGAACTGTTCCGTCAATGGCTGATAGCTAGATCAATGGATGCCAGCCTCGTGCAACTGATCATGGAACGCCTGACTGAACTGAATCAGGAGATCAGGGAAGATCCGCTGCTTGGAGAGAACTATCAGATCGGTCATAGTTTCTTCCTTCCGCGTGGTGACAATTTTGCAGGGCTGGATAAAAACTGGTACGAGGGAATTGTGCGTACCGAGATCATCCCGTTGTTAAAAGAATACTGGTTCGATAATCCGAAGAAAGCCGAAGAAGCTGAGAAGAGACTATTGGCTTGATGTCCGCACTTAATTCTCATCCTTTGGCAGAATCCATTCAGCGCACAGAGCACGGCATACCCATCCGTAATCTGTGGCACATGCTGCTTTATGCCTGGAATGAGATACCTTTAAAAAACCATTGGATGCTAGCCGACATGGAGAGTGCACCCACTCTGGATGCCCTGCTCGCATTCATATTGATGAAACTAATGCATGGACGATTGCGCATCGGGCTGGGAGCTGATTATGTGAATGAGGCAGGCACGCTTCGGGGAATTCGCGGACGTATCGATTTTGCGGATAGCCTCAAACGTCGCTCATTTGAACATGGCGAAGCATACTGTGAATATCAACGGTACAGCGCCAATGCGCCGAAGAATCAGATTATCCGCACCACTCTCGCCAGACTGATTCAAACGGGTCAATTCGGACCGGATGCCGATCAAACCAATGCGCTGCGGCACCGTCTGCGCCATCTGACAGGCAGCCTGGATGGCATAGACCTGATCGAGCTTACACCTGATTTGATTCACAGACAGCGACTGGGCCGCAACGACAACGATTACCGCCTGATGCTGGAAATCTGTTGGCTCATTTTGCAGCGTCAGATGCCAACTGAATGGACAGGTGGACATGCCTTGCTTGCTTTAGACCGTGATGCGCTGGTGTTGCATAACATCTATGAACGATTTGTCGCCAACTTCTTCCGTCTTCATCTAAATGGGTGGATCGTCACACCCCAAAAGCGGCTTGAATGGCACGAGAAGAATACAAACCCTTATCTGCCTTCTATGATCCCCGACTTGGTCCTTCAGGAAAAATCATCCAATCAATTGATCATTTTAGATACAAAATTTACTGCGCACAGCCTGGTCGAGAATCAATGGGGCAGGGAAATATTTGATTCTTCACATCTCTATCAATTATATGCATACTTGAAATCACAAGAGCATATATCCGAGGCACATCGTCAAGCAATAGGCATCCTGCTCTACCCAGTCGTCCATAAAAGGTTTTCCGAACGAATCGAATTGCAAGATCATGTGATGAGGGTGGAGTGTATCGATCTGACAGCATCCTGGCAGGATGTTGAAAGACAGTTGCTCGAATTGATTTACAGTCCCACAACTTGAGCACATTTTTTGTATTTGGCTACTTCTATGCAAACTCTAGAAAGTGAGGGGGAGCATATAGCAATCGCTTTCGCATGGGTTCTGGTGACTGTGTTTCACACAAGGTTCGCAGGCGTTTCATACTGGCCGCAGATGCAAGCAGGAAAAATGGTTCTTTCAAAGGACCAATTTCTTTTGTCCATGCAGGCGGTATTCGCTTTTGGCGCAATGCAAGAAGCTCGACGAGAGAAGCAGTAATGGCAAGCAGGCGCGTGTCTGTTGTTGTAGGTCGAGGTAAATGGCTGATATCAACATTGGCACGCTTCAAGTCCTGCACAAGGCTGCGCAACTTCAAATGATCCCGCTCCAATGCAGCTTGTGCAAGTTGTTCAATCAGTTCCATATAATGTTTCCCATAAATCCAAAAAGGCATATTGAGCAGTCAATTCATCACGTTTTCTGCCAGTGGCAACTTCCTGCAACAAACGCCGTGCATCTGAAATGTCAAGATCGTCACGCCATGCTGAAAGCTTCCTGGCAAGCAATTGCTCAAGAGAAGGAGCGCGCACTGTAATCCCTGGCGCTTGAAACCACACATCAGCGCAGCACCATGACAGTACCGCCGACCAAAGTCAATTGAATCTTGAGACCTTTCGCCTGTGCGAATTCGCCCGATTTTCTCAAGCCATCTTCGATTTCTTGGCGCGTAAATGTTGCCATGACTCTATTTTACCTTACCAGACTATTCCATTGAATCGAAACCTTTTATCAAACGGCTGCTTTCATACGGCCAAAACCTGGCACTTGACGCCTGACACTTGGAACTTGGCACTCTATATTACATTTCCATCCCACAAAACCGAAACTTCTTGACTTTACTATCAAAGCGTCATATACTCTAATTAATCGGATTAATTAGAGTATATGATATTTCGAGAAAAAGCATCCCCTGATATTTCCGAGTTCCTTCGTTACCTGGCTACAAATGAAGAGGCAGAGAACGGCCTTCCAACGTTGACTGATTTAAGCCAGGAGTTGGGAGTCAGCCTTGCATCCCTGCGTGAGCAGCTTGAAGTGGCGCGTGCGCTTGGTTTGGTGGAAGTTAAGCCCGGGCGTGGAGGAACGCGGCGGCGTTCTTTTTCGTTCACGCCTGCTATTCGTCAAAGTCTGGGGTACGCGCTGGCGCTTGGCGATGGTCACTTCCAAAAATATTCCGAGTTGCGGAATCACGTTGAGTCTGCTTATTGGTATGAAGCCGTCCAAAAATTAACAGAAAAAGATAAGGAAGAACTGCAAGCGCTTGTCGCACGCGCATGGGATAAATTGCGCCGCACACCTATTCAAGTTCCACATGAGGAACATCGCAGTTTGCATTTGCTCATCTATAGCCGTTTGGAGAATCCGTTCGTTACAGGCATCCTTGAGGCATATTGGGATGCCTATGAGGCAATGAGATTGAATATACTCACCGGCGGCTATGAATACTTACAGGAAGTCTGGCAGTATCACCAAAAAATGGTGGAAGCGATTTGCAAGGATGATTTCAAAGCCGGCTATGAAGCGCTCATCACGCATACCGACCTTTTGTATCATAGACCATAAATAATACGTCATGTCATTGCGAGACGCTTCGCGCTGAGCGGAGGGCGGAGCCCGTAGACGAAGCGCAGACGATGTAGCAATTCCGTAATTAGTGAGAGATTGCTTTGCCTTTCAAGCCCGCAATGACATAAATACGAGGAGCATCATGGATAAAGTAGTAAACGATTTTTCAATCATCGTGGGAACAAAGAACGGTTCAGGCAGTTCCACAGCTAACACCACTATCCTGCGCGCCATCTTCAAGATGGGAATTCCCGTTTCAGGAAAGAACCTCTTCCCCTCCAATATTCAAGGCTTGCCCACCTGGTATACGATTCGTGCCAGCAAGGATGGCTTCCTTGCGCGGCGTGAAGAGCAGGAAATTGTTGTTGCGATCAACCCCGACTCGTTCACGCGGGACCTCGCCTCTGTCGCGCCAGGCGGAGCTTTCTACTACGCTGATGATATCAAGCAGCCCATCACGCGCGCAGATATTGCTATGTACCCCATGCCTATCAAGCAGATCGTACGCGGCGACCCAAGCATTCCCAACGATTTCCGTGATCTCGTTGGGAACATGGTCTATGTGGGCACGCTTGCGCAAATGATCGGAATCGATCTTGAAACGATCCATGCCGCGCTGAGCTTTCACTTCAAAGGGAAGCAAAAGCCGGTTGACATGAACTTCAACATGGTAAAGGCTGGCGCAGAATGGGCAAAGGCAAACCTGGAAAAGAAAGATCCGTTCTACCTTGAGCACATGGACAAAACTGACGGACTGATCATGGCAGATGGCAACACGGCCGCAGCGATTGGTTCGATCTTTGGTGGCGCGCAATTTGTATCCTGGTATCCTATTACTCCCGCCTCCTCCCTTGCCGAAGCGATGAACGATTACTTCCCTATGCTACGCAAACGCGAAGATGGTAAATACACATACGCGGTCATGCAGGCAGAAGATGAATTGGCAGCCATCGGCATGGCAGTCGGCGCCGGCTGGAGCGGCTTGCGCGCCATGACTTCCACTTCGGGACCTGGCCTCAGCCTGATGACTGAGTTTGCAGGCCTGGCATATTATGCAGAAGTGCCGCTGGTGGTCTGGGATATCCAACGTATTGGTCCTTCCACCGGCTTGCCCACACGCACGTCACAGGCTGATCTTACATTTGCAAATGCCATTGGGCACGGCGATAGTGAAACCATTATTATCCTGCCGGGCAATATCAACGAGTGCTTCGATTTCGGCTGGCAGGCTTTTGATCTGGCTGAACGACTGCAAACACCCGTCTTTGTTTTGTCAGATCTCGATATGGGCATGAACCAGTGGATGAGCAGGCCTTTTGAATATCCAGATAAGCCCATGGATCGCGGGAAAGTCCTCTGGGAAAAAGACCTCGAAGAACTGAAAGGCAACTGGGGCCGTTATGTGGATAAGGATGGAGATGGGATTCCTTATCGCACGATCCCAGGCAACAAACATCCGCTCAGTTCATATTTCACACGCGGCACGGGTCATGATGAACAGGCGCGTTATACAGAAGATAATGTTGTCTTCCAGCGCAACATGGAACGCCTCAAGAAGAAGTTTGTTACGGCGAAGGAATATTTGCCAAAATCTGTAACACACATGACGGAAGGCGCAAAGATCGGCGTTATCGGTTACGGATCAACTGAGGCTGCGATCAACGAAGCACGCGTCCAACTGGAAAAAGAACATGGTATCAAAACCAGTTTTATGCGTGTGCGCGCGACACCCTTCACACACGACGTGGATGACTTCGTCCACGCGCATGAAGTGATTTACGTCGTGGAAATGAACCGCGATGGGCAACTCCACAAGTTATTGACACTGGCATATCCAGAAGCAGCTATGAATCTAAAATCCGTCGCTTTTGGCGATGGCATGCCTGCTTCTGCAAAATGGGTGCGTGAGGGAATATTGGCAAAAGCCAACGGTGCTCATCCGGTCCCCACATCTGCCATAGCACGTAACGAACCTTCTAACGGTTCAAAAGGAGCAAACTAATGTCTCAACTTCCCATGGCTGGTGCGCCAGCCAATGTAAATCTTGTGGGGCTTGCAAAGCACGATTATCGCGGCAATCCCACCACCTTATGCCAGGGATGCGGGCACAATTCGATCTCGAACCAGATCATCAGCGCCCTGTATGAACTAAGTGTTCTACCTGAAGACGTGTTGAAGTTCAGCGGCATTGGCTGTTCCAGCAAAAGTCCCACATATTTTATGAACCGTTCCTTTGGCTTCAACAGCCTGCATGGACGAATGCCCTCGATTGCCACAGGTGGCTTGTTTGGCGATCACACGCTGAAAGGCGTTGCTGTCTCAGGCGATGGCGATACCGCAAGTATTGGCATGGGCCAGTTCAAACACATCATGCGCCGCAACGTCAACATGGTCTATATCATCGAGAACAATGGCGTATATGGGCTTACGAAAGGACAATTCTCTGCAACGGCTGAAAGAGGTCTTCAGTTAAAGAAGCAGGGCACCAATCCTTATATGCCTATCGACCTCTGCATGGAGGCGGTCATTTCGAACGCCACGTTCATCGCCCGGTCGTTTGCAGGTAACCCGAAGCAGGTGAAGGAACTCATCAAAGCCGCATACTCTCATGAGGGCATCGCCATACTTGATATTATCAGTCCCTGCGTTACATTCAACAACAACGAAGACTCTCATTACTCTTATCCCTGGGGCAAGGAACATGAAGCGCCGCTTCATGACATTACATATGTCCCGCCACGTAATGAGATCATGCTTGAAGAGGAAATGAAGGCAGGCGAGATCCGCGAAGTAGCCATGCACGATGGATCAATTGTCGTCTTGAAAAACCTGGAAAAGCATCACGATCCCACAGACCGCTTTGAAGCATTACGCATACTCGAAGAAGCGCAACGCAATAATTGGCTTATCACCGGATTGATCTATATTTCACCGGATAGACCAACCCTGGCAGATATATATCAGCTTGTGGATACACCCCTCAACCGCCTCACCGAAGTGGACCTCCGGCCTGCGCCCGATATAATAGACAAGGTGAACGCGTTGATGTTTTGATCCCGCCCCCACCCAGCCTCCCCCAAATTCCGACTGGGGTTCGTCGGATTTGGGGGAGGGTGCCGAAGGCGGGAGGGGGTTATACTTTATATATGCTTGAAATTTCTCCAAATACAAAAATCAATGAGAATGAACTGCAAATAGACTTTGTACGCGCCTCGGGTCCTGGTGGGCAAAATGTCAACAAGGTGGCGACGGCAGTGCAGCTACGGTTCGATGCGAATAATTCATCACTGCCTGAAGAGGCAAAAGCACGGCTGATTCATCTTGCAGGAAAGCGCATGACAAGTGAAGGTGTTTTGCTGATTGAAGCAAAGCGATTCCGAACTCAGGAACAGAATCGCGAAGATGCGTTACAAAGATTCGTTGAATTGGTAAGAAAATCACTCGCAAAGCCAAAGGCGCGCAGAAAGACAAAACCGACAAAGGCATCGAAAGAAGCAAGATTGAAAGAGAAAAAGAGAAAAGGGGATATCAAACGTTTGCGGAACAAATCCTTCGATATGGAATAAGAAACTCGCGCTGAGCGGAGCATAGCGCAGACGAAGCGCAGGTCTTTAAAGAAACGTGGCGTCTCGTCTACATCTTTCGACAAGCACGAAAGCCTCCGCTCGACGCGATGATAGGTTAGGTTTAATTGTTAATTTACTGCAGTCGTCACTGCG
This sequence comes from Anaerolineae bacterium, assembly GCA_022616105.1. Lineage (GTDB taxonomy): Bacteria > Chloroflexota > Anaerolineae > Anaerolineales > Villigracilaceae > Defluviilinea. The sequence continues at coordinate 4,451 of JAKEFL010000080.1, read as the reverse complement.
GGAGTTTTGTGATAATCTCTAAAGCATGAATATCAACTCTGTGGAACTTATCGGCTATCTCGGCTCGATCCTCGTCGCAGTTTCATTGATGATGAAATCGTTATTGCGCCTGCGGATCATCAACCTGTTTGGTGCGTTATTCTTTACCATTTACGGGGTCTTGCTGGGTGCATACCCGGTTGCGTTCCTGAATGGACTCATCGTTTGCATTGATCTGTATTATCTCTTCCAGATGTGGCAGCAAAAGGACTTCTTCACCTTTCTTGAAGTCTCACCGAAAAGCGAATACCTGCGCGCCTTCGTAGAATTTTTCAAGGATGATATTACTGAAATTATTCCAACCTACACTTATCAACCCGAAGAAGACTTACTCTGCTTTTTCATTCTGCGTAACATGATGCCAGTGGGCTTGTTCATCGCAAAGGTACAGGGTGAAGAGGCGCATGTCCAGCTTGATTATGTCATCCCGAATTATCGTGATTTTAAAGTAGCACGTTTTATTTTTGATGAGAATGCGGCGTTCTTCATTCAGCGTGGCATCCGCCGTTTCGTCTCGGAGGGCGGAAGTGCCATTCACCAGACGTATTTAGAGAAAATGGAATTTGTGAATCAAGGGGAAATGTATGTGCATAAGGTAGCACGAAAATATTATAAGACAACAGGCTCTAATAATTGAATAACAAAACGCTCATCGGCATCCTCTGTGGGCTTGGCGCGGCGTCCATTTGGGGTGGCATGTATGTGGTCAGCAAAATGGTGCTTGAGATCATCCCACCATTTACATTAGTTTCATTACGTCTTATATTAGGCATCATCACCCTCGCAATTGTTTTGGTATTGCGAGGGTTCCCGAAAATTTCTCGAATTCAATTCCTGCAAGTTGTAGCGGTTGGGTTCGTTGGCTATGGCGTTTCTTTGAGTTTGCAATTCCTCGGGACAAAATTATCCACAGCCGCCAATGGTTCGTTGGTGACATCTGCCACGCCCGCCTTTGTCCTTTTGTTTGCTTGGCTATTGCTCAGAGAAAAAATCACTGCACGAAGACTCGTTGCACTTCTTCTCGCGACGTTGGGCGTGGTCGCTGTGATCGATCCGCGCTCCGCACAACTAAACCCGGATTTGTTTTTTGGAAACCTGTTGTTATTTGGCGCGGCGATCACCTGGGCGTTATATTCTGTGCTTGTTCGCAAATTGACGCAGAGTCTGGATGTCCTGCCGTTCAGTCTGGTTGCTTTCTTCGGCGGGTTGCCGGTTACCATCCCAGCAGGCGCGTGGGAGTTGAATACAGTTGGGGTCGGAGAGATCAGCTTGGGGGTAGTGGGAGGCGTGCTTTTTTTGGGAGTCATATCGACAGCCCTGGCAATGATCCTGTGGAATACTGCATTTGCCGTCCTTGATGCAAGCGCAGCCTCACTTACTTTCTTTGCTCAGCCTGTGGTCGGCATCGGTTTGGGATGGCTTTTTTTGGGAGAAAAGATCACGTCGCTTTTCCTGTTCGGTGGTTTTCTAATTGGGATAGGATTGGTCATTTCGAGTTCATCTTCCTAGCAAGTACACAAGTAAAAGCAAGTTACAATTAGTTCATGGATCAAACACTCTGGTATAAAGACGCGGTCTTTTACGAACTTTCTGTGCGCGCCTTCAAGGACAGTAACGGTGACGGCCACGGCGATTTGCGCGGGCTTACCGAAAAGCTCGCTTATCTCCAAACGCTTGGCGTGGATTGTATCTGGCTGATGCCGATTTATCCCTCTCCCCTGCGGGATGATGGGTATGACATCGCGGATTATTACAACATCGCAGAGACCTTCGGCACGCTGGATGACTTCAAGACTCTGATCAAAGAAGCGCACAATCGAAACATTCGCGTCATTACGGACCTCGTGCTGAATCACACATCCGATGAGCATCCGTGGTTCAAGGCCTCTCGTTCAGATCGTAATTCACCATACAGAGATTATTACGTGTGGAGTGATACCGATCAAAAATATCAAGACGCGCGTATTATTTTTCTGGATACCGAGCCATCCAACTGGACATGGGATGAAAAGACGGGACAATATTACTGGCACCGTTTCTATGCCAGCCAACCGGACCTGAATTTTGATAACCCCAAAGTACAGCAGGAAATGATGGACATCGCGCGCTTCTGGCTGGACCTGGGCATTGACGGTTTCCGCGCGGACGCAGTCCCATATCTCTTCGAGCGTGAAGGCACGAATTGCGAGAACCTGCCTGAAACACATACTTATCTAAAGAAGTTACGCGCCTTCATGGATGAGAATTATCCGGGGCGGATCTTATTGTGTGAAGCCAATCAGTGGCCCGCTGACGTTCGACCTTACTTCGGTGATGGCGATGAATTCCATATGGGATTCCACTTCCCGATCATGCCCCGTATCTTTATGGCACTTAAAAAGGGCCGCGCCGATGACATGATCGATATTCTGAATCGTACACCTGCCATCCCTGAAAACTGCCAGTGGTGCATCTTCCTGCGCAATCACGATGAACTGACCCTCGAAATGGTAACAGAGGACGAAAGACAATGGATGTGGGCACAATACGCGCCTGAACCGCGCATGAAACTTAATCTGGGTATCCGCCGCCGCCTTGCACCACTCCTCGATAATGATCGTAGAAAAATTGATCTGGCAAACTCCCTGTTATTCACGCTTCCCGGTTCACCAATCATTTATTATGGTGACGAAATAGGCATGGGCGATAACATCGAACTTCCTGACCGTAATGGCGTCCGCACGCCGATGCAATGGAACGCGGAATCAGGGGCGGGCTTCTCTCAGGCAACCATACAATCCTTCTACGCGCCCATCATTGATGATCAGGTTTACGGATCATCACGCGTGAATGTTGAATTTCAACGCAAGGATCTGCTATCTTTGTGGAACATCATTCGTCATATGATCGCCGTAAGAAAGCGACACCACGCGTTTGGCAGAGGGGAAATCGAATGGGTGGATTGTCAGAATGATAGGATCGCGGCGTTTGGACGAACGCATGAAGGCGAGACTATTCTAGTGCTTCACAACCTGAGCGACGCCAAGCAAAGAGTTTCTCTGAAAATAAAAGGATCGGTTAAATCTCTGACCGATCTTCTCACGCAAAAAGCATTTCCTTTCGACAATGGAAATTTTGATATAGGGCTGGATCCTTATCAGTATCTTTGGCTGAAATAATAATCAGTAGTTCACGAAAATCGGTTCTTGCCGCAGTTTCACGGCGTCAAGACAGGCGACACGCTGCGCGCAACTGTCGCCTAAACTTAATATGACCTTCACGCTGAGCGGAGAGAGGACGTGCTTTTTGTCCGAACGTAGACGAAGCGAGGAAGAAGCCGCGAAGCAATCTCACAATTTTGGGGATTGCTTCGTCGCCTCGCAATGACATCCTATTGTTCCCCAACCGTATGTAACAACGCCATATTCGGCGGGCGCAGCGCGCCAACAGGGAAACCACAGACCAGCACAACCTGATCGCCGGATTGAACGACATCAGACCTCATCAACGCGGCATCCACGTGATCAAGCATTTCTTCCAGTGAATTGGCAAAATCGATTTTCTGAGGCCGTACACCCCACATGAAAGCCAGGCGCCGGTAAGTATCCTGATTCGGTGTGAATGCCATAATTGGAACACGCGGCCGAATCTTGGACATGAGCCATGCAGTTTTCCCTTGTGTGGTAAAGCAGGCAACTGCGGTCACGTTCTTGTCATCTGCCAGGGCCTGCGCGGCACGCGCCATCGAAGCCGCATCGCTTTGCTCAAAGCCATGCACGTTTTGTTCGGCTCCCCACTCCAGAAAGTGCGTTTCGGCTTCGCGCACAATGCGATCCATCATTTGCACAGATTCAACAGGATATTTTCCCGCAGCAGTCTCGGCAGAAAGCATGACAGCATCGGTCCCATCGAAGACGGCATTTGCGACATCAGAGGCTTCTGCTCTTGTCGGTAATGGATTCATGATCATCGATTCGAGCATCTGCGTCGCTGTGATGACCAGCCTGGCGCGCGCGTTCGCAGTGCGGATGATATATTTTTGAAAAACAGGCACGCGTTCAGGCGGAAGTTCCACGCCAAGATCGCCGCGCGCCACCATGACCCCATCCACATTATCGAGAATGGCATCAAGGTTATCTAGTGCTTCCGGCTTTTCCAGTTTTGCAATGAGTAACGGAATGCGTCTCCCATTTGACAGTCGCTCCATGGCATAACGAACTTTTTTAACGTCCTCTGCACTGCGAACAAAAGAGATGGCAACAGCATCCACATTCTGGGAGATGCCAAACGCGAGATCTGCTTCATCTTTTTCTGTGAAGCCGGAAATCCGCAACCGGACTCCGGGAAGGTTGATCCCCTTATGTGAAGTTAGGGGTCCCCCGACGATTACTTTTGCATTCAGCGCGTTGCGAGCTTTATTAACGGAAACAACT
>JAKEFL010000079.1 GCA_022616105.1 Anaerolineae bacterium | reverse complement strand
CTGGGAAATCAATTTGGCGGCGAACGGGCCGAGGCTCGCGCTGAGCGGAGCGAGCCGATAGGCGAGCACAGACGAAGCGAAGATGCGGGCCTTGTCGGTCGTAGGCTTGTGCTCAAGCAGGCGATGTCTGTGATGCAGGAATATGAGTCTGAGTTATCCCGCGCGTTGATCCAGGGGGTGGAATCCATCCCCGGCACGCGAATCCATGGAGTGACAGATTTGGATCGTCTGAATGAACGCGTGCCGACCGTTTCGTTTACGCTCGAAGGCAGGCGACCTGAAGAAATTGCAGATGAGCTTGGGAAGCAAAATATTTATGTCTGGAATGGACATAACTACGCTCTGGCTATCGTGGAACGAATGGGATTGCTCGAAGCTGGTGGAATGATCCGTGTGGGACCTGTGCATTACAATACGCTGGATGAAATTGCGCGATTTGGTGAAGCTTTAAAGAAGATCGCAAAATAAGTACCCCTCTCCTATCAGGAGAGGGGCCAGGGGTGAGGTCGTTAAAATGACGAACACCAGGGTGAGGGGGGCACCCTAGTGTTCGTCGACGCAAATATTACTATAAAGTTATTTTGTTGGCAAGGGGGAAAAGGTTACCAGTTACAGGTAGATAAGTGTTCAAATACAAATTTACTGTGTATGCCCCGGGCGGGAATCGAACCCACATCTAAGCCTTAGGAGTGCCTTGTTCTATCCATTGAACTACCAGGGCGCAGAAGAAATTATATCAAAATATATTGTTGTTCCAACCACTCTATGCTCTCTCAGCAATTCAACTGCTGAGAGAACCAATCTATGCCCCATCATCCTTTGGCGGCGCGGTGGGACCATAATCCAGGACCTGGCGTACTTGCGTTGTCCCCTCGGGTGGACCGACAATGCCTTTATCCTCCATCATGTCAACAATGCGCGCGGCGCGCGTATAACCGATCCTCATGCGGCGCTGCAGCATGGATACAGACGCGCGCCCCTCGCGGCGGACGAGGTCAATGGCTTCCAGTAACAAGGGATCAGTGTTGGTCTCCTCAGGCGTCATATCATCGAACATCGCCGTTTGTTTGAGCGGCGTATCAGATTTGGAAATACCCGCGGAGTCAGCTGAGGAAGCTGCTGCATAAGGACTCGCCCCGCCAAGCTGTGCTCGCCAGAATTCCACCAGGTTTTGAATTTCATGGTCTGAGACAAACACACCCTGCAAACGCACGGGCGCGGGCGCATCCGGCGCCTGGAATAGCATGTCGCCGCGGCCGAGCAATCTCTCCGCACCGGGCTGGTCGAGGATGACGCGGCTATCTGTGTTGGAGGCAACAGCGAAGGCAATGCGGGCGGGGAAGTTCGCCTTAATGAGACCTGTCACAACATCAACAGATGGGCGTTGCGTTGCGAGGATCATGTGAATGCCGGTGGCGCGCGCCAGCTGCGCGAGACGCGTAATCGTCTGTTCAGTGTCAGTCGGGGAGATCATCATCAAGTCCGCGAGTTCATCAATGACTACAACAAGGAAAGGCAGTTTCTTCGTTCCCTGCAACTTCATGCGCGCGTTGTAATCGGTGATGTTGCGCGCGCCGACCTGTGCAAACATATGATAACGCTTGTCCATTTCGCGCGTCATCCATTGCAGCGCGCCGATCACGCGGTCGATCTCAACAACCACGGGTGCAAGCAAATGAGGCACGCCGTTATAACTGGTCAACTCCACGCGTTTGGGGTCGATCAGGATCAAGCGCAGGTCTTCGGGCGTATTGTTCAGCAAAAAGCAAGTCAGTATCGCATTGACACAAACGGACTTACCAGAGCCTGTTGTACCCGCGATCAGCAAATGCGGCATTGTTTCCAGAGTCGCAGTAATGGGATGTCCTGTCACGTCGCGTCCAAGCCCGAAGCGCATCGGGTGTTTATTGCGCTGGAATAGTTCACTTTCAACAATATCACGCAAGGCAACCAGAGTCATCTCATCATTCGGAACTTCGATGCCAACATAACTATGACCGGGCACAGGCGCCTGAATGCGGATGCGCGGCGCGGCAAGCGCGAGGGCAAGATCATCTGCCAGCGATGCGATCTTATTGACGCGCACTTTCATGCGCCCAGCTCTTGTCTCGACGAAAAGCGGCTCCACGCCGAATTGCGTAATCGTCGGTCCGCGATTGATCTCCACCACCTGCACTGGCGCGCCGAACGATGCCAAAGTCTCCTGAATTAATCTGGCGCGCTGTTGAACAAACTCCTCGTTCGCTTCGGGCGCGGAACCCAAATCCAGAATGTTTTTTACATCCGGCAACTGCCAGTGGATGATCGTCTCTGCCGGTTTGACAGTTGTCACCGGCAGGATGGGCGCAGAGGTTTTTACTGCAGGTTCGGGGCGATGCAGAGGTGTATATCCATTCGACGCAACTTCTGCATCTTCTGGCGGGATCCCTTTTCCATTTTGTGATATTTGGCTGGCAAGTATCTCGCGAATTTTTAAAACCAGTGGATTGAACCAGCGGAACAAATCCTGAACAGATATGTCGAAGATCATCGTCAGCGTGATGAGCAGCCACGCGACCAAAGCAACAATGGCTCCCCATGTACCAAAACTATTGAATAAAGCTCGCTCAAAGAGACTGCCAATATACCCGCCGCCAGCCCCGTCAATTGCGGCTTGCCCTGCCATATCCGGCGAGGCGATGATCGAGTGCATGGTCGCAAGCAGCCATAGGAAAAACAGGACGATGCCTGTCGCGCGCTCCAGTGAAAGAGGCGGAAGTTTTTCGATGCGGCGCAGGATCAACCACAAGCCCATCAAGATCAACGCAACTGGCAGAATATAAATACCCCAACCTAGAATCTGCCCAAGTACGCGGATCATGTTCCCGGTCAATTCGCTACGCTGCGCCGAGAACAGGATCAGAAAAATAAGCATCCCCACCACCGCCATGATCGCGCCGACTACATCGAGTTTACGCTCAGGGGTGAGGGTATCCCACCAGGAAAGAGTAATAGGTTCCTGTGCAGCGGCCTGTGTTTTCTTCTTCGCAGCAGGTTTATTCTCACCCTTGCCGCGCGTGGGTGTCACCGTTTTGCCTTTGGGCTTTGCGCCGGATTTAGATGATGAAGAGGGAGTCTTAAGAGGCATAATAGGATGTCATTGCGAGGACGATAGTCCGAAGCAATCTCCGTTTAAATAGATAACACCAATCGATAAGATTGTTCTGTTAAAGTTGAGATTGCTTCGCTGTGCTCGCAATGACATAAAAAAATTATAGCACAAATGGTCTGTTTTTCTTTCGCCGCTCGTTCTATAAATTGATAAATTTTTCTGGGCAAATTGCGAGCAAAAAATTAATTTCTGGTAAAACCATTATGCGGCACTTCGTAGGGTACAATTGCTGGAAGTCTGGAAATTCAAGAACCTGCCACAGTCCCACAAGGGGATGATAAGACACAGAGTCACGGAGAGATTTATTTATTTTCTCAGCGTCTCTGTGACTCTGTGGCAAATTTATGAGGATCCAATTTGTTTGAAATATTATTTCTTGGCACTTCTGCGTCTGCGCCTTCTGCAAAGCGGGGACTCTCTGCACAGATCGTCAAACACGATGAATATCGCTTTCTGATTGACTGTGGCGAAGGCACACAACGGCAGATCCTGCAATCGGGCACGGGCTTTAAGAATCTCACGCGCATTTTGCTCACGCATGGCCACCTCGACCATATCCTGGGACTGGGTGGATTGATGTCCACGTTTCTGCGTTGGGAAGCCGTGGATAGACTCGATATCTTTGGCGGGCGCTCCACCCTCGACCGTGTTCATGACCTGATCTATGGCGTGGTGCTGCGCGGCAACCAGCCGCCCATGCCGCTTCGAATGAACGAGATCAAGCCGGGCACGTTCTTTGAATCAGATGATTTCACAGTGACCGCGTTTTCTGTCTCTCATCGCGGACCCGATTGCCTCGGATATGCCTTCGAGGTGAAGGCGCGCCGTCCGTTTTTGCCGAATAAAGCAGATGAGCTCGGCGTTCCATTCGGACCCGAACGTCGTGACCTGGTTGCCGGTAAGGAGATCATGCTGCCCGATGGCAAACGCGTCAAACCGGATGATGTGCTGGGTCCCGTTCAAAAAGGCGTGAAACTCGTCGTGGTGGGTGACGCGGGGAAAACGGAAGACCTGCTCGAGGTCTGCAAGGATGCGGACGCGCTGGTGATCGAATCCACATATCTGGATGAAGAGGCTGAAATGGCGCGTCAATTCTCACATCTGACAGCGCGTCAGGGCGCGGAACTGGCGGCAAAAGCGGGGGTCAAGAAATTGATCCTGACGCATATCTCACGCAGGTACCGCGAAAAGGATGTGTTAAAAGAAGCCCAGGCTATATTCCCAAATACAGCAGTGGCGCGGGATTTCGATTCATTTGAGATCAAGCGGGAAGAATAATGTAACGCGACATTTATGTCGCCTATGTTGAAGCGACACAAATGTCGCGTTACGATTTTTAAATTGCATCACTCGTCATGATGAATAATGGGTTCATTTCAAAGCTCTCGAATTTCGGGCGCAGACGGTCTGTGTTATAAAACCGCTCCACATTGACAGTCTTCTTTCTACTCGTCACGATGTCCACGGGGATATTATCGTAGCGCCCATTTTTCAGCACAACCAGGCGTCCATGCACCTTCTTGAGAATCAAATCAAGCGCGAGGTTTCCGTATGCCATCGGGACAATGGAATCGATCGCATCCGGGTCGCCGCAGCGGACGAGATACGCGAGTTTTTGGTTCACGGTGTCCACCATGCGGCCGTTGTTATGTTTGGCGGTCATCTCCTTTAATCGCGCCGAAATGAGATCGCCGATGCCTCCCAGTTTCATGTGACCAAAGTCGTCTGTGCTCGTGTCGGTGAAGACCATTTCCCCGCCCTCGAACATGGCGCCTTCCGAAACCAATACAACAGCATAATGACTTGGGTTATGACTGCGATCATACATCAATAATTCCACCAATCTCTCGATGTTGAACTTGAACTCAGGAATCACACAGCGATGCGCCGCGCCGGCCATGGTCGGCAGCATGGCTGTAAAGCCTGCGTAGCGCCCAAACACTTCCAGCACCAACAGTCGTTCGTGTGAGCCGGCCACCGTTCTGAGGCTGTCCGCGAGTTCAATCGTGCGCGTGATGCAGGTGCTGAATCCGATGCAGTAATCGGTGCCAGGCACGTCGTTGTCCATCGTTTTTGGAATGGCAACGATTTTCATGCCCTCCTGATACATACGGACCCCATAGCTAAGCGTATCATCTCCACCGATTGGGATGAGATAATCAAGTCCAAGGAAGTCAATATTTTTCAAGACCTCAGGAGTCAAATCATTGACCTCTTCTGTATATTTTTCCTGAAGCTCGGGAGGAAGCCGATCACGCCTGACCTTGGATGGGTTGGTGCGCGAGGTATGCAGAAACGTTCCTCCGGTTCGCCCAGCCTTGTTGACAATTTCCTCGGTTAATATCTGAAAGTTATTGCTATTATCGGCTTGCGGATCGCGGACAATATCAACCAATCCTGCCCAGCCGCGGCGAATGCCAATTACTTTATAGCCTTCACGCGTCGCCCGAATGGTTACCGCGCGGATTGCGGGGTTCAGACCAGGAACATCTCCACCACCAGTCAATATTCCTATAACACCCTTTTTTTGTGTACTCATGTATTCTCCAATTCATTGGTGGCTTCAAAAAATTTGCTAAAAAATAGCCCTGCCACCTTAAACTTTTATATCATCGTCGGTTCTTCGTACACACCGAACACTTCCTTCATTACCTGAATGATCTCGCCCAGCGTTGTATACGCATGGACACATTCCATCAAGTAAGGCATTGTATTCTCTGTGCCCTGCATGGCGATGCGCAGATTATCCAGCGTCTGACCGACGCGCCCGTTATCCCGCGTCCTGCGAAGTTCCGCTAATCGATTCACCTGTCTTTCATAGCCTTGCGGATCCATTTCCAGGATTGGGATTGTGAGCGGTTTCTTTTCCGCATACGCGTTCACGCCGACAATCTTGCGGATGCCTTCATCAATTTCACGCTGATAGCGATAGGCTGCGTCTGCGATCTCGCT
>JAKEFL010000078.1 GCA_022616105.1 Anaerolineae bacterium | reverse complement strand
TCTTCTGGCGACGAAGAATCTCTTGTAATTTCAGCCGAGACTCTTCGCTCGCAACGAGCGCTCGCTCAGAGTGACATTGAAATCGTGATTTACTGAATTTACAATAATCGCTTTTTACTTTGACGACTGAAGTCGTCACCACACCCTCAAGGAGAAATAAATGGAAATCAATTATCAGGAAACCAGCAAAGACCTGCTCACGCGAATTGACATTCACGAAAAATATGGCTCAGCCAACATTGACGTGTGGACAAATGAACTGCTCAAGCCTCAAGCTAGGATGAAGATTCTCGATGTCGGATGTGGCGCGGGCAAGCTCAGTTTTCTCTTCAACGAATACACTAACGGCGGCGCGGACATTATGGGTGGCGATTTTTCAGAAGAACTGCTCGACAAGGCTCGCGCAAAAAATAAACAACTTGGTGCGAATATTGATTTCCAAATTTTAGACTTTAACAAACCATTCAATTTCCCAGATAATACCTTTGATCTTTGCACCAGCGCGTTCGCGATTTACTACGCCTCAGATTTGGATTTTACATTTGGTGAGGCGCATCGTGTCCTCAAGCCGGGCGGACGGCTCTTCGTTTCCGGGCCATTGCCTGAGAACAAGCAAATGTTTTACGAGATCATCAAAGAAGCAACGAATGCCACGATCCCTCCGATGCCGGGATCGTCGCGCTTCAAAGGCGATATCTTCAACACCATTGATAGACTCTTTGCAAAGACAGAATTACACAAATTCGAAAACCACCTCACCTTCCCAGAAGTTGCCCCGTTCATTGAATATGTGCGCGCGTCTTTGAGTGAAGATCGTAAATTATGGACTTCGATGTTCAATGGGCATGATGAATACGAAGCACTGATCCAATCAATTCAGGCAGTGGCTACACGCTGGTTTGAACGGGACGGAAAATTGGTGATGACAAAAGTCGTCGGTGGGATTCTAGCGACGAAGTAATCATTTTCAACATGTCATTCTGAGCGACCAGCGAGAGCGACACTTGCACCTGGTGCAAGTGCAGGTGAGAATCTTCAACATGACGAGAGAGACTCTTCAGTCGCCTAGCGGCTCCCTCAGAGTGACATCCAAGGCGAGTTATGACCAAAAAACTAATTGACCTCAGCCACGAAGTCGAGCATGGGATGATTACCTATAAAGGTCTGCCTGCTCCGATCATTTGTGATTTTCTTTCCCGAGAGGATTCTCGTAAACTTTACGCGGAAGGGACAGAATTCAATATCGGCAAGATCGAAATGGTCGCCAATACAGGGACCTATGTGGATAGTCCCTTTCATCGCTTTGCTGATGGAATTGATCTATCAGAACTTCCGCTTGAGTCATTGGCTGACTTGGAAAGTACCGTCGTTCATGCACAAAGTTATGGGCGCGCGATCACGGCACGCGCATTTAAGGATGTCAATGTAAAGGGCAAAGCTGTCCTCATCCATACGGATTGGACGCGTCATTGGCGCACAGATCAGTATTTTGAGGGTCACCCATTTTTGACGAGGGATGCTGCAGAGTATTTAGCGGGATCAGGCGCGGCCTTCGTCGGAATCGATACATATAACATCGACGACACAACAGATGGCACGCGTCCTGCTCACACTATTTTATTGGGAAATCGCATTCCAATTTGTGAGCACATGTGTGGACTTGAGAATCTGCCAGATAGCGGTTTCCGCTTCCACGCCGCGCCTGTCAAAGTCAAAGCGTTCGGGACATTCCCTGTGCGCGCGTATGCTGTTTTGGATAAATAATAATTTGCCGTCATTGCGAGGGCTGGTGGTCGAGTAGCGTTCGTTGCGTATCGAGACCCAGCCCGAAGCAATCCCCTACTCGATGAGGAGATTGCCTCGTCGCTGCTACGCAGCTCCTCGCAATGACATACGATGAAACATGAACTTCTCCGGCAAACGAGTCCTCTTCCTCGGCGCGCACCCTGACGATATCGAGCTGGGATGCGGCGCGCTTTTGCATCATATTGTGGGGCAAACGGATGTATTGTGTGTAACGCTTTCTGATAATCAAACCAATCCAGATCTAAAGAATGTCCTAGATGAACACTATAAGTCAATGTCAGTCCTTGGGGTGTCCAAAGATAAAATTGTCTTCGGTCCTTTCACGACGCGCGTATTCCCAAATGCTCGGCAGGATATCCTCGAATACTTTCTTAAACTTCGCCAGGAATTCAATCCCGATCTAATTTTCACACATTCCAAACAGGATGTGCATCAAGATCACAATACAATGACCGATGAAGCCTTACGCGCGTTTCGTGGAATAACAGTGCTAGGCTTTGATGTCGTGAGATCATCCTATGGATTCTTTCCACACTTTTTAGTTGAAGTTTCAGAAGAAGATGTGAATAAGAAGGTCGAAGCATTATCACAATACGAAACCTACCGCGACCGATATTACTTCAACAGCGAACTCACACGCTCGATTATGGTGCGCCACGGCGCGCTGGCGGAACGTCCTTTTGCAGAGGGGTTCGATATTTTGAGAATTGTTGGAAAATTCGGAGACTAGAGAATTAGACGCTTTGCGTGGAGATTGACATGGAATTTCAGACTCTTTATCAGGAACTTAGCTACAGCACAGAAATGATTCGGGCTTTGCTGGCAGGGATCAGTCAGGAAGAGGCGCAGATCAAGCCCAATCCCGAGTCATGGTCCATCCTAGAAGTCGTTTGTCATTTATATGATGAAGAGCGCGAGGACTTCCGCGAGCATCTCGATTTCATCCTGCATCGGCAACATGAAGAATGGCATCAAATTGATCCCGATGCCTGGGTGACCGAACGCGAATATAACAAGCAAAGTCTCATCGAGATGCAGGAAAAATTCTTTGCCGAGCGCTGGAAGTCACTGGAATGGTTAAAAGGATTGTCCGAGACAAACTGGGACACGACTTACACATCGCAATATGGTTCCATAAAAGCAGGAGATATGTTTGTGTGCTGGATCGCGCATGACAACCTGCACGTCCGCCAGATCACCGAACTCAGACGAAACTGGATCGAGCGAATGACGCAACCATACGATATCGAATATGCGGGCGATTGGTAATTGACAATAACTCTCTGAAAACCCTAACTCGGACGAGCCGAAACCAAAGAGACTCACCGCGAAGACCGCAACACTTGCACCTGGCGCAAGTGCAGGTGAGAGCGCGAAGTTTTTTTAAAGGTTTTTTCTTTGCGTTCTTCGTCCCGAAGGGACTTGGCGGTTCAAAATCCTTGCACAAAAACAAGAATCTCACTGATAAGGTACTATAATTAAGTCAGAACAGCAGGCTCGGACTCAGAAGCCCGAGGGAGGTCCCGTATGCAGGATTACGAACAGACTGTTTTTGTTTCGTATGCGTGGGGAGGCGAGCGCGAAGAGATCGTCAACCAAATTGACAAAGCGCTCGAGGAGCGTGGAATCAAGATCACCCGTGACAAACGTGACCTGGGGTACAAAGGCTCCATCAAAGAATTTATGGAGCGCATTGGGCATGGCAATTGTGTGATCGTGGTCGTCAGCGACAAATACCTGCGTTCCCCGAACTGTATGTTTGAACTGGTTGAAATTGCGGAAAACAAGCAATTCCATGACCGTATCTTTCCAATTGTTTTGGCTGATGCAGATATTTATGACCCTGTGAAGCGACTTGGATACGTAAAACATTGGGAGGCAAAAAGGGCAGAATTGGCAGCGGCTATGAAAGACGTAGACCCGGCAAATTTACAAGGCATTCGCGAGGACATGGATCTCTACGACCGCATACGGGATAAAATATCGGGGCTGGCCAGTATTTTGAAGGATATGAACAGCCTCACGCCGGAGATGCATCAGGATTCGAATTTCAGTGTTTTATATAATGCACTTGAAAAAAGAATGAAGGAAAGTCATAAGCAGGAGGCTGAAATGGCAAAGGATGCAAAACCCACGGAAAGCGGAAGAAATAAAGGAGATAATGTCTCGGCCACCAATGGAAGCATCGGTGTTGGAAAAATAGATATCGGCGGTGACGTAAGCGGGAATATCGTGATCGGCAATAATAACCAGATAAACAGTAACAAGAAGAAATAGACAGTACGAATAAGTTTGGGTCATGGACAACGAGAACGAAAAGGACGAACCAAAAGTTCAGGCAGAGAATAACAGCATCGCCATTGGTGGGATGAGCATTGGTGGTAATGTAGGGGATATTCGTATTGGTCACATCACTGGCTATACTGCTGAAGAAGTCTCTGTTCTCATTGCCCAGATCAAGTCCACCTTCCAACCCAAGCCATTTGATGGACGATGTCCGTATAAAGGACTGGATGTCTTCGAAGAGGAAGATGCCGAATTGTTCTTTGGGCGCGAGAAATTAGTTGATGATCTCATGGGCCGCGTAAAGGACTCTAGAACACTTTTCGTTACCGGTCCGTCAGGAAGTGGAAAGTCGTCGTTGGTGCGAGCAGGGTTGATTCATGCCTTGAAGCAGGGAGCAATTAAGAGTAGCGAGCGTTGGCTGTACGAAACGATGAAGCCGGGACGTGACCCAATCGGTGAATTGGGACGGGTTGCCTCCAGCCTGGCAAGCTCAACCAATGCGGAAGATGAAATTCGCGCCAAAGCAATATCAGATTCAACTATTTTCGCGCGCTGGTGTGAGATCGCCTTGAAAGATGGACGCGATAAAAGAGTCGTGCTTTTCATTGACCAATTCGAAGAGGTCTTCACACAGATCAATAAAGAAGAAGAGCGCGTGGCATTCCTCAATTTGCTCACCCATGCCGCGACAGTTGAAGGCGGGCGTGTCATCTTGTTGTTTTCCATGCGCTCGGACTTCGTCTCGAACTGTGCCACATATCCCCAACTGAATTCACTGCTTAACCAACAATTCATTCAGATCGGCGCGATGCAGCCGGATGAGTTGGTGAGCGCGATGGCGCAGCCTGCCTTGCGCGTCGGCTTGCGCATTGACCCGGACCTGATCGCCCAAGTCATCAACGATATGAAGGGCGAACCCGGCGCGCTGCCCTTGATGCAATTTACATTGAAGGACTTGTTCGATGCGCAGCAAGTCAAAGGTGGCCTGATCGCCCTGACACTCAATGATTACCTCCAGCATGGTGGGATACAAAAATCACTAGAGCGGCACGCTGACGCGGCGTTTGCAAAACTGGAGCCGAATGAGCAGAAACTGGCGCGCTCGATCTTCAGCGGCTTGATCGAAATTGGACGCGGCACACAGGACACGCGCCGTACCGCCTTGTTCGATGAACTCATCCCTGCGAATACAAGAGCCGAAGACCTGGAAGCCATTGTACGCAAACTGGCAGATGCCCGCCTGATCACAACGGACGAGCAGGCTGGGAAAGATACAGTTACGATCTCCCATGAGAAATTGATTGATGCCTGGCCCTGGCTGAAGAAGCTAGTGAATGAAAACCGCGATGTGATTGCTTTACAGAATGAAATCGCTAGTGATGCAAAGGAATGGAGTGAACACAAACGCGATGCAAGTTATTTGTATTCGGGGGTACGTCTGATTAATGCTAATGAGCAATTGAAGTCAAACAAGTTGGTGCTGAGTGGAACAGCGTTTGAATATATTCGAGTAGGACAGGCACGCCAACAGCAAAGCCGGCTGATTTTGATCGGCACATTATCAACCGTTTTTGCTTTGTTGATTCTAGCTGTGATTGTATTTAGTAACCAATCCAGTGAAAACGCCCTTCAAGCTAGGGAAAATCAGCAACTGGCACGGCAAAATTCTGAGATTGCAAACACCGCGCAAGCGGCGAGCACTTTAGCAGTCGCTCAGGCAGAAGAGGCACAAAAGCAAAAAAACATTGCGCTTTCCCGACAACTGGCGGTGCAATCAGGCACCAATCTGGACAGCCAATATGATTTGGCTCTCTTGCTTAGTGCGGAGGCAAAGAGAAATGCGGATACTGAGGAAGCGCGAGCTAGTCAATTACGCGCTCTGCTTTTTAACGAGCCACTACAGACTTACTTATTCGCACATTCCGCTCCTGTCACTAGGGTGGCATTCAGCTCAGACAACCGCATATTGGCTTCTGCCGATGAAACTGGCACCTTGATTCTATGGGACCGCGAAAATCATTCAATTCTCCATCAGATCATAACCAAGCATCATGCGCCTATTCTCCGCTTGGCATTTAGTCCAAATGGGAAATTATTGATTTCAATTAGCTATGGAAACCGTCATATCGTAGTGGATCGGCCGGGGGCGGAAGTATTTCTGTGGGATGTAACCACAGGAAATTCGTTAAAACAGGTTGCGATGAGCGCGGCAGAGGATTTTACTAAGGCAACCGTGAGCAATGATGCAAAAGTAGTCGCTTTTGTCAATAAGAAAGATGAAGTGATTTTTTGGGATGTTATGAAGGAGACCTATATTAGTCGAACGGCCTCCCTTGGGAATGAACCAAGTCTGGCTCTTGATCGAAATGGCAAGGAATTAACATGGGTAGCACCTATTACGACCGATAGGGGAAATATCATTGAGCTCGGGGCTCCAACGCTTGGACGCTGGAGTGTCGGGAATGATACGGGCAACTCACCACTGCTGATAACAGGACATTCAAATCTCGTTGATTCCATTACTTTGAGTTCTAATAGCGCTCTTGTTGCAACAGCAAGTTATGATGGCAGGGTGGTATTATATAAGGTTGGCAGCACAACTCCTATTGCAGGTTTTCGCAATTCAAACTGGCCAGGAGCCATTGAGGAGCGTGGTATGGCGTTCAATCAAAGCGGAGATTTGTTTGCCTTTGGTGATGGGGAAGGGGCAATTACGATCTATGATGTGAATAGCAATCAAACATGGAGCGAAAAACTGAGGGGACATTCTGGTAACGTGTTAAGTTTAGCTTTTGCTGATGATCTGAATATGTTCGCCTCAGGCGGACAAGATGGTAAGGTTATTCTTTGGGAGCTAGATCGCAAACGGCTTGAACAGGAATTTGATAAGGCACAAAGCATCACTTATAACCAGGCAGGCGACACTATAGCAGTATTAAGTGATAACAATCTAAGTTTATATGATAGTAATTCCAGATCCGTTTTGGGAAGGCCCTTTTTGGTCACTGCCAGTAACCGAATTTGGGAGTTCTTCCCAGACGCCCAGAGAATTGTTGCCAGCGACTATCCGGGAGGCGAAACCGTATTTGTGTGGGATATCCAAACGGGTAGATTAGATGGTGAGCCAATTCCTCATCCAACATCTCGTATAAACGAGGTAAACCTGAGTCCTGACGGAAAGCTCCTCGCAACGACCAGTTCCAGGGGAGACGCATGGATTTTCTTAAGGGAATTGCCCAGTCGTAAGCTGATTGTGCTAAAGTATGGATCAACGGCCTTTACCAGTATCGATTTTAGCCCTGATAGTTCCTTACTGGCATCCGGCACATCGGATGGAAAGATCCTATTGTGGGACATGCCCACATATACTCCAAAGGTACCACCTTGGACTGGGCACAGTGATTGGGTTTCAAGCGTTGCTTTTAGTCCAAACGGCAAATATCTCGCATCTGGTGGCGCAGACAGAGTGGTGAAAATATGGAATAGTAAAACTGGACAGCCCTTCGGCGCTCCTCTGGTAGGACATACAGCACTGATTCGTGGGCTTGCCTTTAGCAGTGATGG
>JAKEFL010000077.1 GCA_022616105.1 Anaerolineae bacterium | reverse complement strand
TTGCTTATCTTTCTCGGCTTGGATACCCTCGCAGAGGCCCTGGAGTTTGCAGCGGAGGTTCCTGGTCCATTTCAGGGGATTGGCTTGATCGGTATCGGCGCAGTCGCAACGTTTTTATTGCTTGATGCAATTTCAAAACAACAGACTGCCCTCACTGGCAACGAAGCCGACCGAAGACTCGCCATCGCTTTTATGATCGCAGTGGGTATCGGTTTCCATAATCTCGGCGAAGGGCTTGCGATTGGCGCGGCGTATAACGTCGGTGAGATCGCGCTGGGCACATTCCTCGTTGTTGGTTTCATTATTCAAAACATCACCGAAGGTCTCGGCATCATCGCTCCAGTCTTACGAGATAGACCCAGCCTTGGAAGGCTTGCACTCATGGGACTCGTCGGCGGCGCGCCCGCTATCATCGGTGCATGGATTGGTGGATACACACCTTCCCCGTTCCTGGCAGTGCTTTTCCTTGCCATCGGCACAGGCGCGATCTTCGAAGTCGTATATGAGATTACCAAACTCATCCAAAAAGACACTCAACGCGAAGCCATGCCAATGACTGTCTTCAGCGGCGTCGTGACCGGTATGTTGCTGCTCTGGGTTACGGGGTTACTAATTAAGTAAAACTTTATTTATGTCATGCTGAGCGGAGCGAAGCATCTCCAACAGCGTGCGAGAGACTCTTCGGTCGCGAAGAACGCTCCCTCAGAGTGACATGAAATAGGATTTCAATGGAACACCTCATCACTCCCCTCCGCATTACTGGTTTACTCGCATTGCTCGGTGCGTTCTTGTATGCAATCGGCGATGTACTTTTACTCGCGAGCAAAGTGAATCTCGATGATTACCCCAAGCTCAAACCATTCGCAAAACTGCTTTCAGACGCAGAGAGGATGGTTGTGCTTTCACCCAACCGTATGATCTGGGGCGCGCTGCTTGGAGTATTCGCGACACCTTTGGTCCTCGCTGGCATTTGGCAGGTGTATCAAGGCCTGAACGGCGCGAACGCGTCGGCTGTGCTGGCAACTGTCGTCTTATTCGGAATCGGATCGATCATTGGTGCATTCGTGCATGGGACGTTCTATTACATGGGCGAATACATCCAGGCATTGAATAACGTCAATGAAGATTCACAGTCGGTGATCGTCAAAATGATCGAGAGGCACAAAAAAGTTTTAATCATCAGTTACGCGCCTGTTTTATTGCTGATCGTGATTGCATCCATCATGTTCTCGATTTTGGTTGCATCAGGCAGCACAGCCTTTCCTGTATGGATGGCAGCGGTCAATCCTTTCACGATGACAATTGCATGGCTGGCCGGCAAGCGCGTCCTCCCTCAATTCGTACGTGACGCGGCGGAAGGCGCTGGTTTCAACATCGCTTACATGGCTTTCTTCGCTTGTACGACAATTACACTTTGGAATGGATAAGTATATACCGTTGGTCGAGTAGCCCTGAACGTTTTGCGACACTTGTACCTGGCGCACACCTGCCCTGGTACGGCTTAAGCCGCACGGTGCCAGGGAGTGCAGGTGAGGGCATATCGAGACCAACAATTAAATGGAAATATTAAGCTGAAGGATAAAGGCTGGTCTCGATACGGCAGACAAGCACTGCCTACTCGACCAACGAAGTAGAAAGAATATATGGAACAAACTCTCACAATTTCAATTCAAGACTATCTAAAAAATATTTACGAGCTGACTGAGAACGGCGAAACCGCCAGCACGAACGCGCTTGCTAAAAAACTCAACATCAGCGCGCCCTCTGTTACAGGCATGGTACAGAAACTTGCCTCCGCAAAACCTGCGCTGGTTGAGTATCAAAAACATCAGGGCGTTACGCTCACAAAAGATGGAAAGAAAGCCGCGCTCGAAGTGATCCGTCATCACCGTTTGCTGGAGGCGTGGCTGGTGCAAACGCTTGGCTATTCATGGGATGAAGTCCACGAAGAAGCAGAAAAACTCGAACACGTCATCTCGGAGGATTTCGAGCGGCGCATTGCTGCGGCAATGGGACATCCCATACGCGACCCGCACGGTGAACTCATCCCCACTGCGGATTTGAAAATGCCGCTCGATGATTCGACTCCGCTCTCTGCACTGCGACCCAATCAGACTGCGACGATCCAACGCGTCAAAGCCTCTGACGCAGACCTGCTTCGCCACCTCGAGGAATTGGGTCTCGTCCCCGGCGCGCAGATCGAAGTGAAAGATTATTCGCCCTATGACCACAACCTGACAATCAAAGTCGGGCGCAAGACTACTGTGCTTGGATTGAACATAACGAGCAAGATATTTATAGAAGAAATATAAAACTTGCTCATGCGGGGTCTGAGACCCCGCATGAGCGGAGAAGACATGAAATGGAAACAGAAGAAATTTTCAGAATCATATTACCAATCCTCATCGTTGCATTCATCGCACATCGTGGATACTACACAAAAAAATCTGTCAGACCTGAAAATGACACGCTGAAAAAACGCGAAGAGGGCCTCCTCTCAAAGTTCGCTGGCTTGCTCGGCATGATCGGGTTTATTTCGATGATTGTTTATGTAATTAATCCAGCCTGGCTCGCGTGGGCAAACGCAGGTTTCCCGCTTTGGTTGAGATGGTTAGGAGTGGGTGTCGCACTGTTAGGATTTGCCCTGCTTCAATGGGCACAGGTGACACTTGGAAAAAGCTGGAGCGATACACCGCGTATGATGAAGGAACAGGCTCTCATCACAAGCGGTCCATATCAATTTATCAGACATCCCATTTACACTGCGTTTCTTTCTATTCTTGGCTCGACTCTTTGGATTTCATCCAACTGGCTGATCGGTCTGTGTTGGGCCGGAATGACAATTTTGGAAGTTGCCTCACGCGTTGGCTTTGAGGAATCACTCATGCTCGAATATTTCGGCGAGCAGTATCGTGAATATATGAAGAAGACAGGACGATTGCTTCCACATTTGCTCCCGCCGCCGAGGACGGCGGCGAGGACGCCGCCTAGAGCAAAATAGCGACTGAAGTCGCTACTACATCATAAAGGGAACAAACAATGAACGAAAACATCTTCCGCATTTTAGCCGCCCTTATCCTTTTCACAGGGATAGGTATCTCCGGCTACTTCCGCCGCAAAGCGGATCGAGACAGCGGTGAAAAAATCTCCCGCAAAGTGGACGGCACTCTGACGATGATGCTCATCAAAATCGGTGGGTTGATTCTCTGGTTTAGTCCGTTAGTTTATCTAATCAATCCAGCTTGGATGGCATGGTCAAAGATCGGCTTGCCTGATTGGGTTCGCTGGCTCGGCGTTGGAATCGGAATCTTTTGCACCCTGGGAATTTACTGGCTGTTCAGCAGCATTGGGAGTGGAATCACACCTACCAGTGCCACACGTAAAGAACACAAACTCGTTACAAGTGGACCCTATCGCTGGGTGCGGCATCCCCTTTATACAGTGGGCTCATCTATGTTTATTGCCTTCGGCATGATGGCAGATAACTGGTTCATCGCTCTGTTAGGGATTCTGGCATTCATTGGCATGGCAATCCGCACGCTAAAAGAGGAAGCCAACCTCATCGAAAAATTTGGCGATGAATACCGCGACTATATGAAGCGTACCGGTCGCTTCTTTCCGAAGTTCAATTGATTTCAACGAATTTGATGTCATTGCGAGAAGGGCGAAGCAATCTCATGTTTAAGATCTTCACTTTCATAGCAAGTTTTCGTCATTTAGTTAAACGGAGATTGCTTCGTCGTGAAGAACGCTCCTCGCAATGACATATTGAATATGGAGTATATTATGAAAAAAACGATTTACCTTTTTATCATTCTGCTATCGCTTGCACTAAGTGCATGCCAGTCTGGTGGTCCATCCACCAAACTCAACGTCGAGATGACTGATTTCGCGTTCACACCGAATCACTTCACGGTTCCAGCCGGGGAGGAGATCACAGTGAATATCGCGCATCATGGAATTGTCGTACATGAGTTCATTATTATGAAGCCAGGCACAACCGCAGGTGAGAATTTTGACGAAGAGGACAAACCTAATGTTTACACGATCGTCGAAGTGCCTCCAGGTCATTCGCAAACTTTCACGTTCACTGCGCCTAATCATGCTGGTGACTATCAGATCGTATGTGGAATTGTAGGGCATCTTGAGTCTGGCATGATAGCGACTCTGACAGTCGTTGAATGATCATCCTCGTTCAAACCGTAAGTGAACTGGTTGAAACTTTTCTAAAATTTAATTCGCGCTGAGCGGCGTGGCGCCAAGGCGCCACGCAGTCGAAGCGCACCTGTCAATATGTCCTTCGACTACCGCTTCAACATAGCTTCGCCAGTCAGAGTTCACTCATGACGAAAAATTTCAATACTTTAGTCATATGAAGGAGCAAGAACATGGAACAGAATACACCTACACAGAAACTGATAGCTTGGAGTGCTATAGCGACCATCTTGGCAGGCGTGATCCATCTGGTAATTGTCCCTGAACACTGGGCACATGCTCCGGCGCATGGCCTGTTTTTCCTATTGGTGGGAATAATTCAAATAATATGGGGCATTGCTGTCTGGCGGCAGCCCTCCACCCGGTTATATTACATCGGAGTCATGATGGCAGGCTGGCTGATCGTTCTGTATGGAATTACGCGCTGGCTCCCTGCCCCGTTCGGTCACGGTCCAGAATCGATCCAAATGATCGACTTGGTGTGCAAACTCTGCGAAGGCCTGGCGATGATTACCCTTGCCATTCTTATCTTTCAGGGATTGATCTTAAATGCCGGGCGCATGATTGCGCAGCGAACAATTGCATTGATCGTGTTGTTCTCAATTGTTGCGGGCTTCTTCACGTATAGTGTTGCACGCGCTGCTGAGCCGATCTTTCCGTCGCTATCTGCCCCAGCAGAGGAACAGCACCATGACGAGGGAACTCCTGCGCCAGACCACGATCACTAACTCTCAGTCTGCTCCCGTCGCCGCCTAGAGCTTATTTCCATAAAATTATTTTCGAACGACTATCTAATAACAAGCTTTAAAAAATAAGTGACAGTCAACTTTGCAGAGCATCCCCAATGCGAAGCTGAGTGGGGCAAGTTGACTGTCACTTATACATTGAAAGGTTGAAAATGACCACAGCCAATTTCCGACCTCTGTCTTCTTATATCGAATATCCCGTTGATGAGATGAAACAACGCGCCACATCCTTTCGCAAGGACATGCAGCGCCGGCGCACAGTACGGCATTTTTCAGATCGTCCTGTCCCACGCGAGATCATAGAAGAATGTTTGCTCACGGCCGGAACTGCTCCCAATGGAGCCAATTTACAACCCTGGCATTTTGTTGTGGTCAGCGATCCCAGAGTCAAGCATGAAATCCGCGTGGCGGCAGAGGAGGAAGAGGCGGAGTTTTATCATCGCCGCGCGCCGAAGGAATGGCTGGAGGCGCTCGCCCCGCTCGGCACGGATGAACACAAGCCGTTCCTCGACATTGCTCCATATCTAATTGCCATCTTCGGAAAGAACCACAGTGAACTGCCCGATGGACGACGTGTGAAGAATTATTACGTCCATGAATCGGTTGGCATTGCAGCAGGCTTCTTGATCGCGGCTCTGCATAATGTGGGTTTGGTCTCGCTCACACATACCCCAAGCCCAATGGGATTCTTGAATGCGATCCTGGATCGGCCCGCAGATGAAAAACCGTTTCTTTTATTGGTAACAGGCTTCCCTGCGGAGGACGCGCAAGTGCCTGTCATCCAGAAGAAGCCATTGGAAGAGATCGTTACATTTATCTAGAACCTCTGCTCAAGCCGCTGTCCACCCCCAAAGGGGGCACCTCCGGCAAGACGGCGGCGCCCCCTTCGGGGATGCTACGCGAGGGACGCCGCCTGGAGCATAGTTCGATTATGCTATACTCATTTCGAATATTCGCTCAGGAGTATCGTTATGTCTGATGAGAATTCACTGAAGCGACACCACATCCCCCAGGATTTTTCGGATCGCGTTGCCCTGGCAATTACAAAATTTGCACGGTTCTTCACGGATACTTTTTTTGCCGGCCGTTATGGACACCGCGCGGTTGTGCTGGAAACGGTTGCTGCTGTGCCTGGCATGGTCGGCGGCGCCTTACAGCATCTGCGATCTTTGCGCCGCATGGAAAGCGATCACGGCTGGATCAGTACACTCCTTGATGAAGCCGAGAATGAACGCATGCACTTGATGACGTTCATTCACATTGCCCGGCCTTCGCGGCTCGAACGCCTGATCATTCTGTTGGCTCAAGGTATTTTCTTCAACGGATTCTTTCTGCTGTATCTTATTTCCTCAAAAACTGCGCACCGCGTAGTGGGTTATTTTGAAGAGGAAGCGATCATCAGTTATACCGAATATCTGGATCATGTAGACAAGGGGATTCATCCCAACGTCCCTGCCCCCCAAATTGCCATTGACTACTGGAAACTGCCACCGGATGCAAGATTGCGCGATGTGATCGTCATCGTCCGCGAAGATGAACGTCATCACCGCGATGTCAATCACGGCTTCGCCGACGAGCTGACTTGATATCAATCTCATGTAATAATGGGCTGAACAGCCTTGTTAGAGTCCAGGGCTTCTGCAAGGACATCGGCGACTACGGCAGAACTTCATAAACTTGAACGGAACTTTCGCGGCCCCTGAGAGTCACTGCCCCGATGCGTTGGGTGGGATATTTATCAACGATCGCAGCAACAGTCGCAGGGCCAACGACAATGCGATTCGGGCGGGCATATTCCTGCATTCGAAAAACGACGTTGACCACATCCCCAAGCGCATTGAACTCAGCGCGCTCTCGTGTGCCTATATATCCGACCATTGCGACGCCCGTATTAATGGACACACCCATAATGATCCGTTGGTTAAGTACCAGATGCCCGGTGGTTTTTATTCGTCCCAGGAGTTCCCGCCCTGATAAGATCGCGCGTACCTCGGGCGCAGACTCACCGGAAGCATCCACAAATATGGCCATAATGCCATCGCCCAGGTACTTAAGCATGCCGTTATGTTTGAAGATAATATCAGCGGAGTCGTTGTAGAATTGGTCAAGTACCGAAGCAAATTTCTTAACTCCCATTTTTTCAGCCATGCCAACCGACTCAGCAATATCCGCAAACAATACAGTGACCTTCTCTTCATGTAATGGAGGAAGTTCACCGGTATCCACATAATTCTTCAGCAGCAATTTGACTTCTGATGGGGAAACAAAGCGCGTAAACAATTGACGGATCTGCTCTTCCTTGCGAACTTTTTCCAACAAATTCATGCGCTGAATGGTCAGGGATGCCTGATGACTGATGGCAATGGCAATTTGCAGGTGATTTCGGGTAAACGCGCGCGTGCCAGGGCGCTCCTTCTTCAATACCATCAGCGCCAGGACATCATCGCCGCTCAGGACAGGAACATACATTTCAGCAGGTGAAACTTCAGCCGAGCGATTTTGAATGGCACGGACTGCCAGCGTAGCTCCTCCTGATCCGTCAAACTTCCCGAACATATCCTTCATAATAATTTCACAAGATTGAACGCCCATGGAATGTTTTATCAGGACGGTGAGTTCATCAACGATCATGCCGAGGCTGGTGGCAAAATTCAATTTACGCGCCACATCATAGAGAAGGACTGCATGCTGGTCAATCGATTCGAGCAGAAGCTCTCGCGTAAAGAGATGTGTACCAGATGCACCCTTTTTTATCTCGTTTTCATCGCCTGGTGAAATGAGATTAAAGATGACCTGTCCGATTCGGATTACATCATTCGCCTTCAATGGACATTCACCGGATAGACGTTTGTGATTGATGAATGTGCCATTGGTGCTATCTAAATCCACGATCGAAATCCTGTTTTCTGCCTCATCCACCCGGATTTCGGCATGGTGCCGCGAAGCCGCAGCATCCTCCACGACAATATCATTCGTGGTGGCGCGGCCAATGGAAGTCTTTCCATTCCCCATTTCAAACGTTTTAGGATAACTGTCTGGAATATGAACGATGAGATTCCACATAAGCAACCATCTGCCACTCCCCATGAAAAGTGTGGGCTATGAAGAGGGCATCAAAAGCCTTAGGATTGTCCGTTCAAATCCAATTATAACGCGTGTCGAGGAGTTGCTTTGGTGTCTGGGCTTTGCAGGTTATACTATCTCCATCCTTCATTGAACGACACGTTCCGATTTGAAACACGGAGAAATTTACCGCGAAGAGCGCCAAGAATGCGAAGATTTAAAAAGGTTTTCTTAGCGACCTTCGCGTGCTTGGCGGTTCAAAAAATCTCAGTGTGTTTATTATCCCCATTAGGGGACCGTGTCTCAGTTGTTAGGGTTTGAGACCATTGCAAGAGGTTTAATCAAACGTCCATGATTGAAATCAAACTTCTTGGTCCGGCTGATTCCGATATCCTCAACAACGTCGCGGAGGATGTCTTTGATGATCCAATTGTCACGTCATCTGCGAAGGAATTTCTCAACGACCCTCGCCATCGCCTGGTCGTCGCGTTGGATAATAGTGTCATCGTTGGGTTTGTGAGCGCCGTAATCTATCTACATCCAGATAAACCCGCATCTGAACTTTGGATCAATGAGATCGGGGTAGCGCCAAGGCATCAACGACAGGGACTTGGGAAGAAGCTCCTACAATACCTGTTGGATCATGCAAAGCAATCAGGTTGTACAGAAGCATGGGTGCTCACAGACCGCGAAAACATCGCCGCAATGGCAATGTATAAGTCTGCTGGTGGAATGGAAACGCTGCCAGATCCAACAATGTTTACGTTTGAGTTGTAGCTTTGCCTCTCAGCAACTTATTAATCCCACGCTAACTAAACCCGTACTACCATTTTCTGCGAGGGGATTTCAACAAAGTGCCTGAGATTATCAATGAGATATTTGATGGCATCTCGATAGGAAGATCTCGGGCAATAGCTTCGCAAGGATTGAGCCTCCTGTGGGGTCATAATAATGCTTTTTCCCTCGCGTGCGAGATCCGCATTCATTAACGAGACGATTTTATCGAAGAGAACATCCATATCATGCTCCGATGGGGGAGCGACTATGATCGGATTGCCAAACTGGTGAATTTTTTGTCTGATCGAGAGGTCATCTTCATCCGCGATGGCCTTCTCCCACACTGCTTGAACGGCACTGACCACAAAGAGGATTTTGGGATTGGTAAATTCGGACAATTTTTCCACGATAGGCAACAGAACAGTTGGTGGCTGTTTCAAATTGAAGTCATCCACTGCCAGAATCAATAGCTTGCAGTCTACACTCTGCGCCATGGACGAGATTGCCTTGATCACATCCAGAGGCTGGGCAGTTCCTTGAAAAGAGCTTAGGTCGGTGAACAACGCCCGGTTTAACTCTGAAACTGACAGGCTATCGCTTCGGTTCTCAAGATAGTTCCGCATAAAGGGATTGACCTCGCGAACTCTTAAGTATTCTTCAAAAGATTCGCGAATGGGGACAGCCGCTGCACTCTTTTGCAACTTGAGAAAGGTCTTCTCCAACGCCGAAACTGTGGAGTCCACATCCTCATCGCTCAGCAAACGATTGATCAGTTCTCCATAAGTGCTAAGATCCCTTTTCAACACAGAGCGTGGCCACCATGCTGATAGGCGAACCTGAAATGGAAACTCATAATTGAGAGCGAAATCTTCAATGATCTTCGCGGCTATGGCAGCATACGTCTGCCTGGATGGCTCATAGATCGAGCGTTTTAAGCTCTGCGCCAACCGGATCCCAATGGAATTTTGATTGGCATCATTGAGTGTTATATGTGAAAACAGGACGGTGAATTTCGCTTCTACATCCCCGCTTTCAGTCCGCGTCAAATTCTTATTGGATGCCTCATACATCAATGTGTTATTCAGCAGCGTTTTCCCATTTCCGTTGGGACCCAGGATCAATTGCAGATGAGACGGTTTGGTTCCATTCAGCATCGAATTCAGACTTGCAGAAAGATATGCACGTTGAATGGATATGTTTCCCACCACAAATCTATCGAAGTGAGCGTTCGGGGCAGAGGGCTGGCTGTTCAGGTATTCATACAAGGGGATTTTTGCCATGATTTTCGCCTGTGACTTACCACGTTTTCCCGCTCTGGG
>JAKEFL010000076.1 GCA_022616105.1 Anaerolineae bacterium | reverse complement strand
GCGATTCCTTGATTCCTTTCAGCCTGCCACTCCTCATCGGGATTGGACTCCATCTCGGCTTTGATCTGCTTCGCCAAAGACTTATCAATCTTCTTCACACCGAGAAACTTCCAGAGGCGAGTGAGCTCTTCAAAAGGATTTTCGAGCAGGTCTTCATAACGCAGGGCAAAGTAATTTTCACCAAAGAGTCTTTTGCCTTCACCTTCCATTTCTTGTAAATTCGTAACCCAACCTTTCGTCACGCGGCGGATAAAAGCCTCCGTAAAGATCGAGCGCGTACCATTCATAAATTGCGAGTGATCTTTTCGTAAATCTTCGATAATACGTTTATCTTCAGATGTTAGAAATTTTGACTCTTCAACAAAATTACGGAAGCGCTCTGAGACCAACACATCGCGTCCATCGCGGACGATATAGACCAGTTTCGCATCAGGGTAGATCGTGTGCATGTCACGCACGGCCTGACCATGAATCGTGGATGAGGGACTCTTATCCCCGACGATGTGTTTGCCTTCTTTTACTGCATCTCGCTCCATGACGAAATCGGCGATAGCCCGCAGGACGAGCGGCGAGAGGTCGCGTCCCTGATTCCAGCGGTTGGATTTGCGCCTCAGCCATTCCTCAGCTTCAGATGAATCAACGAATGATTTCAATAATGGCTGGCGCGTGAAGAAGTGTGCCTGGTAGTTGCAATGTACTTCGGGGTGCAGACGGATGAGCCGCATCAGCAGCGTTGTCCCTGAACGGGCATGACCGAAGATGAAGAACTTCTCGCGCGGGAAGAATTGCTTGATCTCTGCTACTTCCTCCGCTGTGATGGCAGGAATGGGATTTCGTTTTTGCTTTTTGGAGTCGCCTTTGAGGAGGATGCGGGCGGCGGATTTGATGCGAGAAAGCATTGTGCTAAGGAACTCCTACGGAATAATCAATCAAAGTTTGTTCAAAGCCAAATCTTGTTCCTGCATGATCGAATTTCATATAGACAATACCTACACCGTTGCAAAACTTCTGAAAGATGTCTCCGCCATTGAAGTAATCAATCATATCGTAACAGTCATTGAAACTTCCTGCTGGCGTTTCATAATGACCTTGTTTGGTCACTTCTCTCTTACCTATAAAATCACAACCTGTGATTTCCTGAGAATCCTGGGGGTTATGTGGAAGCAGACACCAACTTTTGTTGACAGACAGTGGAAATTCATAATCAAATGTTAGTTCGTCAAGTTTGATGCTATCACCATCCAATGGCTGATTACTTTGAAACACCTGATTATCGTTCACAACGTACCAAAATTCATTGGGCTGGCTCGACAGATCACCAGTCCAGCCATTATCTGCCTTGATCAATCCATATTCTCGTTTTACATCAGCCACAAGATAAGTTGAAATGGATTCCACATCGACAATTGTTTCGGTCAATTGATATGTAGCTTTGATAATTTCCCTAGGATCAGAAGGAGAGGGATCATAGGATTCATAGGAATAAACCCAGGTTGTTCCTTTATATAATGGGAACTCAGGAAGTCTCGATGTTGTATTTGAGGAACAACTTATTATGATAGCAATCATCAAGAAAATGAAGGGTGAATTCTTTCTCATTATCTATACTCTCCAATGACCTCGATTAAACCAACAATGTTATTGTTGAGTTCTTCTAAATCCTCGGCAGGAATCCACCACTCCGTATGAATTTCACTGCCAACCTTTTGGACTTGATATTTATCCATGAATTTCTTTTTCACCTGAAACCTTGTTATATAGCCTACACCACTTGCAGGCACATTCCATTTTATAGTAATTTGCCTTACATATTCTTCATTTGTGACAGGATAAAAAATTGGTTGTTCGGGCGAACGCGGAGGCCAGCAACGATATCCACTAGCAGCAATCAATTCCAACTCCTTAGGATCAGTTGGACGATAAAGTGTTATCACTTCTTCTGTCATTTATCTCTTCCAATTCAACATCACAACCCAGCGCGAAGAGATCAATCTTACTTATTCCCACAAATCTTCCAGCCGTTTGCGTCCCGCTTCGACGGCTTTTGTTTCAAGAAATTTTTTCATTTTCGACCAAGGAGTTTTGTTCATCATCTGCAGCATGGGCAGAGACTCAGCGTCATCAAAATAAGCAAGGGCGCGCGTGGCGCTGATCGGAAACGTCCGCACTTTTGCATATTTGACTGCCGCTACTTGAAATAATGAATCTAGAGAAATCTGTTGAAGAATGAAATACAAATCTACCAAGTCTTTGCGTGTGCCGCGGTCAATAATGGCGGCGAGTTTCATCGCGCCGATTTCTTCGATGCTTGCGATTCGAATGTTATCCAGCAGGAGGGTTGGCTTGACAAGTGGGTAAAGGTTTAGCCGAAAGAAACTGATCCCAACGCCACGCCAGGCAGCGACGAAGGTAGAGTCTTTATCGTAGGTGATGTCAAGCGTTGGGTCGTCAAGAAGCGAGCGGAGGGCTGAACGTTCGTCAGGACCGACAGAATCCTCGTCGGCTGAGAAAAAATCCAAATCCACTGAGAAGCGATGACCAAAATGAAGAGCCAACCCAGTTCCTCCAGCCAAATAGAATCGTTTGATGAGTTCAAGCCTGCTTAGTAATCGAAAAGCCTCCTGCGTTGCTGAGGTAAGAGCCTCCCAGTGTGGATGGGCTAGCGATTCCATAGTTCCCCTTTGGCAGTGGGAAACGGCGATGATTTCCATTTGCGAATGCCAAACAGTTTGCGCCAATAATGAAATGTGACCGGTTTCAAGAAACGTTCGCCATGCTCGCGAAGGAATAAACGAATGCGTTTTCCGCCATATGTTTTGAATAACCAGCGGATTTCGTCCCAAGTGCCGAATTCAAGCGCGCGCTGGATGATCAGATTCGCGTCAAGCACAATATCCAGTTGGGATGTGTCGTATTCCTGAAAATGGGGACTCAGTCCAGCAGGGATTTGGGTTGAGGGCGAAGCGGGCGAGTGTTGCATATTCGTATTATAACCCGCGGCATTACCTCCTCCAATTGAGCATCACCAACCCAGCCAGACAAACCAAAATCCCCAAAATATTCACCCACGAGATTTTATCCTTGAAAATAATTATCGCGACAGGGACCAGAATCAGTGACGCTACTACATTGACCAGCACCGCGGCGATTCCCAAATTCCAGCCTGAGCGATAAGTGAGCAGGAATCCAAATTCGATACCGACGATGGCGATGGCAAGCCCGATGCTTGCCCAGTTCAGTTGTTTGATTTCTGTCATAACGCCATTTTTAGGGGGAAAGAAAAAGAAGCCGAATAAAGTGACCACGAAAGCAACTGCATATGTCACCAGTAGAGAGACGGTGAAGTTGACATTCGAGGGTGTGCTCTTTGCAACAAAATGGTAGAACGCGCTGGATACAATAGCAAGGGTGATGGAGAAGTAGAAGAGGAACATTTGGCCTTTTCGCAGGAGAATACTTCGTAATCTTACTCTCACCTGCCTTGACGCAGTGCAACTGCGTCAATAACTGAGGATTATTATTTCAATCAATTTACTCGCGACCATAGTGTGTAACGCTTGTTCACATAAACCTGCGTCCACTGGCCGGTTGCCAATAGTTGTTGATTGAGTTTTTCATCGTTCACATAAGTGACAACATAATCGGGGTCATCTCCTGTTTCAAGGATGGCGCTCTCCACACATGACCAATCCTCACTTACCCGGCAGCCACCAAAACGGGACATGAGATGTGTTTGCTCATTATAAGCTCCAAGCCATTCACTTCCCCATTGAGAGACAAGCGGTTGGCGCTGAAACAGGAATGGCAGCCATTCAGCCTCATCCTGTCTTACGAGCGCCAGATATTTTTCATCGGGTAATGTGCTGTCCTGAATGTGTTCTGCGAAATCGAAAGTCTCATTACTGAGAAGTGGAGCATATCTTGAAAGTGTCTTGAAGCCATTCCACCAAATGATGCCAAGGATGGGGATAAGGATAAGGGCAAAGACGGCTGGCTTTAGGCGGCCATCTGAAATCACGAAACCCCAATCGATCAGATAGGATAACCCAATCCCCGCGACGATACATCCCAAAAGGAAAATAAATCTCTCGCCTTCAGGAAAGGCAAGGATAATGAAAAGATAGAATAGAACGATTCCGTATTCACGCTTCAGAAGCAGAATTACCACACTAACGGCCACAAGGATGGAAAGCAAAATGTTAGATGTGATCGGATCGATATTGGTCATAAAGGAACTGGGTAATCCCTGAATATTTTGCCAAAAGGAGAGGGACCCTGTCCCTCCGTGAGAGTCGAAAGCATTGAAAAGTATTTTGATGCCATACCGCCACAGAATTGTTATAAGCCAGACTGATGCTGTCAGCATGGCAATCAAAGTGGAAACCATTGAGTCTTGCAACCTTGCCCAGAAATTATGATTTTTGTTGAATAATGTCCACCATCCGATCCAAAGGACACAGAACAATCCATACAACAAATGAGACATGAAAGCCAGCCCGAGGAAAACCCCGGTCAATATGATGTCCGCCCATGATCGTGATCTAAGTTGACGTGTGAAGAAGTAAAGCGATGTCAGCGCGAATAAAAAGGCGGGCGCACGCACGATCCCTGCTGCCCACGCGTGAGCAATATAGAGATCCTGGGATGTCCCCGCCAGGATGACAGCAATCGCTGCTGCAACAGATGAATCAGATAATTCCAGGGTCAAATAAAACAATGGGATGAGTGCAAGCAGGCTCAAAAGAGGCGGCAATAAGCGCAGGAAAATAAAGTATTTCCCCGTAAGTTTGATCAGGATTGCAAGAAGATAGAGTCCAAATGGCGGATACGCAAATGGAATTCCGCCGGGTCCATAAAAAGGTGATTCCATTGGAAGCCGAAAATTCGCGTCTGCTATTTGCTGAGACATCTGGGTGAACAACCCTGCATATCCCAGTGGAAAAGAATGTTCAAGTGCATTTTCAAAAAGCAAGGGGAAGGAAATAGCTAGAGCAATGACAATAAAAATATTACCTTGATATGAAGCAAAAAATTTCTTCATTTGATGATTACTTACGAAAAACTGAGCAGGATGGTCCTTCTCCATTATTTCTTTTCAAACTTCTTCTTTGCTAATTGGGGTAAAGATTCTCGATTACCAATTATCAATGCTTCTCGTTTTGCCCTGCTCCAATTTTGCACTTGTTTTTCTCTTTCAAAGGCTTCAGCAATGTGGTTATATTCTTCAGTATAAACAAGTTTCACTGGCAAGCACTGTGTTGTATATCTGGCTGCTCGTCCTTCTTGATGCTCTAATAACTGTCGTTCAAGATTAATAGTTGAGCCAACGTAGTAAGAACCATCTACACATTCAAGAATATACATCCATGCCATACTTAATATTTCCAAAGGTGGTCGAGTAGCGCCGAACGACACTTGCACCTGCATGCAAGTGCAGGTGAGTGAGGGGCGTATCGAGACCACATACTTGCAATTCAATGTTTGACTGTGATTGTAGCGTGGTCTCGATATGACGGCGGAAGAGCATCGCCGTCTACTCGACCACCTATTTGCCTAAAATTTTGAGTATAAACTCCGCCGTTTGCTTGCCTGAGGTTCCGTCAGTATAGGTAATTTCATCTTCGATGAACTTTCTTCGTTCCGCCGCGTCGAGGGAGGGATTCTTGAGATAAAGGTTGATCACTTCGCACAATTCTTGCTCATTGCTCGCCACTCGTCCAGCTTTGGCGTCGCGGAAACGTTTGTGCGTGGGCCAGTTGCCGATTTTCTTCAATGATAAAGAAAATTTCTTTGGCACATTCCACCCGCCAGGGATATCGATCACCGCGGCGACAATCGGCGTGTCGTGGACAGCGGTCTCGACGACCATTGTGGAATAGACTGTGACCAAGACATCCGAGTGCGCCATCATGGATGATTTTTCGTCCATGTCTTCGCCGCTGTAGTAGCCGAGCGAGCCGCCCAACGGCACAGGCTTGACGACATGTACGTGCGGATATTTTTTCTCGAGGTCAAAAATCCGCTCGCGTTCTTCGGCGAAAATCTTGGGCCTATCCTGAAAATGACTCGGGTGCAGGCGGATCAACAATTGAGAAGGCTCAGCCAGTGAATCGGATGCAACTAATTTAGCAAGCGCTTCCACATTCGGATAGTTCGGCGCGAAATGGACAAAGGAACACGCATATGAGATCAGCTTACGATTTGGATCGAGATTGTGCAGCTTGAAATAATCATCCTTCGATAACTGCCATTGTTTTCTGAAATAACCGTCATAGGATGGAATGCCGCCGATGTGCACGCGATCGGGATCCCAATCTGAGCCGTAGACCAACTCGTCCTTTTGAAGCTGCGACCAACATGTTGCATAATCCATCAGCGCGCCGCGGATGGCGTAACTCGATGGGTTATCCCAGCCGACGATCGCTGCCATGGTTGGCACGTTGTGCAAAGTCGCTTCACGTAACAGGTAACGGTCAAGGCGCCAGCCTGCCGTCGAAGCGATGACGAGATCGGGCTTGTATTTCGCAAATAAATCGGCGTACAGGTTCGGGCGCGGGACGAATCGGTTTTGCATCCGCACTAAAAAATTGCGGGCGAAGGCGAAGGTCCGCAAAACGAGAATCGCAAGGGCAGCGGGAATCCAAATCCCCAAACGGAACTTCCACGAGTTCTCGACCCAGACTTCCCAGATGTGGCTGTCCATGGCTTCGGTGTTGATGCGCCACGTGCCGCCGACACGCCGCAGGTAGGCGAGCAGCCATTGGATGCGGGGTTTGTATCGAGTTGCGAAATCGTTCGCTTGTTTGAGTCTCAGGCTTTCAAAAGTGAGACCGTGTTGCGTCCGCTCCGCTTCGCTACGGGATGATATAAAGCGTGCGGCGAGTTGTGTTTTGATTTCATCATCGGTGAGGAGGACGATTTCAACGCCCGTGTCAAGTAGGGTTGGGACGACGTCACTTTGGAGGAAGTAAATGATTGCCATGCCATGATCGGCGGAGATGAAGATTTTCTTGGGCATTGGTTTTGGACACGGATTACACGGAATTCACGGATTTATTTTTTCGCTTCGCGCGCAGGGAGAGTTAGTTCTGTTTCGATGAATTTTATCTTCGCTTCGAGATTCGGCGGAATGAATTCCTGCCTCAGTTCGTGGAAGTCTGCTCAAGCGGACTCGCTGCACCAGCGCGAAGCGCTTCCATGTATTGAGCATGCGGCTTTAGCCCAGCGATTGTCATGGTCATATGAATAATACCAATTGAAATTCTTATTGGTCTGCGGTGGTTTCGACACCGGCACTCCCTGGCACGGTCTATTTAACCGTCTATCTTTAAACATTCGCAAGAAAAGTCGCATTATCAATATATTCAGAAATCGTAACTACTCAGCGAGCGGTGCGACGAAACTTGGCAGGAACGGGGTACCCGCAAAAGCGAGTCTCAAAGCGGCAAGAGCCTTGACGCCATTTTTGCGAGTT
>JAKEFL010000007.1 GCA_022616105.1 Anaerolineae bacterium | reverse complement strand
TCTTCTATCTTGTCGATCTGTTCCTCTGTCATGGCTTTTCTCCTGCGCCCTGCTCACTAAATTATTGGCTTCCAGTGTCTCACAATTATAGGCACAGAGGGTCTGCCATGACTTTATTGGTTGATAGGAGTCTGTATACAGTGCAATCTTTTTGTATTCAAGATAGAGAAGTGATTTCCCATTGGGAGAAAGATAAGGAAAGGGATATCCGTTCCACTTCAACGTTTCAATTGAACCGTCGTATCTAATGTTATAAACTCGCCTCTCATAATCCTGTCCCAAAATCTGATAAGGTCCTTGACCTTTGATTATTATAAGCCTCCAATCACTGATTTTTCTGAAATTGCCATTGATGTCAACTATGTAAATTCCTTCTGCTGGGAGGGAATTTTGATCATAATAATGTCTGAAATACAAATGGATGGCTTTATTTTCATCGTCTACAGCAAAGTACTCGGCTGAATGGGGCCATATTTCTTTGATTTGCCCTGTATCGGTATTTAGAATTTTAAAGTCACTATGATAAGGTTCTGCATCACTAAATCGAAGGAGAAGATAAAGGTTTTCCGAAATCCAGTCGTAACCATCCCAGTGGAGAAATTCCTGCGAGAGTTCTTCTGAAAATGAAATTTCCTTGCCTTCAAGATTTACAAGGTGATATTCCCTTCCCTCAGAACCAACTCCAGGATGAGAAATTGCTTCATAAAGAATTGTTTTTGTATTTGGTGCCCAATCCAAGGAATAGATGTTTTGTAGCTCGTTTGTGAGTTGGCGAATTGTTTTATCTCGAAGGGTATAGATATAAATGTCCGATGATGGTCCATCAATTTGTGCTGTAAATGCAATGGACTGACTATCAGGAGACCAGTCGAGTGATAGATAACCAGTCAGTTCGTTTTGGACGAGAGACCTACGACATTCCAAGTCTTCAAAACAATCAACGTAATAAATGGGAGGATCACCTAAGACCATTGTTTCGACAATGGGTTCTAAATTCTCAGGGAAATCTGGAGCAAGAAGGTTCGAAATCTGCTGTGTTGTTTCGTCCGAAAGATTGAGCAAATTCAGTGCAATGTTATACGGCTCTTCTATTGAGCCTGTAAAATAGGCAAGCCATTTACTATCGGGCGATATGGCTGAATTCAGATTACGGGTATATCCGTCATTGGGAAGTTGAAATTGTTTTCGTCCAATTCCATCTGCATCCAGCATAGTAAAATTTTTGATAGGAGAATTTTGGCCGTCGTAGGTGAATAGTAGATAGGGTCCGTCCGTTTGAAGTGGAGGATAGGGCGTCGCGGTTGGGATGGCGGTCTGTGTTGGACGCGGGGTTTGGGATGGGAGGATCGTTGGGATGACAGCAACAGGTGTCGGTGCAGTAAAAGAGGTGGGTGCAGGCGCGCAATTCCCCATAATAAATGCGATGAGCAAAATTAGAATCAAGTGTTTATTCATAAAGTCCCGTTTGTAATTTGAGTATAGCATTTTCAGGATCTCCAGAAAATCCCCGCATAGGTTGCGCTTCCTAACACAATTTTAGGGACGCTCACCGCGCCCCAAGTTTCCTTCTAACAAACTTTCTGATGTATTTGGCGGTTTCCAATGCTTCTTCCGCGAATTCAAAAGGAACTTTCAAACCGGGGTAGCGAATTGCGACTGCATAATGTCCAAGTCTTTGCAAATGAGATCGAATAGATGCAAAATCCGTATCCGCTTCAAGGCAGAGTTCGAGCAATTCCATCAAGTTGTGAATTCGGGGAAAATCAATATCGTGCTCCACTAAAAACGCCTTGACATATTTCTCAGCACACTGATGGCAATGAAAACAAGCGGTATCCACGACAGGTATTTCTATCTCATACAATAAGGCTTCTGCCGACCGGTAATCATCTTCCGCTTTGAAGACCCATTCCTCAGTGAGCGCGCGCATATAGCACTTTCCCCTTCTCTGTAATTTCCTTCATGAAGCGATCTCCCATTTGTATACGTTTTCTGATCGCAGGTCTCGAGCGCGCGATAATATCCACACTAAAGGTAATGGGCGGCATAGATGTTACAATGGCGTGGGATGTTGCAAACTCGCCTTTAGGCGTATCCATTACGATCAGCAAATCTACATCGCTCCATGCTTTTGGCTTCCCGTACGCATGCGAGCCAAAGAGAATGATCTCCTCTGGCTGAAACTTCTCAGCAATGTGCATTGCCAGCGCGCGAATTGCCCGCATAGGAATGCGTTTTCGCTTGTTCAAGGGCGGGACAGTAAAGGCTGATGCGGTTGTCATATTTCAATTATACGTGAAATTAACTTCCTCCATTTGTACTCTAAGATCATAATAGAACACTGCTCTTGTGAAAAGTGGCACTTTCTCTAGCCTATTAAAGTCTCTTATGTTATACTGTGCCGAACGTTGTGCAAGGAAGCACAAATACCCTCTCATCAGGGCGTTTTGAGGTGTCAGAATGCTCGAATATGTTGCAATCGCATTGATGATCGTTTTGGCGACGCTGGTTGCACTGATCGCAATTGGCATGGGGATATTGTTCGGACCAAGAAAAGAATCTAAAGTGAAAAGCATGCCTTATGAATCAGGTATGCCTCCCATCGGTGAAGGGACCCGACGTATGCCTGTCCGCTTCTATTTGATCGCGGTGTTATTCATCCTATTTGATATTGAAGTGATCTTTTTCCTGCCGTGGGCGATTGTATTTCGCCAACTGGGTTTGTTTGGTTTGATTGAAATGTTCATCTTTATTGTGATCCTGCTTGTTGGATATGTATATGCGTGGAAGAAAGGAGCCCTTGAATGGGAGTAGAACAAAAACTCGGCAATATGGGCATAGCGACGACAACGCTCGAAACTGCCGTTAACTGGGTGCGGACAAATTCAATGTGGCCGATGTTGTTCGGCCTGGCCTGCTGCGCGATCGAAATGATGGCTGCGCAGGCTTCACACTATGATATGAGTCGCTTTGGCATGGAATTGATGCGCGCCAGCCCGCGCCAATCGGATCTGATGATTGTCGCAGGTCGTCTATCGCGCAAGATGGCGCCTGTGCTTCGCCGCCTGTATGACCAGATGCCTGAACCGAAGTGGGTGATCTCGATGGGAGATTGCGCATCATGCAGTGGTGTATTTAATAATTATGCCCTCGTTCAGGGTGTGGATGAAATCGTGCCCGTCGATGTATATGTGGCAGGCTGCCCGCCGCGCCCTGAGGCGTTGATTCATGGCGTGGTGACTCTGTATGAAAAAGTGAAGGGTGAGAAGTTTAAGGATTTGGCAAAGGCATAACATCCGCGCTGAACGGAGTGCCGAGTGAAAGTAGAGGCATGTAGACGAAGCGCGCTTCGTCTGCGCTCGTCTATCGGCTCGCTCCGCTCAGCGCGAGGCATGAATATGGACAAAAAACTCGAACCGATCGTTCAGGCTTTGCAGGAGAAATACGCGACTTCGATTGAAGAGTTCCGCGATGAAGTGCATGTATTCGTTAAGGCGGAAAACATCGTCGATGCGCTGACCCTTCTGCGCGATAAATATGATTTTGAATTGCTCTCCGCGTTGACCGCGTCCGATTACTGGCCGCAGCAGTCGCCGCGCTTTCATGTCATTTATCAACTCTCCTCGATCGCGAGAAACATCACAGTGCAGTTGAGAGTCCCGGTAAACGGCGACCAGCCTAAAGTCCTGACCGCGACACGAGTGTATGATGTTGCCAATTGGCGCGAGCGTGAACTCCTCGATATGTTTGGAATCGAGTTCGAAGGTCACCCAGACCCACGTCGTATTTTGATGCCCGAAGGCACGGAGGGGCATCCACTTCGTAAAGATTTTCCACTTGGTTATGAAGAACCACAGTTCACATTTAACATTGATGAGATTGACCTGCACAAGCCGTATGCGAAGGAATAGATATGGCACAGATTGAAGAAGTTGATGTAGAGCAATTCAAGCATTTGGTTTCTGAACGCGCGCTCACAGGCGAGACCATGTTGTTGAACATGGGTCCCCAGCATCCGTCCACGCATGGAGTGCTTCGCCTGCTGCTTGAACTCGATGGTGAGACGGTTATCAATTGCATTTCAGATATCGGTTATCTGCACACCGGCATTGAGAAGAACATGGAAGCCAAGACGTATATCAAAGCCGAAGTGATGAGCGACCGCCTCGATTACATGAATACGATGGGCAACAACCTTGCCTATGTGCTGGCGGTGGAAAAACTTGTTGACCTCGATGTGCCGCCGCGCGCGCAAGCTATTCGCGTGATCCTCACTGAACTGCAGCGCATTGCTTCGCATCTGGTGTTCCTCGGTGCATTTGGCTTGGACCTGGCGGCGATGTCTGTCTTCCTTTATTGTTTCCGTGAGCGTGAGGCGATCCTGGATATTGCCGAGTTGTGTTCGGGCCAGCGCATGATGACCACGTACTTCAGGCCCGGTGGACTCTGGCGCGACGTGCCTGTGGAATTTGAAACTGCCGTGCGCGCCTTTCTTAAGATGTTCCCGAAACGCGTGGATGAATACGAAGCCCTGCTGACGAAGAACCCGATCCTGCTGGACCGTACGGTTGGCATTGGCAAACTGGATGTCCCCACCGCCCTTCAGCATGGTGTGACTGGACCTCCGCTGCGCGCCTCGGGTTTGAACTGGGATCTACGTAAAGCGCGTCCCTATTCAGGCTATGAACAATATGACTTTAATATACCAACGCGCACTGAGGGTGACACATTTGCGCGTTACATTGTGCGCATCGAGGAATTCCGCGAATCATTGAAGATTGTGGAGCAAGCATTAAACAAACTGCCGATGGGTCCCATTAATTCGGACAATCGCAAATTCGTCCCGCCGCCGCGCTCGGAACTGGGTGTGAGCATGGAGGCACTCATCCATCACTTCAAGTTGTGGACAGAAGGCTTCCCCGCGCCAAAGGCTTCAGTATATAGTGCGGTTGAATCACCGCGTGGTGAGTTGGGTGTTTATCTCGAAGGTGATGGCGGACCCAAACCGCATCGTGTCCATTGGCGTACACCTTCGTTCGATAACCTGTCTGCCCTCGAGAAGATGTCTCGAGGACACCTGGTGGCGGACCTTGTAGCAATCCTTGCATCCATTGACATCGTGCTCGGAGACATTGACCGATGAGAACCCTCACCCCAACCCCTCTCCCATGCTTCGCAAGGAGAGGGGCTAAGAGTTGACATTATGCTTTTGAAGAAATATCCTAAGGAAGTACAACAAATCCTGTCGAAGTACCCACCAGAGGGGAAGCGTTCAGCAGTGATGCCTTTGTTGTTCCTTGCGCAACGCGAAGAGGGTTATGTCAACAAGGCTGCGATGCAGGACATTGCAAAAATCCTCGATATTACAGAAACGGACGTAGCTTCAATTGTCAGGTTTTATACGCTGTATCATGATAAGAAAGCAGGCAAATACCACATGCAGGTCTGTACGGACTTGCCTTGTGCATTGCGCGGCGCTGAGGAATTTCTGGATGCTCTGTGCGATAATCTTGGAATCGAAGTTGGCGAGACCACATCAGACCGTTTCTTAACACTTGAAGCAGTGACCTGCCTGGCTGCCTGTGACAAAGCTCCCATGTTCCAAACGCAGGGACCGGATGGGATCAAATATCACGAGAACATGAATGTGGATAAGACGATGGGGCTGATCTCAGTATTGAAGAAGAGTGTTACGTAGTGCGTACTGAGTACTGCGTGTTGCGTATTTCGTAGGATTTCGAGCTGTGAGATTTCCTAAAGGTTTTGAGGCTGATAGTTATGCTGTTTTCTTGAAGAAGAAGGCGGAGGAGGATTTCGACGGCGCGGAATTTATGATTAATCGTCGAGGCGGTTATGCGTTGTATTTTGCGCATGCGGCAATACAGAAAACTATGGCGGTGATTATTTGTAAGAAGACCCGCAAGATGCCGCCCTGGCGGAGAGACTTAATCAGGTTGGCAAGATTTACGAACGTGAAGTTGACAAAGGAACAAAGAGAGATTTGTAGAATGCTGAACTTTTATCATAACGAAGGACTGTATCTGGGGCTTCATTGCCCAGAGCCTTCTAAAAAAGAAGCAAGGAATTATTTAGCGCAGGCGAAGAGACTTGCAGCATCTTTGCCCAACCCTCTCGCAAAATAAACATTTATGTCACATATCCTTCTACGTCATCGTGAAATTCCTGATATCAACAACCTCAACGTTTACACAAAAAATGGTGGTTTTGCCGCGTTCAAAAATGCAGTCACAAAGATGAAGCCCAACGAAGTGACCGATGTAGTAAAGAATTCAGGTCTGCGCGGACGCGGCGGCGCGGGCTTCCCAACCGGCATGAAGTGGTCATTCATCGATAACAAGAACTGGCCGCATTATGTCGTCGCCAATGCGGATGAATCCGAACCTGGCACGTTCAAAGATCGCGAGATCATGGAAGGGAACCCTTTCCAGTTTTTGGAGGGACTTGCACTTGCTTCATATGCAGTCGGCGCCAATGTGGCTTATGTTTATTTACGCGGTGAGTTCTGGGAATTGGGTGCTGTACTCGATCAGAAGATCGTAGAAATGGAAGAAGCTGGTTATCTCGGTGATAAACTCTTTGGCACAGATTACTCGCTGCGCATCTACAATCATCTTGGGGCTGGCGCGTACATCTGCGGTGAAGAGACAGCCCTGCTTGAATCTCTCGAAGGCAAACGCGGACAGCCGC
The DNA here is from genome assembly GCA_022616105.1 of Anaerolineae bacterium. Classification (GTDB taxonomy): domain Bacteria; phylum Chloroflexota; class Anaerolineae; order Anaerolineales; family Villigracilaceae; genus Defluviilinea. Next base: position 5,983 of record JAKEFL010000007.1, on the reverse strand, counting down.
GTGTACGTCCACCCTTTCCGCCTGCAGTCGGTTTATATGGCAAGCCGACAATCATCAACAACGTGGAGACATTTGCCAACGTACCGATGATCCTTGCCAATGGCGCGGAGTGGTATAAGTCCATCGGGACAAGTGATAGTGCCGGTGTAAAAATATTTTCATTATCAGGGCGTGTGCGCAAGCCTGGGAATTATGAACTGCCCTTTGGCACCACCTTCCGCGATCTCATTTATAAGCATGGCGGTGGCGTGCAGGATTCGCGGACTGTCAAAGCGATCATGCCGGCTGGCGCATCGTCTTCATTGATTCCTGTGGATGATAAAGTCCTCGACACACCGATGGATTACGCCACTGTCCGCACGCTCGGCGCGGACCTGGGGTCTGCTTCCATTATCGTCATCGACGATACCGTTTCAATGAAATGGCTCATTAATAAGACAGTTCACTTTTTCAAACATGAATCTTGTGGCAAGTGTACTCCCTGCCGCGAAGGCACCTATTGGATGTCTCATCTCACGGAAGATCTTCAGCACAATGGTTCGACCGGTGATGTAGACTTACTATTAAATGTTGCCAAACAAATGCAGGGGAAATGTTTGTGCGCGCTGGGAGAATTTGCAACAATGGCTGTTGTGACCGGGATTGAGAGATTTAGAAAAGATTTCGACAACGAGGTAAGAGCATAATATGTGTAGTCCACACTCTCTAGTGCGGCGTTAGAGAACGCCTTCTACACATAGGAAAAATTTATGTCAAAACAAGTAAAGTTCACAATTGACGGAACACAGGTCACAGCTCCGGAAGGAATGGGAGTGGTGGATGCCGCCAAGATGGCGGGTATTGACATCCCTGTTTTCTGTCATCATCCAAAACTCGAACCCGTTGGCATGTGCCGAATGTGCCTCGTGGAAATCGGCCGTCCCATGCGCGACCGCGCCACAGGTCAATTTGTGATCGAAAACGGTGCGCCAAAGATCCAGTTCCTGCCTAAACTTGAAACGGCTTGTACGAATAAAGTCGAAGAGGGCATGGTGGTGCTCACACAAACACAATCGGGCAAGGCGAAGGATGGGCAGAAGGGAACGGTTGAATTCCTGCTCACTTCCCATCCGTTGGATTGTCCTATTTGCGATAAAGGCGGGGAATGTCCGCTGCAGAATCTAACCATGGCGCATGGACCTGGCAAGAGCCGCTTCATCTATGATGAGAAGCTTCGCCTCGGAAAACGTGTGCCGCTTGGCGAATTAATCGTTCTTGACCAGGAGCGCTGCATCCAATGTGCGCGCTGTGTTCGTTTCCAGGATGAAATTGCAGGCGAGCCGGTGATCGGGTTTGCCGAACGCGGCCGTGCCATGCAGATCGTTTCTTTTTCGGACCCTGGGTTTGATTCCGTTTTCTCAGGCAACACTACTGACATTTGTCCAGTCGGCGCGTTGACCACGGTGGACTTCCGTTTCGAGGCGCGTCCCTGGGAGTTGGAAGCTGCAGCCTCAATCTGCACACAATGCCCTGTCGGCTGCAATACGACATTGAATACGCGGCGTGAGGCAAAAGCTGGCGGCGATTTCGTTGTCAAACGCGTAATGCCGCGCCAGAACGAAGAAGTGAATGAAATCTGGATCTGTGATAAAGGTCGTTTCGCACATCATTATACAGACAGCAAAAAGCGACTCATAAAACCGCTCTTCCGGAAGGATAAGAAATTGACACGTGCATCCTGGGATGCCGCGACAAAACTTGCCGCAGATCATTTCCTCGCCGCGAAGAAGGACTTCCTCATCCTGGCTTCGGGTAGATTGGCCAATGAAGATCTGTTCAATCTGAAATCACTTGCCGATCTTTCGGGTGGGAAGGCTTATCTTTATTCGCACATGGGTGGAGGAGAACTGACTTCACTGGTAGGTGTCAGTAATGGCACGAATTTTGGGAGCATGGGCAAAGGCAATACAATCATCGTCGTTGCTTCTGATCTATATGAGGAAGCGCCTATTTGGTATTTGCGTGTGAAGCAGGCGGCAGAGCGCGGCGCGACTTTGATCGTGTTAAATCCACGCGAAACAAAACTTGAGCGTTTTGCGACTCATGCGCTGCGTTATGACTATGGGGATGAAGCAAAGTTTGTCCATGATCTTGGTAAAAAAGGTAAGGTTGGAGAGGCTTTCACCAGCGCCGAGAATGTGATCATTCTCTTTGGGAGTGAGGGACTTGGCGCGGCTGGGACTGCCAGCCTGGCTTCTGCCTGCGCCAAACTATTGAATGACAATGGCTTTGTTGGCAAACCGAATAATGGACTCATCGGTGTGTGGGAACGTGCCAATGACCAGGGCGCGTGGGAGATAGGTTTCCATGTGGAAGAAGATTTGGCGAAGGCGTTAAAAGGCAAGGCAATCTACATTGTCGGCGCAGACCCGGTTGCGGATGACCCGAAATTGGCGAAGGCGCTTGGGGGCGCTGAGTTTATCGCCGTGCAGGATGTGATGGAAACTGAGACAACCGAAATTGCAGATGTCGTTTTGCCCGCTCAGGCATTTACAGAACGTGAAGGAACGCTTACATCGGGTGAACGACGCGTGCAGCGGTTTTATCCCGCGGTGCCTCCAACAGGAGATTCCAAGCCGGATTTTTCGATCACATCGCAGATCGCGCGTCACATGGGCATTATTTTGGAAGGCACATTGGTTTCAGCAGTGTTCGATATCCTGTCTGATTCTATAAAGTCATTTGAAGGCTTGAATTATGCCAGGCTGGCAGAGGTCAAGGAACAGTTGCCCATTGTCGGGCGCGGTGACCTGTATTACGGCGGCACTACCTATGAAAACACGCAGGGACTGGGCGCACACCTATCAGCTGCGGCAACGCGCGGGGAAACGGTAAGCATTCCGCGGGTCCACGCTTCGCGGGAAGCGGCTCCACATCCCAAAGAAAAAGAATTGCTGGCTGTGCCCATCAACAAACTTTATGATCGCGGTACGACAGTACTGGCCAGTGATTTGCTGCATGAACGGATCGGTGATGCCCGCGTTGCATTGCATCCGGAGACTGCGAAGAGACTCGGCTTTGAAGAAGGTCAGATGGTCAATGTCAGTTTCAATGGCACAAGCGGCGATGCAGTTGTAAGGCTGGATGAATCGATCTCTCATGGCATTGCATTGGTACCGCGCAGCATGGGTATCGCGATCCGCGAACCTGTTCCTGTGAAAGTACGCTCAAAGGTGAAAGCATGATATCGGACTGGGACGCTCGGCTTTTTGCTCCAGCAGGGTCTGTGACCCTGCGGCTAATGTCAATGCGGCGGTCACACGTGGTACTCTTTAGAGTAGACCGCCTTGGAGCAAAAATTGTGAAGGTGAAAGCATGATATCGGACTGGACTCTCTGGCTCGAATGGTTGATCAAGTCCTTGATCTTGATCTTCGCGTTGTTGGGCGGGTTTGCGTATCTCACGTGGTACGAACGCCGCGCGCTGGCGCGCATCCAAACCCGCGTTGGACCCAACCGGGCAGGACCCTTCGGTTTGCTGCAACCCATTGCAGACGCGGTGAAATTGATCTTTAAAGAGGAACTCACACCGGCAAAGGCATATAAAGCCGTCTTTTTCCTTGCGCCAATATTGACGGTGGTGCCTTCCATCATTATTGCAGCAGTCATTCCGTGGGGGCGCACGATCAATTTATTTGGACGGGAGATCACGTTGTATCTGGCAGATATCAATGTGGGCGTGTTGTATTTCATGGCCATTGCTTCGATTAGTGTGTATGGAATCGTATTGGCGGGATGGTCATCGAATAGCAAATACGCGATGTTGGGCGGGCTGCGTTCCACCGCGCAGATGATCTCTTATGAATTGTCGCTTGGCATTTCACTGGTGCCTGTCATTTTGCTGGCAAATTCGATGAGTATGATCGAAATTGTGGAAGCACAGAACCCGATATGGTATATCCTCATTCAACCTGTGGGCGCGCTGATCTTTTGGATCGCGACTCTCGCGGAAGTGAACCGTGCACCGTTCGATATGCCCGAAGCCGAGCAGGAATTGACAGCAGGGTATCATTCAGAATATTCAGGCATGAAGTTTGCATTGTTCTTCATGGCGGAATATCAAAAGATGATCATCGTTTCCGCGATTCTGGCAGTGTTCTTTTTTGGCGGCTATCTCGGTCCTGGTGTGGATCAATTCCCATTGCTTGGACCTGTGTATATGTTCATCAAGATCGTTCTTCTGCTGTTCGGAATGATCTGGGTGCGCGCCACCTGGCCTCGCATCCGCTATGACCGTTTGATGTCGTTTGGATGGAAAGTCCTTGTGCCACTTTCACTGGCGGTTGTGTTCATCACCGCAACAGGCATTTTGTTAGTTGATGAATTTAACAATCCCATGCTGATATGGACGATACCGGTCGCCTCTGTGATTATTGGTTTGATTCCGGTCGTCACGATCTATCGTGCTTTGAGGAGATTATCTTATGGGCGTGCTTGATCCCCTGGTTGAGCTTGGGCGTGGACTTTGGACCACGCTGAAGATGATTTTTGAACGTCCCGTTACGTTTCAATATCCCGAAGAAAAGCGGGAGGTGCGTCAGCGCTATCGCGGCCGTCACGTATTGAAGCGTTATGATAATGGGCTTGAAAAATGTATTGGATGTTCGCTGTGCGCGGCAGCCTGTCCCTCTGACGCCATCTTTGTGGAAGCCTCTGAAAATACAGATGAAAAACGCTTCTCGCCTGGAGAGCGCTATGCCTCCACTTACGAGATCAACATGCTCCGCTGCATCTTTTGTGGATACTGCGAAGATGCCTGTCCCACCGAAGCGATCATCCTTGGCGATAATTACGAACTCTCCTTCTTTGACCGCCGCTCGGCGATCTATACCAAGGAGATGCTGCTGGAACCCGTCCCCGCGACCGCCATGCTGACGCCACAGAAAGTGGAACCGGGTAAGTACAACCGGCGATCCGTGCCGGAGATGAAAGACCCTGCCGATTAACGATTGATGATTTTGGATTTGCGATTGACGAATAATCGAAAATCGTCAATCGCAAATCGTAAATAGTAATCATGACTCTTGATCTAATCCCTTTCCTCATCCTCTCCCTCATCGCGATTGCATCTGCCCTCGGCATGTTGTTGAGCCGCAACGCGGTCTATTCTGCATTGTTCCTGGTGCTGAACTTTGTCACGGTGGCAGTGTTCTATCTGCTGCTTGGTGCTCCGTTCATTGCCATGGCGCAGGTGACAGTATATGCGGGCGCGATCATGGTGTTGTTCCTGTTTGTCATCATGCTACTGGGTGCGGAAAGTTTAGCGGGAATATCCGATTGGCGAAAAATATTATTTCCGGGGACTCTTGCCTTGATCCTTTTTATCGAAGCCGCGTATCTGCTTATTGTAAAAGCCCGCCCTGTCGGAGATGTACTGCAACCAGATGTTTCGGTTAACACTATGGACAATCTTCGTCAGTTGAGCACTTCACTCTTTCGCGATTATTTGCTGCCCTTTGAAGTTGTTTCGATCCTTTTGCTGGTTGCAATGGTGGGTGCGATCATCTTAACCAAAAAAGAGAAAGAGGCGCGATAGGCATGGTCCCAATCAATTACTACATCATTCTTTCAGCGATCCTGTTCACCATCGGCGTGACGGGCGTGCTGATCCGCCGCAACGCCCTGATCATTTTCATGTCCATCGAGTTGATGTTGAATGCTGCAAACCTCGCGCTCGTTGCCTTCAACAGTGTACTCAACAGCTTCAGTGGGCAGATCTTCGTCTTCTTCGTGATCGCGGTAGCCGCGGCGGAAGTTGCTGTAGGGCTTGCCTTGATCGTGGAGATTTTCAGATCCAAGAAAAGTATTGATGTGGATCAGATGAGTTCTTTGAAAGGATAAATCCCGTTGGTCGAGTAGCCCTGAGCCGCCGCATTGAGCCTGTCGAAATGGTTGGTTGCGAAGGGCATATCGAGACCAACAGGTTACAAGAATAATCTTGTAAC
>JAKEFL010000075.1 GCA_022616105.1 Anaerolineae bacterium | reverse complement strand
TCTCTATAACCCAAAAATGGGACAAGCCAAATATTTTCAACGGCGTCTTCTCTAAAAATTGTAAGACCCCTCGCAAAACTTTTCCTAAGGAACCAAATCTCTCGATGATATTATCGTACGCGCCAAAGATGATCGTCCGTTCGATAAATTTAACTGGTAAACCGTCAAATAGTTTCTCTAGATCACGTTTTGAATATACACGCACATGAGGAGCAAGTTTATTGCGTAAAACGCGCGGTAAGTAGTTCACGAAAAGTTTATTTCCAAAATAATATTTTCCCCGCCAATAGATTCCATGCGTCTCAAACGGATAGCCGCGACTTGGGCAGAAGAGGACGACACGTCCGCCGGGCTTGAGGACGCGGATCATTTCGCGGATCGCGGCGCGGTCATCCTGTACGTGTTCGATCACTTCATGGCTGAGGATCAGGTCGAAAGCGCCGCCCTGACGGTTCGTCCTTCGCTCACCGTGTCGAAGGGTCGAGGTTGGAAGCGGGAGGGATTCACCTGCTGCATTGAGGATATGCGGAGAATTTATCCTTGCTTCAGCGGCGCGTTCAAAGTCATATTCCAACCCAACCACAGTCCCACCAAAGGCTGAGAGTTTTTCGACATACATCCCCACACCACAACCGTTTTCGAGGATTCGCCCTTTGATGCGTTCACCGGCTGCTTTTAGGATCATTTCCAGTCTGCGTTGTTGCCCGGCACGCCAGATGTATGAAGGCTCTCCTCTGAGGGCTGCCTTATCAAGGTTTCGTTGTGTCATAGTAAATTTGCAAGTAGGCAAATGAGCAAATTGGCAAATAAGCAAAGAACATGGGTTAGCGACTTTTTTGACGATTGATTTCGGTCAGGATGAGTGCAACGACTTCGCTGGCAAGATTGAGTCGCTGGTGGAGGGTTTCAAGAGTGTAAAATGCTTTTGCCCGATAAATGCGGCCTTTTGTCTCACGGGCGGAGCCAAGCGAATATACGTAGAATAACACTAGTTGCTTCCCAAGCCCGCGTCCAAAACCTTCTTCGATGTTAGAACATATTGAATCCGAACTACCGATAATCTGTTTCGAGAGTATTTGACCACGTTCATCTTTTCGCCATCCATCCGTATCCTGCCAAAGCAAATTGTAAAGATACAGTCCCTTTTGATAGGCAATCAATGACCAAAATTTTTCAGATCGAATGCTTTCGGGAACTGTTTTCTGCCAATCCTCGAAGGTCAGTTCCTTTTCATCCATCATCCACCTCTTTCTCTCATCGCTAATTTGCCAATTTGAATATTTGCCAATTTGGATATTTGACGATTTGAATACTTGGCGCTTGCTTTTCCTTGCTGATTTGGTTCCGCAATTATATCTTGCAAGTTTTTGTTGCCTATGCTAGAATATTGACTGCACGACGAACTGATTACCGCACGCATCGAGAAGTGGGCAACCCCCACTTTTCTGCTTGTAATACATAGGGAGCATTTAGCATGTCTAAGAACGAGTTTGCCCTGGCTTTCAATGAGGTGTTGGAAGAAAAGCAACTTTCCAAGGAGGTGATCCTTGGTGCAATTGAGTCCGCCATGGTTTCGGCCTATCGGCGGGCTGTCAACGCGTCTACTGCACAGCATGTGGAAGCCAAAATAGATACTGACACGGGCAAGGTTTTCGTCTTTGCTGAGAAGGAAGTTGTGGAAGACGTGATGGAGCCAAAGACCGAGGTCTTGCTGGAAGAGGCACGCAAGGTCAACCCCGAAGCGCAACTCGGCGATATGGTGGTCGTTGAGACTACGCCTTCCGATTTTGGACGCGTTGCCGCGCAGACCGCGCGGCAGGTGATCCAGCAGCGCATCCGTGAAGCCGAGCGTTCGAACCAGATGCAATATTTTGAGCGTCAGGTGGGCGAGATCGTAAGTGGAATTGTACAAGCGACAAATGTGCAGGCTACGACCGTTGGACTCGACATGAAAGCCGAAGGCGTTTTACCAGGAAACCAGAGAATCCCCGGTGAGCGTTTCAAGGTGCATGAACGCGTGCGTGCAGTTGTGCTTGAAGTGAAGGATGGTCCACGCGGACCGCAAATCGTTTTATCGCGCGCGCATCGCAACTTCCTGCGCCGATTGCTTGAAAACGAAGTCCCTGAAATCTATCATGGTGTGGTTGAAATTCGCGCGATCTCGCGTGAACCAGGTGCGCGTGCCAAAGTCGCTGTGATGGCAACACAAGCCGGTGTTGACCCTGTCGGTGCGTGCGTAGGCATTAAAGGTGTCCGTATTCAAGCCATTGTCAAAGAACTGCACGATGAAAAAATTGACATTATTCAATGGGATCAAGACCCTGTTGTTTATATTTCCAAAGCCATCAGCCCTGCGCGTGTGAACGGTGTATATCTCTCCGAAGTGGAAGGCAATCGTACTGCGACTGTTGTTGTCAATGAAGATCAACTCAGCCTTGCAATTGGCCGTGACGGACAGAACGCGCGTCTCGCTGCAAAACTTACTGGCTGGCGCATCGACATCAAGTCGCTGGCTGAAGCCGCAGGGGATGCGATTCAAAAATTGCGGAGCGATCTTGAGCTTTCTGCGCTTCTGCCTAATGCTGTTGAATCCATCCCGGCTATTGAGGAAGTGCTGGCAAAGAAGGCTGAGAATCGCCCCCTCACACCTGAAGAATTTTCGATGCTGGCGCAATTCGTTGACCGCGTAGAGCGCCGCACAATCCAGATCAAGGAAGACGCGGCTCGTGCTGTGGAGGAGAAAACAGCAAGCGCCCGCGCCGAAGTGCCTACCGCTGCATTTGGGATGCCGCTTGAAGAGATCGGTCTCAAGGAACACGTTTTCAATATTCTTGTTGAAGCAGGGTTTGACACAGTGGGTGCCTTGATGATGTCCATGAAGATGGATGCCAACAGAGTCCTTGGATTGCCCGGAATCGGACCCAAGGCGATGCAGAATATCGAAGAGACGCTTGCTGCGATTACCTTCCCCGAACCGCCTCCTGCCGAGCCTGTAGCGGAGCTCGCGGTTGAACCCGTTGCTGAGGCTGAGACTCAGCCCGAGGCATCAGTTCTCCCTGTTGAACCCGTTGCAGTGGAGGAAACCCCTGTTCCCGAAAAACAGGTTCCAGCTAAGAAAGAGTCGAGAAAGGTCGTCGAAGAAGAGGAAGATGAACATGCCAAGGATGGCGTCTCATTGGATGAGCTCTTCGCGATGAAGCCTGAGATATTCCAATCTGCTGGTGGTGAGGACGAAGAGTCTGTGGATGGTAAGAAGAAAGGTAAGAAAGGCAAGAAGAAGAGTGTCGAGTTGGTGCTCGATGAAGAACGCGGCGAGGTTGTCGGTCGCAAGAAGCATAAACGCGGCGACAATGAGTTTGGCGAAGAAGAGTAAGTTTTCACTTTACCCTCACCCTTGACTCCCTCTCCTGATGGGAGGGTGAGATAATGAAGGAGCATGTCGAAGAAACCTGTTCAGCGTGTAAAACATGTGCCCCAGCGGACTTGTGTGGGCTGTCGTGAAGTTCTGCCCAAACGAAAGATGGTCCGCATCGTGCGTGCAGCCGATGGGGTGCAGGTGGACCCAACCAGTAAATTGGCTGGGCGAGGGGCTTACCTGCATGACCGTCGCGAATGTTGGGAGCGCGGCTTGAGAGGCTCTCTGGCACACGCGTTGAAAACAACTCTGACATCTGATGAACGTGCCAGACTGGAAGATTTTATGAATACTCTGCCACTTGAGGCGGAGATGGCAGGGGCGGGTAAGTAACCATGTGATTGCGTAGATCGCTCACTGGGCTTACCCAATGAACAATGTGTTTTTTGTTCATTTGAAGTTTGTGATTTAAGGAGGCAGCCCATGAGCATTAATGGAAACAAGATTGAATTGCCCACCAGTATTGTGATTCGTGACCTGGCGCAAAAGATTGAAAAAAGTCCCATTGAACTTATCAAAAAACTGATGTCCAACGGCGTGATGGCGACCATCAACCAGGCTGTGGATTTTGACACAGCCGCGATTGTGATGGCTGAATATGGCTTTGAAGCAGTTCCTGAAGTTGTGGAGGAAGTAAAGATTGAAGTTGGGGAAGTGCCGCTCTGGCGTCAACTGATAGCTGGGGAGGATCAATTACTTTTGAAGAACCGTCCGCCTGTGGTGACAATTTTGGGTCATGTGGATCATGGAAAGACCAGCCTGCTGGATGCGATCCGCCAGACGGATGTGGCCGCAGGTGAAGCGGGAGGCATCACTCAGCATATTGGCGCATACCAGGTTGAGATGAAGGGACGTCAGATCACATTTCTGGATACACCTGGTCATGCCGCCTTCACGCAAATGCGCGCACGTGGGGCGCAGGGAGCGGATATTGTCATCCTCGTCGTCGCAGCAGATGACGGTGTAATGCCGCAGACAAGAGAAGCAATCGCGCATGCCAAAGCTGCACGCGTGCCGATCATGGTCGCTCTCAACAAGATCGATAAATCCAATGCGAATCCTGATCGTGTGAAGCAGCAGCTTGCTGAGTTGGAACTTGTCCCAGATGAGTGGGGCGGAAATACGATGGTGATCCCTGTCTCTGCCAAGTTGAAACAGGGTATTGATGATCTGCTTGAAGGCATCCTGCTGGTCGCAGATAACACTGAGATCAAGGCGAATCCCAACGGGAAAGTGATTGGCACGGTCATTGAAGCCGAAGTGGATCGAACCAAAGGCGTAATGGCAACCCTGCTCGTCCAAAACGGAACGCTTGAGTTTGGTGATATTGTTGTGGCTGGAACAGCTCATGGCAAATTACGCGCCCTCTCTGATTACAAAGGCAAGCCCGTAAGAAAGGCAAGCCCGTCTACACCAGTGGCTGTGATGGGGTTGAGCGACGTCCCCTCTGCGGGTGATTTGTTCGAAGTGGTAGACTCCGAGAGAGAAGCGCGTACCATTGTCGCAGAACGTGCAGAAGCTGCGAAGACTCAGGCGCAAGCAAAGAAGAAAGTGTCACTTGAAGATCTGTTTGCAAGTGTTCAGGCTGGTGAAGCGAAGGAACTTAACCTGATTGTCAAGGCAGATGTGCAAGGTTCGCTTGACCCCATTGTTTCCGAGTTGAACAAGCTCGGAGAGGGTGAGATCGGAATCAAGATCCTGTATTCTGAAACAGGGAATATCGGTGAAAACGATGTGATGCTTGCGTCTGCGTCCAACGCGATTATCATTGGCTTCAACGTCCAGGCAGATGTCTCTGCACGCCGCCTGGCTGAAAAAGAGGGAGTTGACATTCGGTTATATGAGATCATTTATCGCATGACTGAGGATATCGAAAAAGCCCTCAGCGGCATGCTTGAGCCGGAAGTCAAAGAGAAGATCATCGGTCGCGCGCAGGTGTTACAGGTCTTCTCCGCGTCCAAGTTTGGTAAAGTGGCTGGGTGCAGGGTAACTGATGGTGAACTGCGCCGCAATGCGAAAGTACGCCTTTATCGCGGTACTGACCTGATTTTTGAAGGTGACATGGGCTCCCTGCGACACGAGAAGGACGATGTGAAAGAGGTCAAACAGGGCTACGAATGTGGAGTCGGTTTCAAGAACTTCAGCGATATTCAACCTGGTGACCAACTGATTTGTTATATACTTGAAACGTCTTAGAAAAATCATCAATGATCAATCGCCAATCGTAAATCGCCAATCGTAAATCATAAATCGAAACATGCCTTCAGGTACCCGTCTTCAACGTATTGCGGACCGCATCCGCCAGGAACTCTCGGAGATATTGATCCGTGAGATCAGTGACCCGCGCCTGAAACAGATCTACCTTACAGACGTAAAAGTGGATAAGGAGCTTGCATACGCGGATGTATACGTCTCAGCGGTGGAGGGAGTTTCGCGCTCCAAAGATGTTCTCGCGGGACTTGAGTCTGCTTCTGGTTTCGTCCGGCGGACTCTGGCCGCGCGCGTTGATCTGCGCGCCTTCCCGCGCTTGCGCTTCCATTGGGATATGACACCGGAGAACGCCGACCACATTGAAAAGATACTTGCGGAATTGCGAGAAAAGAAATAAACTCGGTGTCTGGCTGGTAAAAAAGTATTGAGAGGAAATTCCATAGAATGGATCAGGAAATATCAAACGCCATCAAGGCGCGGCTCGAAAAATCAAATAAAGTTGTCATAGCATCACACGTCCGTCCTGATGGCGATGCGATAGGCTCACTGCTTGGTTTGGGGCTGGCATTACAAAACGCGGGTAAATCTGTACAAATGGTTCTCGTGGATGGTGTACCATCTTCCTATAAACATCTTGAGGGAAGTGAATTGATCGTCAAGCAACCGAGCGGAGAACATGATACTTTTATCACTGTGGATTCCGCGGATTTCAAACGCACAGGGAAAGTCTTTGAAAATTTCGGTCAGCCCGATATCAATATCGATCACCACAAAACCAATGAAAAATTCGGGGTACTCAACCTGATCGAAGCCGAAGAAGTTGCCACTGCCGCCATCCTTACCAATCATTTGCGCGAATGGGGATATGAGATCACCAAACCAATTGCCGAAGCCTTGTTGACAGGTATCATTACAGATACGCTTGGTTTCCGTACACCCACCACCAATTCCTCAGCATTACGTTTATGTGCGACACTCATGGAAACAGGTGCGGACATGCCAGACCTCTACATGAAATCCCTGGTTAAGAAATCATTCCCGGCGGCGCGGTATTGGGGAGCGGGGCTTTCAAGCATGGAACAGAGGAACGGGATTGTGTGGGGTACGCTGACGGTGGAAGATCGCAAAAAGGCAGGTTATGGCGGCAATGATGATGCCGACCTGATCAATATGATCTCCGCGATTGACGGAAACAAAGTTGGCATGATCTTCGTCGAACAAACGGACCATCACGTCAAGATTTCCTGGCGCGCCCTCGAGCCAGGCATTGATGTTTCACCGATTGCTAAACATTTTGGGGGCGGCGGTCACGCCGCAGCCGCGGGAGCAGATATTCCCGGGGCATTGCAGGATATCCAGCCCTTAGTACTTAAGACCACGTATGAGATGCTAGGGTTCTAAAAATAAAAGATAGTATAATTTCACGTATAATTTCACTGGGAAGTGATTTTAAGGAGGAGTATGACAATGAATAGTCAAGATGTAAAGAATGCCATTTCGGGTGTTTTGGTAGTGGATAAACCCGTGGGCATGACTTCACACGATGTGGTACAGGCGATCCGAAATGGCACAGGTCTGCGCCGTGCGGGACATACTGGAACACTGGACCCGCGTGCCTCGGGAGTACTGGTAATTTTGGTGGGTCCGGCTGTCCGTTTGAGCGAATATGTTTCGGCTTCGGACAAAAGATACCAGGCTATTATCCGCCTGGGCGGCAGGACGGATACGTTCGATGCCGATGGCAAGGTCACACCGGCGAACCAGCCTGTGAACGTGACCGAATCCCAATTCGAAGAAGTGTTAAAGACTTTTGTCGGTGAGATCGAACAGACTCCGCCGCCTTATTCTGCTGTTAAAGTGCAGGGACGCAAAGCCTATGAAATGGCGCGCAAAGGCGAGGAAGTTGAACTTGAACCGCGCAAAATAACGGTCCATCACCTTGAAGTACTCGAATGGGCGCCGCCTGAAGTTGTAATAGATGTACACTGTTCGTCAGGTACTTATGTTCGTTCGCTGGCGAACGATCTGGGTGAAAAGCTTGGTTGTGGTGCGTATCTTGTTGGGTTGCGCCGCACCAAGAGCGGGCGTTTCTCTCTACGAGATGCCGTGCCCCTGCGCAAATTGCAGGAATCGTTCCACGCCGGCAACTGGTATCAGTATCTCATCCCTGCCGCTGAGGCGTTAGGTGATTGGCCCGCTCTGGAGCTCAGTCCTGATGATGTGGAAGGTGTCCGTCATGGGCATCGCGTCAAAGCAGCAGCTGATGTGGCAATGGGAAGCCGCGTACGTGGTGTGAGCACACAAGGTGAGCTGGTTGCACTGATGGAGTGTGTGATCGGTGAAGACGGCAGCCCCGCGTGGCAGCCGAAGAAAGTTTTCTTTACTTCGGAATAAATTACATTCACGCCAGCTGTCAAGAATGCCTTGACGGCAGAGCCGCCGATATAAAATCGGTGATATTCCAGCGCCAGCGACGGCGCTGGAGTCATTTATAGTATGCAGCATTATCATTCTCTCGAAGAAGTTAGTTTGCAAAATTCCTGGCTGACAATTGGAGTCTTCGACGGAGTCCATCGCGGTCACCAGGAAATCATCAAGCTGCTGACTTCAGGCGCGCACACAAGCGGCAGCCTGGCAGTTGTTTTGACTTTTGACCCGCATCCTGCAAATGTATTGGGGCGCGCGGAGATCGGATTGCTCACGTTGCCCGATGAACGCGCGGAGTTGCTTGCATCGATGGGCGTGGATGTGGTCATCACTGAACGATTCACGCGGGAACTATCAGCTGTTACCGCTTTCGATTTCATGTCGCGCCTGACGCGTCTCCTCGAACTGAAGCATCTGCTGATAGGCTATGATTTTGCACTGGGTAAAGGACGCGAAGGCAATGCAGTGCGATTAACGGAAATCGGCAGGGAACTTGGATACAGCGTCGAGGTGGTATCAGCCTTGAGCGATGAAAGCGGCGTGCCTACGTCATCCACAGAGATTCGAAAGATGGTTTCAGTAGGGAGTGTCACCGAAGCCGCACATCTGATGAGTCATCCTTACTCCTTGCATGGGCCAGTCATACGCGGTGATGGACGAGGTAAAAAGATAGGTGTGCCTACTGCGAACATTGATTATCCACGTGACAAGATTGTCCCCGCGAAAGGCATTTACGCTGGCTGGGGGTATGTGAAGGGTGAGAAGCACATGGCTGCAATTAGTATTGGGATTAATCCTACATTTACACCTGATAAACAAGTCCCTAGTGTTGAAGCGTATATCCTTGATTTTGACGAAGACATTTATGGCGAGGAACTCAAAATTGAATTTGTCGTGCGTCTGCGCGATGAGTTGAAATTCGACTCTGTGGATGCGCTGGTGGAACAAATCTGGAAGGATGTGCAAGAGACGAGAAGGATCCTCAAGCCATAATGTCAGAAAAGTTACAAATCCTTTTGCCCGGTTGACTCTTGATGTTGTTTGTTGTACAGTGTCTGTAAACCCAATCAAGAATGGAAATAAACAATGGCACAATCTCTTGACCCGAATCCTCAGCCCTCACAACCCCTCGCGCCTGATGGTTCTTTGCAAATAAATAAGGAAGTGGCAGTTGCTGAACTCACACGCCGCATGAAGAGGGGAGCCAACAATTTCTATTGGATTGCCGCGCTATCTGTCATCAACTCCATTCTCTCGATGACCGGAAGCGGCACCTATTTTGTCATTGGTTTGGCTGTTACTCTCATTGTGGATGGCGTGACCATCGGTCTCCGTGAATCCCTTCCTGATGCCTCAATGATCGTAAGAATCATCGGTCTTGTGCTGAGTATTCTGGTTGCAGGTGTCTTTGCTCTCTTTGGCTTTTTTGCGTCGCAGGCAAAGCGCTGGGCTTTTCTTGTTGGGATGGTGCTGTATGGTCTGGACGGTTTGATCATGCTTGCTTTTGCTGATTGGATTGGTGTGCTTTTTCATGCGTTTTTTCTATGGGGATTGTTTGGCGGCTGGCGCGCACTTGGCGAGTTGCAAAAAATGTCGCCTCAAAAGGCGACGGATTTTCCACAAAACATCGGAGTTCAATAACCTTCGGGCGGCGCTTGAGCCGCCCTTTTCATTGATATAATCTGCCAGGTTTTCGTAGGGCGGGATGCGCGAAGCGTCCCGCCAGTTCAAAGTATGCGGGATGCCATCCCGCATCACAGGAGTATCCCATGCCTGAACGTGAAATATATCTTCTTTCGCCGCGTGCGCTCAGCCCGGAGACGATCGCGGTTGCCTTTGCAAAAACATCGCGCTCGCCTGAGTCGTTTCGTGATATCGCTGCAGAGTTGAGCGATGAAAAGTCCGCGCAATTCCATGAAAAGTGGGTGGTAGGTTATGGTCATGCATCGGTGGCTGAGCATGCGGTATTGCATATCGCTTTCGAGAATGTGTCCCGGCTTGCAATTGAGAGCATTGAGGGGAACCGACTCGCTTCCTACACCGAAAAGTCCACACGCTATCAAAAATGGGGATCTGATGATTTCACTGTTCCACCTGAGTTAATTGATCATCCGCTGCATGATGAATTTGTAGATACAGTACGCTTCCTTTTCAAGAGTTATGCTGAATCTCTAGACCCCGTGCGAAGTCTCATTCTCGGGCAGTTCCCGCGCCGCGAGAACGAAAAGGATGAAGCCTGGGATCGCCGCATTCGCTCAAAGTATGTGGATGTGTGCCGCTTCATCCTGCCAGCCGCGTCTCTGGCGAATGTAGGCATGACTGCAAACGCGCGGGTGCTGGAGAATATGATCCGCAAGATGCTATCACATGAACTGGCAGAGGTGCGTGAGATTGGCGCGAGGGTCAAGGAAGTGGCGAAGAGTGAAACTCCCACACTCGTGAAATATGCAGATGCTGTGCCGTATTTAGTGGATACTGTTGCCGAATTCAGCCACCGGGACACAGAGTCACAGAGTAAAGAAAATTCTCCGCGTCTCCGTGACTCTGTGGCAAAAGAAGGTTGGTGTACTCTAATAAATTGCAACAAAGATGGCGAGAAAGAGGTTCTAGCAGCAGCTTTATATCGCTTTGGAGAAATGCCCTACATTGATGCTTTGGCTTATGTGGAAAATCTTGGTGAGACGGAAATTGAAAAATTAGCCGAATCGCTTTTAGGACGCTTGGGAAAATTTGATATTCCACTTCGTGAACTAGAATATTGCACATATACGTTTGATCTCATAATGGATCAAGGTGCGTATGCAGAATTCAAACGTCACCGCATGATGACGCAGACGCCGCAGAAGTTGACAACGCGGCTGGGATACGCGACGCCGCGTCTCATAACGGAGGCAGGTTTCGGGTCCGAATATGAAACAGCGATGGAATCTGCCTCACAGATGTTCGAGAAGTTATATCAATTCGATCCGAATGTCGCTCAATATATCGTCCCCAATGGATACAATCGCCGCGTACTGGCTCAATTCAACTTGCGGGAAGCATTTGCATTTTGTCAGTTACGTTCTGCAGCGAATGCACATTTTTCGATCCGAAGGGTCGCACAGCGTATGTATGAAGAAATGGCGCGCGTGCATCCCCTGCTGACAAAGTATATGAAATTGCATGATGAGACGTGGCAAGGGGTTGAGGAGGGTCATTTCACAGGTATGTAACACAACTCCGAGTTTTCGACTCGGAGTTTCTATTAGACTTTATGGGTGGTAATAAGGCAAGAGCCTTGTTTGGACGCAGATAAACGCTGATTTCGCTGATTCAAAAGAATTAAATCTGCGTTTCACCTGCACTGGCGTCAGGTGCAAGTGTCAGCGTGAATCAGCGTCCTAATTTATTTTCCAATAATGTTTATTGTGTTATTTTCGTGCATTGGCTTGCTAAAACCCATTCTTCCTGATCACGTTCCTATACCACTTCGCGCTGTCTTTCAGGATGCGTTTTTGTGTCTCGAAATCCACCCAGACGAGACCGAAGCGCTGGGCATATCCCTTTGCCCACTCGAAGTTATCCATGAGGGACCAGGCAAAGTAACCTGCCATCGGCACTCCCGCTTGGATAGCGCGATGCACAGCCGCGATATGGGTTCGGTAATAATCAATGCGGAGGTCATCTTTAACGCGGTTATTTTCATCGGGTGGGGTTGAGTAGCTGGCGCCGTTTTCAGTCACATACATCTTCAACGGTTTGTAATCAAAATACAAACGCGAGAGAACACCTGTGAGCCCTTCGGGATAATTTTCCCAACCCATCTCCGTCCAGTTTTCGGGCGTTTTCGGTTTGGAAAAAACAACTTGTGGTCCGTTATCTGAAGCTCCAGAACGCAGGACTTCGCGGTTGTAATAGTTAACGCCGAGGAAATCCAGTGGAACGGAGATTGCCTTCATATCGCCATTTTGGATGAAACTCATGCTGTTTGGCATTGTATCCTGTCGTTCAAAGTCCGCGACTACATCAGCGGGATACCCGCGTCCGTAAAGGGGATCGGTGAACCAGCGCGTCCATTTGCCATCTCCCTCTCGGACAGCGTTCAGGTCTGCAGAGGAGTTGGAAGCAGGGACTCTCCATCCGACATTGAGAGTAATACCCACCTCAGAATTTGGGCTATGCTGTCGAATAATAGGAACAGCCCAGCCGTGTGAAAGAAGCAGGTGATGGCTGACTGGCACGCCTTTCGCCAGATCTTTGAAGCCGGGCGCGTGTTCGCCGCTATCATTGCCTGCCCATGCTACAACCGCAGGTTCGTTGTGTGTGATCCAATTCTTGACGCGATCACCGAGCGACTTTGAGATGGCTTCGGTATATTCCACAAAGGCTTCAGCAGTGGAACGGACTTCCCATCCGCCTTCATCCTGCAGCATCTGAGGCAAATCCCAATGATAGAGTGTGACAAAGGGAATGATATTTGCCTCGAGCAAGCCATCGACAAGTTTGCTGTAGAAGTCGAGCCCTTTTTGGTTAACCTTGCCGCGTCCCTTGGGCAGGATGCGGGGCCAGGAAGTGGAGAAGCGATATGCCTGCAA
Source organism: Anaerolineae bacterium (assembly GCA_022616105.1). GTDB lineage: Bacteria > Chloroflexota > Anaerolineae > Anaerolineales > Villigracilaceae > Defluviilinea. Next base: position 4,236 of record JAKEFL010000075.1, on the reverse strand, counting down.
TCCGATCTGCTTCATGATGCGGATGTCTTTTTTCCACAAGCGATAGTGGTCGTTGGCGACATCACCAGTATCGCCGTTATGGATCTTGCCAGGGGTGTGTGAGAAGCGATCCCAAATGGATTCGCCTTTGCCGTGTTTGTCCCATCCGCCTTCGATCTGATAGGAGGAGGTTGCCGCACCCCAGATGAAATTCTCGGGGAAGATAATTTTCGTCGCCATGTTTCGATTCCTTTATTATTGATGAGTTGTGTTTAGAATAAAGTGACAATCACTTCTATGGATTACATTCAAGAATTTCTGGAGTCTGTTCACCATAAGTTAAACCATAGCCTAATGGAAATAGTGGAGCATCACAACCTGTCTTACCCGCGGAGTTATTGATATTGATGGGAAGCTGCTCATTCGAACGCGGCCACGAATAGGATAGTTTTCCGGTGAATGGATGATCCCCAAACAATACATCAGCGACTCCTCCACCTTCTGTACCAGGAAGCCATGCCGCAATCCACGCATCTGCAAGTGGCAATTGTTCTGTTATAACACGCGGACGACCAGCAATAAGAATAACAACTAGAGCCTTGCTTTGCTTTTGGGTCTCAGTGATCAATTTGATCTCAGAAGCTGTCAAGGAAATATCAGCCTGATCGCCGACGCCTTCCGCATAGGGTCTTTCGGCGAGTACCACAATCCCTACATCCGCGATAAGCCGATTCCCAGCAGTGTCTTTGAACTCAGTGAAGTCAGCATCTCGATTGTATAAAACTTGTGTCTCTGAACTGACTGTTGCTCTGATACCACTAAAAATGGTGGTACCTTCGTTGTCGTTGCCGGGCCTGCCTTGCCATTCAAGAGTCCAGCCGCCGGATTGAAGACCGAGATCATTTGCGCCTTCTCCTGCAACAAAGATGACAGGTATATCCTTGCTCAAAGGTAAAACACTATTATCGTTTTTTAGCAGAACAAGCGATTCCCGCACCGCCTGACGCGCAAGTTCGAGATGGTCACGCGAACGTACAGTGGATTGGTATTTCGTGTCGGGCATCGGATGTTCGAACAAGCCCAAAGCGAATTTAACGCGCAGGATCCGGCGAACAGCCTCATCCACGCGCGATTCGGGGATATCCCCGTTCGTTACTGCCTGCTTCATCGTCTCGATAAATGAAATGTAATCGTATGGAACCATGTTCATATCCACGCCCGCGTTGATGGATGTAACAACGGATGCATAGTAATCATCCGGATAGATCTGGTTGATCGCCTGCCAATCCGAAACGATGAAACCATTGAAACCAAGCTCATTTTTGAGAATCTCTGTCAGCAGAGGCTGTTGGGCATGCAGCTTGATCCCCTTCCAACTGTTGAAGGATGCCATCACATTCATTGCACCCGCGTCCACGGCTTTTTGGTAGGGAGGCAGGAACAACTCGCGCAAAACCTCCTCAGGAACTTGCATATTGCCTTGATCCAGTTTGTAATTCTCTGTGCGTGATGAAGCCCAGATCGTCGCGCCATCACCGATGAAGTGTTTCGGCGTTGCGAGTGCAAACAGGGATTGTCCTGGCGTTGCCACATCATCAGATTCCAGGCTTTGCATACCGCGAATGTATGCCGCGCCCAATGATGAGACAATTTCCGTGTCTTCGCTATAACCCTCGTATGTACGTCCCCAACGCACATCTTGAACAACCGCGATGACCGGCGCAAAGTTCCATGGGGTACCGCTGGCGAGCATTTCTTCCGCAGTTGCGCGACCGATTTTTTCTGTGAGTTCCGGGTTGTTCGCAGCTCCGAGCCCAATATTATGAGGAAAGATGGTCGCGTTTTGCATGTTGCCGTGTCCGTGAACTGCATCCACGCCATATAGAATCGGGATTCCCAATCGGGTGGCAAGCGCTTCATTCTGGAATCCTTCAACCATTGCATACCAACCTTGCGCAGAATTTTCTTTTGGAGAGCCACCCCCACCACTTAATATTGAGCCAATGAAATATTTGGTGATATCGCCTGGTCTGATGCTGTCCTTTTCCACTTGCGTCATCTGACCGATCTTTTCCTCTATGGTCATACGTTTGAGCAAATCCTCGACCCGCGCTTCGATGGGTTGGGATGGGTCAGTGTACATAATGGCACCAGGAGTTTCTTGGATTGTAGTTGTGGGTTCTGAGGTGGTTACAGGCGTGATTGTTTTTCCTCCGCATGCTGAGAAAATGAAAGAAAGAAGAAAGAGGAAAGAAAAAATTTTTCTCATTGTTGTTATTTTCAAAGCAATCCGGTGGTTGAGTAGTGGCGCCCTAGCGCCACGTATCGAAACCACCAATAAGCAAAAAACCTTTGTTACAAGATTACTATTGATAACCTGTTGGTTTCGATACGGCGGACAAGCACCGCCTACTCAACCAACGGAGTTTGTTAGTTATGATTTTCAATCACACCATCCTTCAGCGTCAATACCTGATGAACATATTGATCCACCAATGGATCATGTGAAACCATCAGCATCGTAATGTGCTGACTCTCCACGAGCTCGCGGAAGAAGGTGAGAAGTTCACGCGTGGTCTTGCTATCCAGCTCGCCCGTAGGCTCATCCGCAAGAATCAATTGCGCATGATTTGCCAGAGCACGCGCAATCGCCACGCGTTGTTGCTGCCCGCCAGACATTTCATACGGACGATGATCTCGCCAGCGGCTCAACCCGACGATCTCCAAACATTCCAACGCGCGTTGGTGACGGGGTTCATATTCGTCACCTTTGATGCGTAATAACAACTCGATATTTTCATACGCCGAAAGCGTGGGCAATAAACCAAACGATTGAAACACCAATCCAATTTGCTCGCGCCGCCACCTGGTCAATTCATCATCACTCATTTGCATTAAATCATGACCAAGCACGATCGCCTCGCCAGAAGTTGGTTTGTCGAGCCCAGCCAAACAATTTAACAACGTTGTCTTGCCGCTGCCCGAGCGTCCCTTCAACGCCACGAACGAGCCTGCTTCCACATTCAAATCCACGCCGCGCAATGCCGGTATGCCATTCGTATTTGTCCTGGATGAGTAGACGCGCCATAGGTCTTTTGTTTCGATAACAAGACTCATTTGTTTCCCCCTCGCGCAAACCTGGATTTAAAACTCTGCCATATCTTTGACCAACCCGATGGGACTTGCAACGCCTCATCTTCGACTGGTTCCTGTTCGCTGGACGACAAGCTATGATCGTGGCTGTGATGATTCCCCTCCGGCGGGCGGATCAAAATGCCTTCGTCTGTGATTTCCATCTGCACGCGGCGTTTGATGTGGAACTGTTCCAAATACTCACGCGGGATCTGCAAACGACCTGCGGAATCCAACACTGCCAGTTCCACCAGATGATGCTCCTCACTATCCGATTTTTGAACGCGTAGCGTTTCACTTGCCAGTTTGCCATCCCGCACAGCGACGACTCGATCTACGTATTGAGCAATACCCAGGTCATGACTGACGATCACAATCGTGAGACCAAGTTGCTTGTTCAAGACGCGAAACAGATCGTAAATACTCTTTGCAGTGGCTGTATCCAGTTCGCCTGTGGGTTCATCAGCCAATAATAATTTTGGACGATTCGCCAATGCAATCGCAACTGCCACGCGCTGCTGTTCACCACCTGACAATTCTTCAATGCGGTGATTCATTCGTTCGCGCAGACCGACGAGTTCAAGTAGTTCCAATGCGCGTTCGGAGTTGGATTTGCCAACCTGCCCTGAAAGTGTCAGTGGCAATTCGACGTTTTCAAGCGCTGTCAGATACGGGATGAGATTCCTCGTCGCTTGCTGCCAGACAAAACCAACTTTATGAAGGCGATATTCATCCAGAGCGCGTTCATTCAAGTTGCCCAGGTCCTGCCTGCCGACGAGCGCGTGGCCACCTGTAGGACGATCCAGACCGCCGAGGATGTTGAGCAACGTGGATTTTCCACTCCCGCTCGCGCCGACAATCCCGATCATTTCTCCGTCTGCGACTGTAATATCGAGTCCCTGCAAGGCCTGCACTTCAATGGACGCGCCGTTATCCTGATCCAAGCGATAGATCTTGACAAGGTTTTCGCAGATGATCAAAGGCTCTGAGTTCATAAGCATTAAAGTCTATGTCACTCTGAGTGAGGGTTCTTCGCGAACGAAGAGTCTCGCTCGTTTGTGGGAGATTCTTCGCTCCGCTCAGAATGACATAATGTTGTTTACGTTGTCTCTCCTAATTTAATTG
>JAKEFL010000074.1 GCA_022616105.1 Anaerolineae bacterium | reverse complement strand
TTCAAGGTATTCGATCTGGGACGAAGTTTGATTGGCTCTGGCAACGAGACCTTCAAAATGAAATGGAAACCCCGCAAGCAATTGCTTGCCTATTGGTATGCGCTTACACCGGGTCATGCGTTGCCAGAATTAAACCAAAAGAATCCGAAATTCCAAATGGCAATTTGGATATGGAAACGTCTACCTTCGTTTGCAGTGCGTCTTCTCGGTCCGTTCCTGATCAAAGGTTTGGCTTGAAGTTTCATGGATTCACTTTACGCATCGGCTCAAAGGTGGTCTGCGACCGCCGTGTTTTGCCATGACTTCGCAGGGTCGCAGACCCTGCGGGAGCATATAAGTGCTTGAGCTGTCCTATGAAATACGAACTTATCCCACTCTCTCAACTCGATGAAGATGGTATGAAGCAATTGGCAGGACTCCATCACTCCGTGATACACACGCTGCTGTCAGACTTGGGCGTGCCAATGGTTTTGCGATATTATCAGATTGCGCGATTGGTTTCAGATGTTATTGGATTTTACGCGATCACGCCTTCTGGAGAAATACTTGGGTGGGCAATGGGTTCACCTCATCCTGATAGAATCAATTCACGTCTGCAAACACCATTTGTCTGGTTTATGATTCAAATGTTTCGTCTACTCTTTACTCGCCCGCTTGTGCTCTGGCAGTTGATTTCTTCCGTTCTCTCTGCATTGGCACAGGAAGATATTAGGAGCAATTCAATTGAATTAACTTATATCGGTGTTGTATTGAATCAAAGAAGCAAGGGATTGGGTAAAAAATTGTTGAATGCATTTATCGAAGCAAGCCGGGAAAAAGGCTATCGATCAGTTATTTTGAGTGTTGAGATAGATAATAAGCCTGCCATTGCATTGTATGAGAAATCAGGCTTTAGAGTTATTAAGACTTATTCTGAGGGTCGTTATCAACGTCATCGCATGGAATTGACTTTCAAATGAAAGTAAATCTGGAAAAGTTCAACGCCACCTTATCATCGCCGCGCAGTGTGCCAATCGTCTTGTTCATCGTCGCTTTTCTAACCTATGGGTTGTTCTTCTGGGAGCGCGGCTTCTACTGGGACGAAGCTCCCTGGACATGGATTTATTATCGCTTGGGACCAGATGCTCTGACAAAAACCTTTTCAACCAGCCGTCCGTTCTGGGGGATGATCTATCAAATCACCATGCCATTGATTGGTCCATATCCGTGGCGCTGGCAGTTGTTGATGGTCATTATGCGCTGGCTGACCGCTGTTTTGGTTTGGATGTTACTGCGACAGGTATGGACAAAAGATGAACGCCCGGCGTTGTGGGCGAGTCTCTTGTTCCTTGTGTATCCTGGTCTGGGACAAAATTTCATCTCGTTGATGTACACGCATTTTTACATTGTTCTGAATTGTTTTCTGCTGTCACTGTATTTATCAATCCTTGTAGTTCGCGCTGAGCGGAGGGCGAAGCCTGAAGACGAAGCGGGGAGGTGGGGGAAGCGCACGCTGTTGACCATTGCTGCGCTTGCATTCTCTGTTGTCAACTTGCTGACGATGGAATATTTTTACTTCATGGAATTCGTGCGGGTCATACTGTTTTGGATTGTCCTGGATGGAGAATGGAAACAGAAAATTCGCCGAGTGATCATTCTTTATCCGCCTTATTTTGGCGTAATGGTTGGTGTCACGATCTGGCGTTTGTTCTTTTTTGAAAATCAAAATGCCAGTTATAGCTATGTAACTCTGGGCTTAATCCGTCAGAATCCACTGCTTGGAATATCAACCCTCTTCCAAAATGTTCTTCGAGATTTCTGGGAGACTGTCCCTCACGCGTGGGCTTTTCCATTTGAACCGACCAGTGCAGGTGAATTGGGTACGCGAGTAAGCATACTAGCTGCTGTTCTTGTGTTGTTTTCTGCTCCCTTGATCGGCATTTATTTGTTTTATTTCAATAAACCAAAAACTGAACAATCGGAACATGTTTGGATAAAAGAGTTGTTGCTTCTCGGTTTCTTTGCGTGGCTGTTTGCAGGTGTATCCTTCTGGCTTGTGGGCATTGAGCCGCAGTTACATTTTTCTGCAGACCGTTTCACGCTGCCTTTCATGCTCGGGTCGAGTCTCATCTTTGCGGCGCTCATTGGTTTGCTGCATTCCAGACCGATTTTGCCATATGGACTGTTGTCTTTATTGATCGCGTTTTCAATCGGGAAACAATTCGAAACGAATATTGCTTACGTCCGCGATTGGGATGTGCATCATGACCTGTTCTGGCAGATGAGCTGGCGCATCCCTGCTCTTGAGAGGAATACAGCGATTCTTACCAATGATCTGCCTGTGACGTATTTCAGTGACAACTCCCTCTCTGGACCCCTGAATTGGATCTATGGACGCCAAGGAGAGATGGATCACATCCTCTATTTTGCCTCAGTGCGAATCAATCGCGGCTTACCGGACCTCAAGCCTGGTCTGGCCATCGAACAGAATTACCTCGCGCGGACGTTTTATGGCAACACGTCGCAGATGGTAGTGATCGATTTTTCGCCACCGGGATGTTTGCGCGTGCTTGACCCGCTGATTGATTCTGAAAATAGGCTGCTCGTACCACTTCTGCGCGAGGCAGCTGTATTGAGCAATACATCCATGATCCATCGGGACAATGCGGCGACTATGCCTGAGTCTCTTTTCGGATCTGAGCCAGAGCATAGGTGGTGTTATTATTTCGAGAAGGCAGATCTGGCACGTCAATTTAGTGATTGGGATGAAGTTGTTCAGTTGGGTGATAAAGCTTTTAAATTGGAAAATGATGCTCCGAATAACCCGGTTGAGAGGTTTGTATTCATTGAGGGCTATGCCCACACCGGGGAATGGGCGCGCGCGGTAGAATTGTCGAAAGCCTCTTATCGAGTGTCGAAGGATTTCGTCGGGCCGTTGCTGTGTCGGCTGTGGGAACGCATCGAAACGGAAACAACTGCCAGTCCAGAAAGCGATGCGTTGACTGGCGAAACCGTGTCGAAACGAAGCGAGGCGTTAGCCGAAATCCGAATTATGATCTCGTGCAAATGAGAAATACACTTGATTTAATCCAGTGACTGGCTCTACAATGTCCACATGACGAACGCCATTTAAAATATAATAGTGAAAACCTTGAAAGGAGGCTGCCCCATAAAAAGATCGCCCGCCGTTTGAATTGACTCGATTCAATCACAAAAAGAGGAGTAGAAATGCGTAAGTCACTTTTGCAAGTCCTATTGGTGCTGACAGTTCTTTCGCTGGTTCTGTCAGCTTGTGGGGCGCAGACCCCTGCAACTGAGGTGGTGGGAGGCTTTCAAATTCCAGCTGTCGAAGAAGGCAAGTTCAATGTCGCGATGGTGTTGATTGGTCCCCATAATGATGGCGGCTGGTCACAGGCACACTATGAGGGACTGCTTGAGATTGAAAAGAACGTGCCCAACTCACATGTGGCATATATCGAACTCGTGCCCGAAGGCGCGGACTCTGAGCAGGTCTTCCGTTCGCTGGCTCGCAAGGGTTT
>JAKEFL010000073.1 GCA_022616105.1 Anaerolineae bacterium | reverse complement strand
TTTGATTGGCACCAAAGAAGGATGCGCAGAAGGCGAATGCGGCGCGTGTACTGTGTTCCTGGATGGAAACGCAGTCATGGCATGTCTTGTCCCTGCACCGCGCGCGCATGGCGCGGAGATTGTTACGATTGAGGGGTTAAGTTCCCCTCTCCCTGAGGGAGATCGCGAAGCATCCCGTAGCGGAGCGGAGGGAGGGCCAGGGGTGAGGGACGCTTCGTCTTCGGGTTTCGATATGCCCGACGAACACGGGCTACTCAACCCTCCGCTCAGCGCGAAACTGCATCCTGTGCAGGAAGCCTTTATCAGTCACGGTGCTGTACAATGCGGCTACTGCACACCGGGCTTTATCATGTCCGCTGCCAAGCTATTGGAGGAAAAGCCAAACCCAACACGCAATGAGATCGAACAGGCGATCACAGGGAACTTATGCCGCTGTACAGGCTATTACAAAATCGTGCAGGCAATCCACAGCGCGGCTGCGGATGCAAACAGAATGAGATGAGGTGAATTATGGGTAAGTATAGTTCAAGGTTCAATAAGGCGCCGCCTCCGCGCAACGGGGGTGTGCATCCACTCATGCGCGGTATCGGCTGCATTATGATGATTATTGTGCCAATCCTTGCTTATGGATCTGCGGTGTTGCTGGTCAATTATGGAGCCTCGCATGGATGGCCCATTCCACCCAACTGGCTGGGGACACCCACGTTTCATCCGCTTTTGTGGAGGCTGCAAGGATTAGCAACCGCTCTTGCATTCCTTCAAACACAAACCAACCTGATTGCCAACATCGTATTTGCAATTGCTATTACAGTCGTGATCGGCGGAATTATGTCCATGATCTACGGCTACATTTATACACTCTTTGGTCCGCCGCGCTATGGTCCTACGGATGCGCCACCTGAGAGGATCAAGGTGAAGAAGTATACGCGATAAAGGTTCGCTCAAGCCGCCGTCCACCTTCGGCTTTTCAAGGCGGCGGCGTCCCACAGGGATACTTCGTAAAGGACGCCGCCGAGAGCAGACTTTCTTCGCAATGAAAATAACTTATCTTACGCAGTTTATGCTCCCGCAGGGTCTCCCCATTCGGGGACTGCCGCTTTGCGGCGTATGTGACCCTGCGATGCAACCTGCCAAATACGGCGGTCGCACATGGTACTCTTTAGAGTAGACCGCCTTCGAGCGAAGGTACGTAAGATCACTAAAATAAATTTATGACTGTATACGAAAACATTGGTAAATCCATCCCACGCGTAGATGCGCGCGGCAAAGTGACTGGGGAAACGCCTTACTCTGGCGACTTGTCCATGGATAGCATGTTGCACATGAAAATGCTGTTCGCGGGGAGACCTCACGCGCGCATAAAGAGCATCAAGACAGATAAAGCAGAAGCCGCATCAGGTGTGGTGGCGATATACACAGCAAAAGATATACCGGTCAATGAGCACGGCTTGCAATGGCAGGATCAACCAACATTATGCGGGCCCCTCACCCCGCCCTCTCCCAATCGCGCTGAGCGGAGTGACAGCGAAGACGAAGCGGGGAGAGGGGGAAAGCCGGGGCAGGATGTCGTTCGCTATATCGGCGACCAGATTGCAGCTGTGGTCGCGAATAGTGAAGCGGAGGCAGCCGCGGCTGTGAAACTGATCGAGGTCGAATATGAGGATCTGCCCATCGTAGATGATCCGCTTGAAGCGATGAAGCCCGATGCCCCGCGCATCCATGAAGAAATTGGCGATTCGAATATCTGTGTGCATTACAAGATCCGCAAGGGAAATGTGGATGAAGGGTTCGCGAAAGCGGATGTGATCGTTGAAAGCGAGTATCGCACACCCGTGCAGGAACATGCCTATCTTCAACCCGAAGCCGGGCTTGCTTACATTGATGAAGAGGGGCGGATCACGATTGCGTGCGGCGGACAGTGGACTCATGAAGATCAACATCAGGTTGCTCATTCATTGAATTTGCCACCAGAGAACATTCGTGTGGTCTATCCTGCGGTTGGCGGTGCGTTCGGCGGACGTGAAGATATGTCCGTGCAGATCGTGCTGGCGCTTGCCGCGTGGAAGCTGCAAAGACCAGTGAAGATCATTTGGTCGCGGCAGGAGTCGATTATCGGGCATGGCAAACGTCACGCTGTGATCCTGCGTGCGAAATGGGGAGCAACAAAAGATGGAAAAGTAATTGCCATCGAAAACGAGATCATCGGTGATGGCGGCGCGTATATGTATACGTCGAATAAAGTATTGGGGAACTCCGCGATCACGTCCACCGGCGCGTATAACATTCCGAATGTAAAAACTGATGTGTATGGTGTTTACACAAATAACGTCCCAGGCGCCGCGTTCCGCGGGTTTGGCGCGCCGCAGGCTTTGTTCATGGCTGAAATGCAGATGAATAAACTAGCTGAAAAATTGGGCATGGACCCGGTTGAATTCCGCTTGAAGAATGCGTTGAAGGACGGTGACGCGATGGGTGTGGGAACGCCGTCGCCAAGTCCGGTGAGTGTGACGCAATGTATTGAGGCGGCGCGAGATAAATTTGAATGGCAAGGCAAAAAAGGAAAGAAGAAAGAAGAAAGAATTGCTAACCACCTGAAACGCGGTTATGGCTTTGCAGCGGGGTTCAAGAATATTGGTTTCTCGTTTGGATATCAGGAAAATTGCTGGGCGAAGATTGAAATTCATGGCAAGGGTGAGATCGATCGGGTTGTCCTTCATCACGCGAGCGCAGAAGTGGGACAGGGCACGCATACTGTGATGATTCAAATGGCAGCGGAAGCAGTGGGCGTGCCATTTGAGAAGGTGAAATTGATCTCATCTGACTCTGCGACGATGGGCAACTCTGGCTCGGCCTCTGCCTCGCGCATGACGTTTATGTCTGGCAACGCCATTCGTGGCGCGGCGGAGGTGGCGCTGAACAAATGGAAAGCAGAAGAGCGACCAGCGATCGGTGAGTTCAAGTACCTTGCACCGCGCACGACAGCCTTTGATCCTGAAACAGGCTATTCCACTCCAAACTTTGCCTACGCGTTTGTCGCACAAGGTATCGAAGTGGAAGTGGATACAGAAACAGGTCATATAAGAGTCTTGCGCGTCATCTCTGCAGATGATGTGGGCAAACCGATCAACCCGGTGCTGGTCGAGGGCCAGGTGGAAGGCGCGGTCGTGCAGGCACAGGGATACGCGGTGCTCGAAGATTACAAAACAAAAGATGGTCGCGTGCTCACCGATCAACTGAGCACCTATCTCATCCCGACTATCTGGGATATTCCCGAAAAAATTGAAACGGTGTTTCTTGAAATCCCCGACCCGAACGGACCATGGGGCGCGCGCGGTGTGGGTGAATTGCCTTTCCTGACAGTTGCGCCCGCAATTGCCGCGGCGATCCACAATGCGACAGGTGTGTGGATCAATGAATTCCCGTTCACACCTGAACGCGTGTTGCGCGCATTAGGTAAAATCTAACCACTGAGACACGGAGACACAGAGATTTATTATTTTTCTCAGTGTCTCCGTGACTCTGTGGTGAATATCTATGTCCTTCACTTATCGCGACGAAACCCAGGAATTGAATGGAACTGCACGCAAGGACGCTGGGGGATATTTTATTCAATTACCAGATGGAATCACACATTATGAAATGAGTCCCCCTCTCCCATTCGCGCTGAGCGGAGCTGCAGGTCGAGTAGACGGTGTTGTTCCGTCGTATCGAGACCCAGCGAAGACGAAGCGGGGAGAGGGGCCAGGGGTGAGGGAGATAGTTCTCATTCACGGATTTTCTGTTCCATATTTTATTTACGATCCTACATTTGAATTCTTGGAACAAGAAGGCTTTCGTGTGTTACGCTATGATTTATTCGGGCGCGGGTTTTCCGACAGGCCAGACACAAATTACAACCTCGACCTCTTCCTCAAACAACTTGCGGATTTATTGGATGCGCTCCGCATCACGGGACCCGTAAACCTGATCGGTCTATCCATGGGCGGACCCATTGCTGCGGCATTTACCACGCGTCACCCTCTTCGTGTCCATAAACTCGTATTGATCGATCCGATTGGAGTAAAACCCATTGCCCTCACGCCAATGCTCAAAGCGTTGAAAATGCCGGTTGTAGGAGAGTTAGGTTTCAGTCTCGCGGGGAGCGGAAGCATGGTCAGGAATATCGCATCCGATTTCTTTGATCCTGAAATGGTTGAGCATTTCCAGGCGCGATACAAAGTCCAGATGCGATATAAGGGATTCAAGCGCGCCATCCTTTCAACGATTCGTAATGATATGCTCGGTTCGTTCATGGATGTTTATCAGAGACTTGGTAAAATGAACAAGCAGGTTTTGCTGTTTTGGGGTCGGAACGATACCACCGCGCCATATGAACACAGCGATGATCTGTGCGCAGTATTGCCAAACATTCGATTTCATGCGATTGAAAATTGTGGGCACATCCCCCATTACGAAAAGCCCGACGAAGTCAACCCGATTCTTTTGGAGTTCCTGAGAGACAATGGTTCGCAGATTTCTTGATTATTTTTCGCACAACAAGTATCGACTGATGATGTTTCTGCTGCTCGCAGGAGCAACAATATTTTCTGTCCTGATATGGCGCGTTCGCTCTGAAGTTAGCGGGACAATTCATTATGCCTTTTTGATATGGAACTTATTCCTCGCATGGATTCCTTTTATCATCGCATACTTCACCTACACTGCGCCATTGAGTCGGAAACAAATTTATATCGTGATGCCAATTGCCGCCTTCTTCTGGCTGATCTTCTTCCCCAATGCATCCTATATTCTCACAGACTTTCAACACCTTGCTGGAGAATGGAGAGATGTGCCCGTCTGGTATGATGTGATGCTGCTCATCTGGTTCGCGTTCACGGGCCTTTTGCTTGGGATGGTGTCGTTGTTCCTGATGCAGGAGATCATTCGCCGCGAGTTTGGCCGCTGGGTGGGCTGGGGATTCGTCGCGCTGGTGGCAGGCTTGAGCAGCGCAGGCATTTACATGGGGCGCTTCCTGCGCTGGAATTCATGGGATATTCTGCGTAACCCAGCGGGCATTGCGCTCTATACATTCGAAAGGGTGCAGGACCCAAGTTTGCAATCCATTGGGTTTACAGGTCTCTTTGCCGCGTTCTTTTTGTTTCTATAAATTACGCTGTATACTTTTGGACACCTTCTGTTGGAGAGGCAGGCGCATGAAAAGCATTCGCGCTGAGCGGAGCGACAGCAAAGACGAAGCGCCATTCACCTCATGATTTTCAGTCAACGGTCGTCCTTCGACTATGCTGCCAACCCTTCGACTGCGGGTCTCGCTAACACTCGACCCTCCGCTCAGCGCGATAACAAAGGAAATTCAAACATGAACAAACAAGATATCCTCATTCTCTACCAATACAATCAATGGGCAAACGCCAAGATATTGAACACGGCAGCTAATGTTACTCAGGATCAATATCTCACACCTGCCTCCTTCCCACACGGAGGCTTGCGCGGGACACTCGTTCATGCGTTATTTGCAGAGTGGATCTGGCGCAACCGCTGGGTAGGGACATCACCGACGAAACGATTGAAGCCCGAAGATTTTCCCACATTTGAATCCTTGCGCACGCGGTGGGCTGATGAAGAGAAAGCATTGATGTCCTTTGTAGATGGTCTCACCGATGAAAAGCTGGTAAGCAAATTCAGCTATAAGTCCACAGAAGGCACACCGTACGAAAGAATCCTTTGGCACGCAATGGCACATCTCGTCAACCACGGCACACAGCATCGCACAGAAGCCGCAGCCATCCTCACTGACCTCGGTCACTCGCCCGGCGATATTGATATGATATATTTTTTGATCGATATGAAATAACTAATGATATGTCATGCTGAGCGGAGCGAAGCATCTCTACCACCATAATCGAGACCCTTCGGTCGCAACTAACGCTCCCTCAGGGTGACATAACAATATTAATGTTCAATAAACTCCGTAATTCCTTCATTCGCAATCGATACAGTATCGCAGTGTTTGCCCTGCTTAACCTGGCGTGCGCGCTCTGCATTGCACTGGTCGCGGCGCGCATCGCATATAGCGAAACACCTGGTCACCTTGGGCTGATCTGGAACCTCTTCCTTGCATGGATTCCCTTCATGCTGGCATACATTGCTCATGCCATTTCATGGAGGCGCATCTGGCTCTATCTCGTCATCCCGATTGTCGCGCTCTTATGGCTGATCTTCTTCCCCAACGCGCCTTATATGCTCACCGACCTGCAGGACCTTACAAGAACCACCAACGATGCGCCGCTATGGTACGACGTGCTCATCGTTGTATGGTGCACATGGACAGGCATGCTGCTGGGTGTGATCTCTCTCTATCTCATGCAGGATATTATCCATCGTGCCTTTAGCCGCTCGGCAGGCTGGATATTTGTGTTCACGATCTCAGCCCTGAGCAGTTTCGGCATTTACATCGGCAGATTCGTCCGCCTCAATTCGTGGAATATTCTGCTCAACCCCGCTGAGACTGCAATGGAAATTCTCGGTGTTGTCATTGACCCGAGTATGCGCCTCGCAGCATTCACTATCCTATATACATTCTTCTTCCTCTTTGTTTATCTTCTGCTTTATTCGTTCAGCCATCTGCTCCAGGAGCAAAACATCAAGGCGCAGGATTCGCCCGAACAGATGGCAGCCACCCAACCCTCGAATGCCCAACAGGAATAATGCGCTTGTGCTCCTGCGCGGTGGCGGCGATCTCGCGACAGGTGTCGCGTTGCGATTGCACCGCGCGGGAATAAAGCTTGTCATTACCGAACTCCCGCAACCGCTGGCAGTCCGTCGCTCGGTCTCATTTTCAGAAGCGGTGTATGAGGGACATCACAATGTCGAAGGTATCACTGCGCGCCTCGTTGAACGGGATCAAATCGATGCGACGGTGGACGCCAATGAAATCCCCGTACTTATTGATCCAGAGGCAGAGATTCTGACTTTTGACCTTCGACTTTTGACTTTCCCGGTTGTGATAGACGCTCGTCTCATAAAGCAAACTCCCTCCCCTCTTCCTGTGGAAGTTCCGCTTCATATCGGACTGGGACCTGGTTTCCACGCTGGGAAAGATTGCCACGCTGTGATCGAAACCCGCCGCAGTCACACGCTTGGGCGCGTCTATTGGATAGGGACCACTCAACCAGACTCAGGCGAACCCGAAGGTGACAGACGCCGCGTCCTGCGCGCGCCAGCTGATGGATCCTTGATTGGATACAAAAACATCGGTGACCATTGTGAAGCGGGAGAACTCATTGCCCACATCCAATCGAAAATCGAAAATCGTAAATCCGAAATTGTTAGTCCTTTCAAAGGTGTCCTGCGTGGACTCATCCGCCCGGGCTTGCACGTAACTAAAGGACTCAAGATTGGCGACGTTGACCCACGCGATGACCCAAGTGCGTGTACTCTTGTCTCAGACAAGGCATTGGCAATTGGCGGTGGTGTGCTGGAGGCAATATTGTCGAAAGAGGAGATAAGGAATAAATTATTTACCCCCTTCCCGTCCTCCCCCAAATACGACATAGATAGTTTTGCGTAACCATCCGAAATTTTGTTTGTCGTATTTGGGGGAGGTGCCCCGTTAGGGGCGGTGGGGGTTGCACAGATCAGCATTCAGTTGTATCCTTACACCGTATGACTCTCGAAATTGCCCTAAAACGCTCCCTGTTCCTGCCCCATTTCGCGCAAAAGGGAGAGGATAAAACGCCCCCATCCGGGATGAAGCGCATACACTGGGTTGGAGATAAAGAGCCAGCCCAGCCCGGGCAGGATCAAAACCATGGCGGGAAAAGAAAAGAGAACAAGCCAAATAAACGTGAAGCTCCATCTGTTCGGGATGTGCGAGGCTATCGAGAGCTTTCCAGCATCATGCTTGGCGAAGTGAGCGAGGCACACAAATACTTTGCTAATCAACTCCTGCCCAGTCCATACCCTGCCTGGCTGGCAACAAACTACTTCTGTATGATGAATCTCCTTCACAAACGCGGACGCCCACCTGCGATGTTTGGACGCGTCAGAACCTGCTATCCCAGCGACGGATACATACAGAACATTCAGGAGATGGAAATTTATTTTCCGCAAAAAGACAAGGCGCCGGATGTGGTTCTCATCCATGCGGATGATATCAGCCAGGATCCTCATAAGCCTGTTCAAAGTTATTGTATGCGAGTGAAATTCCTTGCCTCTGAAGAAGATATTGCTGATTTCGATGAATACGAAAATTTATTTTTAGAGCAGGGTTTGCTCCCAGAGTTCGAGCGAGGTTATATTGACCTGCTGGATATGAATGAACAGAATCATAGTACGCTGCCGTGGTTCTACGTCATCGGCTCGCGCTGGTTTGCATCCGTGCCAGATACGTTTCGTGTGGACGTCAGAGAACAGTTGGGGAAGCTGATCCGCTGGAATAAGCTAATCTTTAACTATCACCCTGAAAGCCTTCCCAACGAGGTCAAGTCATTGAACCGGGAACTTGGATATAAACATGGCTTTACCGATATTGTTCTGATTGAACCAGAGACCCCACACCAAACTTCCCAGATCGTCGCTTCCACGTTTGAGAAGATATTTTTTACCTAGCCTATTAAATAATTTAGCCACGGATTACACGGATGACTGCACTGCAAAAAGGTCTTTTCACCGCGAAGACTTGCACTGAGCCTGTCGAAGCGGCGCAAAGCGCGCGAAGAAAATTAAACGCTCAAAAGCTTT
>JAKEFL010000006.1 GCA_022616105.1 Anaerolineae bacterium | reverse complement strand
TTCCGCTATTTTGGCCGCTTTATCTTCATTTCTTCCCTATTTTTCACTTCCTGCAAGTTTATACATGTGCTGGATGATGCTCTCTCCGACAGCCTGCTAGTGGCGGTCTCTGTCTGCGATTTTCTCATCCACATGAATGACGTATAATCCCAAATAAGTAGAACTTGTCTCAAAAATACCATGTCACTCTCCCGAAGGGACACCGCTTCGGGACGGTGTGAGGGAGCGTTCGTTGCGAACGAAGAGTCTCGTTTTCCCAGGGTAGAGACCCTTCGCTGCCGCTCAGGGTGACATTTTTGAAATGACTTGTAGTTATGTAGAACAGTTCTGTATATATCATAGCTAACCGACTTTTTGCCTTGGTGCTGAATCATGAGCGAAGCAAAAATCACGAGGAGTATTGAAATGGACATAACCTGGAAAGCTGTCATTTGGCATCAGTTCGGTGCTGCGATCAACATGCTCGAGAATGCGATGCGCGCCTGTCCTGATGAGCTGTGGCGCGAGCACTTACATAGCGAAGACTCACAGCAACCTGAATTCGCGGAGTTTTGGTATGTGGCCTATCACTGCCTTTTCTGGCTCGACTTTTACCTCTCCGACTCGATTGAGGGGTTTGCGCCACCTGCTCAATTCACACTCAGCGAGTTCGACCCGGCGGGATTACTTCCCGATAGAGTGTACACGAAAGAAGAGCTTCAAACCTATCTGGAGTATGGACGTAACAAGTGCCGAACGAGAATTGAAATGCTGACGGATGAAATGGCCCCCCAACGCTGTAGACTTGATTGGCCGGAGATGAGCGTTGCTGAGTTACTGCTCTATAATATGCGACATGTTCAGGAACATGCCGCGCAGTTGAGCCTGATGCTCGGGCAGAGAGTAGGTTCAGCACCCGGCTGGGTTTCCAAGGAGAAGAGCAGATTGAGCAACGAATGAGCGACGAAAGAGTTGGTGTTATTGGTTGTCTGAGGGGTAAGGCTAAATAATTAGTGAATGATGAACCAGTAAAGCCTCAGAGAGATTGAATTCCGAGGCTTTTATTATCCTCAATAAAAATGGATGTATAATTTATATATAATCAATCATACAGGGTTTTAGCTATATAACCACTCCTTTCAGTAACAATTCAGGAGGCATAAAATGTCCAAAAAACAAAGCGGAGGCGTAAACCTCAAAGATAGTTCTGTCAACGTCGGGCGCGACATCGTTGGTAGAGACAAAATTGAAGTACCTGACCGCATTTACATAGAAGAGGCAGGTTTGGAAGAAAAAAGTGGCTTTTTATTCACTATAGAAAGAACTGTAACGTTTTTGTTTGCTCTAGTAGTATCGGGTATCGTCTTTACAGCTATTCTTGGATTTATAGGGGGGGGCAGTAGGCGCAGCCGTCTTTGGTGAAAGCGGTGGCAGTTTGGGAGCAATTTTCGGAGGTGTGGTCGGTTTACTTATGGCACTAGGTTTTTCGATTTCAACGACATCAAGCATAAGTAAGTATCGAAAACGCTAGAATTTTAGCATATCAAAATCAACCAAAGATGATCAAATGGATAGGTCAACTTGACTCAAAGAAATATGCTGTTCAATTGAAAACCGTTACGAAACTTGTTATGTTTCTCTCGAAATAAATTACACCCTGACCCATCACGCATCGTGAGTTAAGACCTCCGAGATTTTTGCGAAGCAGATCTCGGAGGTTTTCGTAAGACTACTCTATTAATTTTCTCCCATAACGTATCGATTTTCGCTGTTACGATTCGGGGCTCTCCTGTAACTTACTAACGTGTGCGCACCCTTTGCAGGAGATAGTTGACGACCCTCATGAATATCAAAACCCAATACCCATCGCTGGATGATGCTCGCTTGGCGCATCAAGCCTGCGCGGATCCCGAAGCCTTTGCGAGCTATATCGACGGAGTAGACAACGCCCTGCATCTGCCGCATCATATATTATAAAGAACTCGGAGATTTGCTTGGTAAAAATCTCCGAGTTCTTGTTTACTTCGCTTCAACGCTTGCACGTGCTTGCTTTTTCCGTTTTGCAGGGATAGTGGCAATTTTCTTTTTTGCTTTCTGAAATGTTTTCGACTTGCCTTTACTAGGTTTGACAGGGATACTTGAAAGATAGAGCGTATCGTAACTCAAATCAATTTCGCCGTACCACTCAACGGAGCCAGAAACCACGCGCGCAGTTTTGAACAGGGCTTCATTTTGAAGTCGCATAAAGACGCCTTTATCCAAATAGGGTTTGAGATCGAATATCCTCTTTTCGCCGTTTTCAAAGGTCAGTAAGAGACAATAATTCTCTTGCGGTTGGACGGATTTTACGTACGGGTTCATTCGCTCTCTTATTTCAATCATTCCCCGAATCCTACAGTCATAGTTACAACCCCAAGGTGTATTTGAGCGCCTTATCCACTTCCTTCATGGGGATTTTCCCAATGACACGGTCTATCGCAATCTCGGAAATCGTGGCGAGATTATCGGTCATAACAACCGAGTCGCTTAATAAGCCTGAATCCTTCCCAGCGGTTGAATCCAGCTCGATCAATACGCGGCTTGGATGATTGGCGCGGAACACACGGCTCGTGATCATTGCGACAACGACCTGAGGCAGATCGCTCTCAAGATTATCCGTTTGAACAATCAAGGCAGGGCGGGGTTTGGCGGTTTTCAGATCCGAATGCGGGAACAGAACCAGAACAACGTCGCCGCGTTTAAGTGTGCGCTTCGTAGTTGTCATACGCGCTCATCTCAGGGCTGTCCCACTCTTCTGCAAATGACGCGAGTTGCGAGCGCAACGCGCTGGCTTGTTCCTCATTGATACCGCGTGCGCGCAAATCTATCCCTTCCACCCCCAGAAAGGTGACAATCACAGGGGTTTCATCGGGGATATCGGAAGGGTTGTCATTTAACACGATCTTTCCCTTGCGATACACGCCTTGTAAAGTGGTTAACATAGTTACTCCTTGCTCTGTTGAGATTATAACTCACCTTACGCACCCCTGCTCGAAGGCGGTCTACTCTCATCGTACTCTTTAGAGTAAAAGAGTACCATGTGTGACCGCCGTGTTTTGCCGCTAACACCGCAGGGTCACATATCATCCCCGAATGGGGAGACCCTGCTGGAGCGTGGTGGCAAAATGCGTAAGGTGAGTTACTAACGTGTATATACCAATTGCAGGAGATGGTTGACCGCCCTTATGAACCTATGGCAAACCCAATATCTGTCCCTGGACAACGCCCGCCTGGTCCATCAAGCCCGCGCGTAAGCGCGATACAATTCCTAAGGAAATTTCAATATGCATCAAACCTTTCATCGAGATCGCTTTACGTGGCTGGCTTATTTATCATTGGCTTTCTACGGATATTTTCTCAATGTGCTGGGTCCCATCACGCCGTTTCTAAAAGATGAGCTGCAATTGACGTATACGGTCAGTAGTTTTCATTTCACGGCATTTGCTGTGGGGATTTTATTAATCGGCTTAGGCGGTCACCTATTGATACAACGCATCGGGCGCGGACGTTCGCTCTGGCTCGGACTCTTTGGGATGAGTTTGAGTGCGTTGGTCTTAATGATTGGCAGAAATCCAATCATCACCATCAGCGCATCTTTTCTCATGGGGCTGATCGGTTCTTTGATCCTCGCCATTGTCCCTGCCGCGCTTTCTGATGGACATGGTGAGATGAAAGCTGTAGCTCTTTCAGAAGCGAATGTGATCGCCTCGCTGTTTGCCACATCCGCGCCATTGCTGGTGGGGTGGTTCGCTCATTCCATCGGTAACTGGCGCTGGGCATTGGGCAGCATGGCATTCATTCCAGGCCTCATGTTCTTAATATTTGGAAAAAATTCCTTTCCAACCGCTGTGTCCATTGATCCAATCCAAACGGATCGATCTCTCCCTTCATTGTTCTGGCTCTACTGGGCAGGGATTGTGCTGGGCGTTTCAGTGGAATTTTGCATGATCTTCTGGAGTGCTGATTATCTGGAGCAAGTGTTGGGATTGATAAAAGCCGGTGCCGCCCAAGCTGTCAGCCTGTTCCTGGCTGCGATGATCCTGGGACGCGTCCTCGGCAGTCGTCTCGTTCAGCGATTTTCCACGCGCGCAGTAGTAACCATCTCCATTATTATCGCAAGTATTGGCTTTCTGCTTTTCTGGAGAACTGAGAACATTTTCATGGGGTTGAGCGGACTCTTCATCACGGGCTTGGGCGTTGCGAATTTGTATCCTTTGATTCTCTCAATGGCAATCAACGCCGTGGACGGAAACACAGTCCAGGCAGGCGCACGCGCTACGCTTGCATCGGGCACCGCGATTTTGGTGCTTCCATTGGCAGTGGGTCGTTTGGCAGATGCAGTTGGTATCCGTTCGGCGTATGGAGTAGTTCTACTTCTACTCATCAGTGTTTTCTTGATTAGTCAGATCGCCGGAAGAACTGATTCAGCGCGACAGCCGATGATCCAGTAAAAGTCTCGCGGATATTTTCTTATCGCGAATGCGCTTGTAAAATAGTGATAGACTACAAAAAACTTATGAGAGCACTCATCTTTGACCTGGATGGCACGCTCATCGATACGGTCTATGCCCACGTGTTTGCCTGGCAGCGCGCGTTGGACGAGGCAAATATGGCGATCGACGGCTGGCGTATCCACCGGCGGATTGGCATGAGTGGCGGGCTCTTCACCCGCGCGCTTGCCCGTGAACTCGGTCGTGATATCAGCACAGAAGAAGCTGAAGAACTGCGCCGCCGGCATGGGGAACTTTTCCTCGAGCTTCTGCCCCGTCGCCGTCCCCTGCCTGGGGCTGTGGAGTTGATCAGCTTCCTGCGTTCGAACAGCATTTTATTTGGGATTGCCACTTCCGGTCGTCGCCCTGAGATTAATGCTTCACTGGATGTGCTTGGCATTGGCAATGAGACAGTAGTGGTTGAGCGCGGCGACGTGGCTCGCGCGAAACCTGAACCCGATCTCTTTTTGGCGTGTCAACAGCGGCTGGGCGTTGGCGTGGACGATTGTTACGTGATCGGCGACGCTGTTTGGGATCTCCTTGCTGCGCGGCGAGCAGGCATGTTAAGCATTGGGTTACTAAGTGGCGGATATGGGGAAGATGAATTGAGTCGGGCGGGCGCCTTCCGGGTATATCGAGACCCGGCAGAGTTGTATCGCTCACTGGATGAACTTGGCGTGCTGCCATGAATGC
>JAKEFL010000072.1 GCA_022616105.1 Anaerolineae bacterium | reverse complement strand
ATTGCTGAGGGGTGGTAGGGGGAAGTAGGCAGTAATCAGTGAGTAGCAATTGGTAATTGGCGTGGGGAACATTTCCAAAGAGCGAGGCGTCTTTCGGGTGAAATTACTTTACATCAAGGAGCAATAAAATGAAACGCATTCTATTTATTATCCTCGCCGTAGTTGCAATATTTCTGGTAATTAGTTTTTCCTTTGTAAGCATGGCTAGGCAAAGAGGCGACAACCTTTATGGCGTCTCGCCATCTTTTGGTTTTGGGGGCGGCGCCGCGCCTATTGAGGCCCCCGCCGCAGCAGAAGCACCCCTGCCGGCAACTGACCTTTTTTCAGCAGAGGAAGCAGCCAGGCAATCGGTCGATAACGCTGTGGTGAATCAGCAAGGTCAGGATCGCCTCGTCATCAAGAATGCCGACCTGGCTGTGGTCGTCAAAGATCCTGAAGCGCGCATGAAGGAAATTTCTGCTTTGGCGGTTGAGATGGGCGGCTTTGTGGTTTCATCCAATTTGTATCAATCCACTTATAGTCCTAACGGTATACAAGTACCTGAAGCCATGGTGGTCATTCGCGTGCCAAGTGAACGCCTGGACGAAGCCCTTGAAAGAATCAAAGAGGGTGCCTCTGACGTGCAATATGAAAACATCAGCGGGCAGGATGTGACCAGTCAATATGTGGACTTGCAGTCCCAACTCAAAGCCAAGCAGGCTGCAGAAAAGAAACTGCTTGAGATTTTAGACCAGGCTCAACGAGCTGAAGATGTGCTGGCTATTTATCTGCAAGTGCAAACCGTTCAAAGTGAGATCGAAGTTTTGAAGGGCCAGATCAAATTTTATGAAGAGTCTGCTGCCCTCTCTGCCATTAGCGTGCGCTTGATCGCCGAACAAAGTGCCCAGCCGATCGAGATCGGTCCCTGGACGCCCAGCGGCGCAGCAAAAGAAGCCATTCAGGATTTGATTCTCTTCTTCCAGAATTTTGTGGATTTCCTGATCTATTTCGTGCTGTCCATTCTGCCTTCATTGATCCTGATCGCCATCCCCTTGTACTTTGTCTATCTGGCTGGACGTGCAGTGTATCGCAGAGTCAATAAATCAAAAGTTAATGTGGAAGAGAAGGAAGAAATAAAGAAGTAATTTTCTTCTCTGCCAAGATAAATTTATGAAAGACCGTCAACAATGGCGGTCTTTCTTCTTTCTTTTATGGGGAAAGAAGAAAGATAACTTTCTCAAAATGCTCCCGCCGCCAAGGACGGCGGCGGGGACGCCGCCTAGAGCATGGCTGGGATTATAATTTTCTCAATGGAACAACTCGTTCATGACGCGCGGTCATTATTCAATATTCATCTCACAGAGCAGCAAATTAGATCCTTGATCCGGTATGAAAAAGAACTGCTTGAGTGGAACCAGAAATTCAACCTCACTGCAATACGCGATGTAGAATCCATCCGTACAAAACATTTCCTGGATTCCTTCTCTTGTGTTCTTGCTTGGAAAGCATCACCACCAACACGTCTCATTGACGTGGGCACAGGCGCCGGTTTCCCGGGCATTCCTCTAAAAATTCTCTATCCGAATTTGAAATTAACTCTTATTGAATCTGTGGGCAAGAAAATCAGGTTCTGTGAACATATTGTCGACCTGCTTGGCTTTGAGAATGTGAATGTCATTCAGGCGCGCGCGGAGGAAATTGGGCAAGACTTAAAGCATCGTGAAAAATATGATTGGGCAGTTGCGCGCGCGGTGGCAAATCTCAATGTGTTGAGTGAATATCTTCTCCCGTTAATAAAAGTCGGCGGGAATATGCTCGCACAAAAAGGCGAAAGCGGACCTGCCGAAGCACAGTCTGCGGAAAAAGCGATGAAATTGTTGGGTGGAAAGTTGAAGCAGTTGATCCCGGTCAATTTACCGGGTGTTGCAGATGATCGTTATCTTGTCCTTGTGGAGAAGGTCGCGGCAACTCCGCCGAAATTTCCGCGCAAGTCGGGGATTCCCGCGAAACAGCCGTTATAATCGTAATCCGATTGCACCGCTGGATTAATGGAGCAACTAGAATGATAATCCATGTAACAAAAGTAAAAGTTGTAGATTCTTACTCGCTTGTTCTGACATTTGATAACGGTCTTCAAAAGCGTGTGAACTTGCGCCAGGAACTTTACGGTCCAATATTCGAGCCTCTACGCGATCCTTCTTATTTTGCTAAAGCGTATGTAGATCCGGATTCGCGTACTGTAGCATGGCCCAATGGGGCAGATTTTGCCCCTGATTTTCTCTATCAATTAGAAGCTGAAGAGACACCAGCTGCACCTATGGCAACATGAATTTTGCTGGATGTGGAGAGGCTCGCGGTGACGCCCAAATATTCGCACAAGCCGGGGGCCCAGCGAAACAGCCGTTGTGAACGATCTTTCCTCTTTCTTCTTTCCTTTTAACAACTCTCATCCACAATCGTGATCTTATCTTCCTTATTGGGGATAATGCACAGGAACTCAAACGGTTCCTCGCCTGTATTTTGATAGGAATGGATCGCGCCTTCGGGGATAAAAACCACATCACCGGTTTTGACGTGATGAGTCTCTGCACCTATCGTGATAGTGGCCTCGCCGCGTAAGACATATTGTTCGTGCTCTAACGTGTTCGTGTGGCGCGGCATCCCGCCTCCCTGTTGCATGGAAAATTTTCGCAGCGCAAAGTTCGGACCTTCCTGCGCGGAGATGAGGACTTGAATGGTCGTGTCCTTCCCTGCCGCGACATTTTTTGCTTCGACATCATTTGAATGTTTGACAGTCATGATTATCTCCAATTGCACATATGTCATTGCGAGCCTGAAAGGCGAAGCAATCTCATTATTAGATTGGGGATTGCTTAGATACCTGCGCTTCGCCTTCGCTCGTTACCACTCGCTCCGCTCAGCGCGAAGCGTTAGGGTATTATCGTGTTCGTGGGCCAGGGTGTATAAGTCGGTGCGACGGGAAGGGGCGGTTGTGTCGCGAAGATTGTGGTGGCTAACGGAGCAGGCAATGTTGGCTGAAGCAGGGGAGTCTGTGTGAAGAGTTGTGGCATGGTCGGCGTTTGAGTAGCAGTCAGGCTTGTGTTTCGCCTCAGCAGGCCGAGGGTCAGGACTGAACCGACGATCACAATGAACATCACACCTGCCACACCACCAATGACCCACGGAAGCCAGCCCATATCCTTTTTAACCGTCAGTTTGAAATTGGACGGCACCGAAATCAAAATCACTGTAGTGTTATCGTGCCCGCCGCGTGAATTCGCGAGTTCCACCAGGGCGCGCGAGGCTTCCTTCAAAGTGGGTTTGGAACGGACAATCTCAAGGATCTCGTCATTCCATACGAGGTCAGTCAAACCATCTGTGCATAAAAGTAGAACATCGTTGGGCAAAAGTTGAACGCCTTGATTGCTCGCGGCATGTTGATCGTCTTCGCCATCGAACCATTTCAGGCGAAAGTCTGGTTCGGGAGGTTCGGCTGAACCCAGGTAACGACGGATCACATGTACATTCGGATGTGTACGCGCCTGTTCGGGTGTGAGGATGCCTTTCTCCATTGCCTCCTGTACCCAGGTATGATCGGTCGTTAATTGTTGAATGCGTCCGGCGCGTATCAGATAAATACGTGAGTCTCCCACATAGGCAGTATGAAGTTGATCACCGACGATCCATGCAGTGGCACAGGTGGCACCCATGCCTTTTAGCTCCTCATTCGACGCGGCGTGTGCGGCAACGGCATCGCTTGCTTCAGTCACAGCATCTTCAATGGTGCCGCGTATATGCCGCCCATCGCTTTTCGCGACAGCCTGCATAACATGATTGACCGCCAATTCAGCAGCCACTTCACCGCCGCGATGTCCTCCAATGCCATCTGAGAGCACAGCGAAAAGCACAGGCATCTTGTTATGATCATCCAATTGAAATGACGCCACAGCATAACGGTCTTCATTGTTCTTGCCCGTCATGCCAGGATGCGAAAGGGCCTCAACGTTCAGGTGGGAGCGCACTGTACGGATCATATTCAGGCTTGTTTCTTCGCGATGACCTTCGGTTCAGACTCCGCTGGAGGCCGACTCAGATCAAAGCGATACACCAACTGACCAAAGTGGATTCTATCCCCATGCGCCAGACGACAGCCATCCCGCATGACGGGTTCGTAGTTCACCCACGTCCCTGCCACCGAGCCATGGTCATAAATGATAAAGGTTCCATCATCCGTCTGTTTGATGTGGGCATGCAGCGGCGAAATAGACGCGTCGTCGAGCACGCGCTTGGATTGAACCGGGTCTGTGCCAAACGTCATATCCTTTTCCAGCACAGGAATGGGTGAGACGCTGGCTGGCTCACCACCATTCGTCAGACGGATGAGATAGGCTGGAGCCTCAGCCACGCGCGCCGGTTTGGGCTGCAACCAGCCAGTGCGGCGGGGTTCTGTCTTTGACTTCTTTGTAGCTGAAACAGGCGGCTCGGTCAATGAGACAACGGGTTGTGTGAGCGGGTCTTCAAAACGTTTACGAGTTTCGCGTCGATCTCTGGGAGATGTATTACCTGCCCGCCCGCGCAAAAGAATTCCAAGCAGTGCAAACCCTGCCAGCGCAATTGCACCGATCACCACATATGAGCGGTAACGCGCAAGGAATGCCCGTATGCCTCTAGGCGGCTGTACAATCGTCAGTGTGACAGGAATTCCGATGCTCGACTTTTTCATGCCGAGCACATCCTCTGCCTCCACGATGATCTCGTGTTGACTGCTTGTATCATAAGCCGTCAGATCCCACACAAAACTTTCAAAAGGTGCAGAGGTGTTTTCCATCACCACCTGACCATCCACATACAGGGATGTGCGTTTCAACTCACGTTCATGCCCATCGGGGAACTCGATAATGATCTCGATCACCTGTTGTAATGGGATCATTGCTTCCACGTTATAAGGGTCTTCTTCAGATGGCTGACGCGTGATCTGTAAAGGTGGCGAGACAAAGATCGGGTTTGGCGGCTGGATATCCACGTTGAATGTCTTATCCAACGCGGGGATTCTTCCCTCTGGTGCTTCAACATAAAGACCAAGTGTATGATCGCCTGTAGTTGTTAGTGAGGAGGTATACGTCAGGTTATAGATATGACGCAGTGGAGTAACATACTGATTTGGGTCAGGGAAGGGTTCGACTCCTGAAAATGCAAAGAATGATCCACTGGTTTGCTGGGCAAGTGACTTAAACGCGTTGGCGCTGGCTGTAACAGAATATTCCGACGCATCCACAAACCAGACGAAGACGCGTACTTTTGAATCGATCGCACGTTGGATAAGCGGTGCAATGGTATTGTCTATATTAGGGTCGTCCATATGCGGCGTGATGAACAGGATGGCGCGCTTCATACCGGGCTGCGGCGCCGGCGCAGTGACTGTATCCAGTGCGATCGAAAGAGTCTGCAAATTGGGAGTCGTACTGCGAAAATCTGGCTTGAACGAACCCAGGCTTACGAACCAGTCTTTTGCAGTTGCATGGCTGATAAGCGAACCCGACAGCGAGACCAGACTCAAATCATCACGCGAATCAGCAGGCTGCGAATCTGCCCACCTGCCCAACATGTCAACTACATATGTAAAGCGAGGGATGGCGTTTCCATCACGGACTGCCAGCGCGGGTCCCGGATTGATGGCAACTACGATCTGAACCGGTACTGTGGATTCAGTGACTGCCTCTGCATCACGCTGCCCTCCATCCTCATAAACGGTGAAGTCAGAGGGTTGAAGGCCCGTCATGAACTCGCCGTTTGCGTTGTAGACATCCACAAGAGCAGAGATTTGCGGAAAGTCCTGCGCGTCGACCGCGGCGATGTCTGCATACGCGGCAGTCTGGGCGCGCGCAAAGGATGAGGGAAGAAAGAGGAAAGAAGAAAGAAGGAGGAGCAGGAGGCTGAGTTTACGCATTCGTATCGGGGAGAGGGATAGGCTCACTCACCGGCGGTTTTGTCAAACGCATGTAGGTCAACGTCCAGGCGGATTCGGTGTATGCAATTGCAATGCCGTTAAGCAATAATGAGATTGGGATATAAAGACAAATGCACACACCCGCAATAGCCAGCGGAGTCCAATTCTGCGCTTCGCCTGCCATAAAAGCGAACATGGTTGGGACTACAACAATAAGAATCGGAATGGCAATGATGAAGCCCACAACAAAACTAATGACAGCCAAAATAATCGCCATGACGATAATGGGACCGAGATTATTACGGAAAACATCCCAGCCACGGCTAATGGCAGGCAGAACTCTCATCTCTTCTAACACAATCGCTCGTTCAGATTGATTGGCAATCAGGTAAACTACAATCATGATTGGTATGAATAAACAGATACATACACCGAACAGAGCAACCATGGAAAACATACCTGTTACAGCAGCATCCCCTGCTTGACTGACAGGAAGAACAAACGCGATTGCCATAACAATTACTACCAGCGCCAAAGCCAATATTGGAAGATCAACCAACACTAATAAGCCGAACATCCGCCCAAAATATGGCGTACCTTCACTGAATAATTGACCAAAGATCAATTGTTCAGTGCTACCCTCCACCTGCGCCGTGCCGCGTATCAAACCGATCTTGCCGACTGCGCCGATGGCTTTCGTCACGAGCCAAATGAGAAGTACAAACACACATACAAGCGCAAAGAACGTCACAGCGTTTTCTTCAACCCAGCGAAACCATTCCATCGCCTGAGGAGGTAAATCGGGAGGGGTACCAGATCCGCCATCGCCTCCACCGCTGCTGCCGCTGTTGAAATTTGAACCTCCACGGCCACAACTCGCCAAAATGCCGAAAACCCATAAAATTTTGTGCTTCCAGACGATCTGCCAGGCGCGGGTGAGGACCTCACCGAAATTGAAATTCATGTTGACTCCTTTATGCTGTCACTGTTTGTAGTTCGGGCTGTGATGTTGAACCGCGCGTCAGGCGCAGATACAAAAGCATGTATGCTGCTTTCATAAAGGTAATTGTAATCCCTTGCACCAAAGCCATCACTGGCAAAAGGATCATGCTAAAAGCCGCTACGAACAGGATGATGGATTGACTGCTTAAGTCAAATTGTGGGTTCTCGATCAAAAACGGAATAAAAAAGAACGGTACCATGAAAGGCAGCATGATAATACTGCTTATTAAAGTAAGACCAATATAAATGACGAGAGAAATTAGAAGGAATCGCCAAAAGTTTTCCTTCACCAGATTCCAACCTCGGGTTATTGCGTCCACAACTCCCATATCGTCTGCCACTACCGCAGCTTGAGATTGCTCGATGACTGCATAGAGAAGCATCATGATGGGATATAAGATGATGAACAGTGGCTGGATACAGATAAAACCTATACCAGCCGTTACCGCACCGAACAACGCCATGCACGCAAAGAGTGCAAAAAAGATTGCCGATACGCCCAGGCTGATCAATAACATCACCCCTAAAATACGCCAGAGATACTTTCTCCCATCGTTAAATAGTTCCTGGAAATGTAATTGAGCGATGCCCTCTTCCGAACGCAAAATGCCAAGCATTACAGATGACGTTCCAACGGCATATAAAACAAAACCTAGAAGACTGATGACAATGTTTACCGCGACAAATAAAGCGATAAAGAGTGGTTCTTCAAAGATCACTGGATTACCCCGCGAATCAGTACTCATAGAAATTATCGGAATGAATACCAGTGGCAAAATCAAAAAACTCAATAACACAGGGAGCGCGCTAAAAAACCACAACACCTTATGCTTCCACGTAATTTGCCATGCGCGGCTTAAAACTTCCCCAAAATCAAAATTCATTCCTAATCCTCAATCGCCAATCAAAAATCGTCAATCGTAAATCCAAAATCGCGCTTCGTCTGCGTGTCGCTAAAAGCACTCGACACTCCGCTCACTATAGTCCCGATACTTTTCGGGAGCGCGAAATCATGAATCGTCAATCCGAAATCATAAATCCAAAATCGTCAATCTAAAATCGTAAATCGTCAATCGTAAATCGTTACTCCCATTCAATGGTTGCAGGCGGTTTACTCGTAATATCATACACTACGCGATTAATCCCGTCCACTTCGTTCACTATACGATTCGCCACCTTCGCCAGCAGGTCATGTGGCAGGCGCGCCCAGTCCGCAGTCATGAAATCCTCTGTGGTCACAGCTCGGATCGCCGCCGTTTCCTGATACGTCCTCTGATCTCCCATCACGCCCACCGAACGAACAGGCAGCAAAACCACGAATGCCTGTGCAACTGGTGTTATCGGTTCAGAAGCCAGAGGACCTGTTTGTCGAACAGGCAAAGGTCCGGTCCGCCCTGTGGTTAACGGACCAGTTCGTCCCACAGGCAGTGGACCCGTTTTTATCGGTGTTGTGCTGCTGACCGAATTGCGCCTGCCTAAAAAGCCCGCTTTGGATAACTCCTCGATCAGGATCGCATCCGCCGCCTGCAAACGGGACACGCGCTCGCGCGTTACCTCCCCGAGACAGCGCACGGTCAAGCCCGGACCCGGAAACGGCTGCCGCCAAACGAGAATTCGCGGCAACCCAAGCTCCTCACCGACTGACCGCACTTCATCCTTGAACAAATATCTTAACGGCTCAACCAGTTCGAATTGCATGTTCTCAGGCAGACCACCTACATTATGGTGTGTTTTTATTTTTTCAGCTTTATTCCGATCCGGCGCAGATGACTCTACTACATCGGGATAAATTGTCCCCTGTACTAAAAATTTTGGCTGCCTCAGTTTTTTCGCCTGCTCTTCAAATACGCGGATAAATTTCTCGCCGACGATCCTGCGCTTCTGCTCAGGGTCCGTGACTCCCTTCAGCGCGGACAAAAATTCTTCGCTTGCGTCCACCGAGACAAGTTCAGCATTCAGGTTGTTCCGAAATGCCATCGCGACTTGTTCTCCTTCATCCTTCCGCATCAGACCTGTATCCACAAATACAGCCACGAGTTGGT
Source organism: Anaerolineae bacterium (assembly GCA_022616105.1). Lineage (GTDB taxonomy): Bacteria > Chloroflexota > Anaerolineae > Anaerolineales > Villigracilaceae > Defluviilinea. The sequence goes on along the minus strand of JAKEFL010000072.1, from coordinate 8,056 downwards.
CACCAATTGCCTTATGGACAAGCGCAGCCGCGACAGTTGAATCGACTCCGCCTGATACAGCCGCGAGCACATTTTCATTCCCCACCTGCTTCCGAATCCGCATGATGGATTCTTGGATAATGGAGGCAGGCGTCCAGGTTGGCCGGACTCCGCAGATATCAAGAGCAAAATTCCTGATCAGCTGCGAACCATTCAGTGTGTGATTCACTTCAGGATGGAACTGCACTCCAAAATATTTGCGATCCATATCACCAATCGCTGCGAAAGGACTATTGCCACTGCTAGCCAGCGCGATGAATCCATCAGGCATGCGCGTGATGCGGTCACCATGAGACATCCAGACTTTTGAAAGAGAAGAGACCAGAGAATCGGAGATTAGAGGCTGGATTTCTGCATGACCATATTCACGGTTTTGGGAGGATGCAACCTGCCCGCCTAGAGCATGAGTCAATGCCTGCATTCCATAACAGATACCGAGAATAGGCAAACCTGTTTTGAAAATGAAATCCTGAATATAGGGCGCATTTTTTTCATAAACTGATTTGGGTCCACCTGAAAGGATAAAACCCTTGGGGCTGATGGCAAGGATATCTTTCATCGGCGCGTCCCAGGGAAACAACTCGCAATAGACCTGCGTTTCACGCACGCGTCTAGCGATGATCTGTGCATATTGGGAACCGAAGTCGAGGATGGCGATGGAGTCCATAAAATAAACCCTCACCCCAACCCCTCTCCCTCAGGGAGAGGGGCAAGGGGTGAGGGAGAAATCAGATGAAAATGCAACTGCGGAAAATCCTGATACTCACCACCATTCACAATCAAGCGATATGCAGCAAGATGGAATTCTTCTACCAGGCTTTGCACGGTGGAATATAGATCAGAGAGAAAAGTTATATCTGTCGAATCAAAATCCTTCAAAGATGCTACAGCCTTCTTTGGCACAAGCAAAACATGAAATTGATAAGCTGGATTCGGATGATGAAATGCCATCAACGTCTCTGTCTCGCGTAACCGTTTTATGGGAATGGCAAAACTCATGTGTGCAAATATCCAGCCAATGAGAGGAGTGAAGTATCGAAAAAATTTTCGCATTAGCATTCTCCCTCTCCCATAGGAAGAGGGCCGGGGTGAGGGATCTTCATGCTGGTTCCCCAAAAACAATTTTGTCATCTTCCATTGAGGTGATAGATGCCAGCGAATGAATCGGCACGCCCAGAGAGTTCAGCGCGGCTCGTCCGCCTTCGAAAGTCTTTTCGATCAGCGCGCCGATACCGACGATCTTTGAACCAGATGCCTCAGCAAGCCGCGCCAGACCTAAAATCGTCTGTCCGCTTGCGAGGAAGTCGTCAATGATCAACACTTTTTCATTATTTGCCAGATATTCAGGTGAAACGATCAACTCGACCATGCGTCCCTTCGTATGCGACGGAGCGAGAGTCAAATACACTTGATCAGGCATGGTAATGGGCTTTGTCTTGCGCGCGTAAACCACTGGCAAGCCGAGATGGACGGCAGTCGTCAGGGCTGGGGCAATGCCTGAGATCTCGGCTGTCAGCACCTTGGTCGCGTGGACCGGAGCAAAGAGGCGCGCGAATTCCTTTCCGCAGGCATCCATCAAAAGAGGGTCCACTTGATGATTGACGAAACTATCCACCTTCAAAATTCCCCCGCCCAAATTTTTCCCGTCGCGCAAAATCCGTTCTTCCAGTTCCTTCACATGCGCCTCCGTGACCAGACAAATCTATCGCATTTTACCATGCGCCCTTTCCTCCTCCGCCCGCTTCGCGGAGCACCTCCCCCAAATCCGACGAACCCCGGACTGTCTCACCACAGAGATCACGGAGCGCACGGAGATTTTTTAAGAGTTTTCTCTGTGGTCTCTATGCACTTCGTGGTTAAATCTTTTGGCAAGCCCACGAAATTAGCCACTCAATAGGATTTGGGCGAGAGAAGGGTGGGGGTAGGCTGTGTTAGAATCTTTCCCCGTGACCGAAAAACCTGTGCTTGTGCTTGCATCCAACTCGCCTCGACGGCGGCAGTTGCTTGCCCTGGCAGATTGGACCTTCAGCGTTTCGGTTGCAGACGTGGATGAAAGCCAGCACAAGAACGAATTACCAGCCGATTACGTCTTAAGACTTGCAGAAACAAAAGCTCGCGCTGTAGTAAGCCAGGCTCACACGGATCAAATCATTCTCGCGGCGGATACAGCAGTTGTAGATGGGGCAGATATTCTTGGCAAGCCAAAAGACATGGCTGAAGCAGTCACTATGCTGACTCGCCTGCGCGGACACACACATCAGGTCTACACCGGGGTTGCCCTGCTCCGTCTGAGCTATGGACTCCTCCTCAAGGACCTCTGTATTACAGACGTGCCAATGCGCGGTTATTCAGACGAGGAGATTCAAGCCTACGTCCAAACCGGTGACCCACTCGATAAGGCTGGCGCGTACGCGATCCAACATCCACATTTTCATCCTGTCGCAGAGATGATTGGATGTTATGCAAGTGTGATGGGTCTCCCGATGTGTCACGTGGTGCGCATGATGCGGAAGTTGAATACTCCGCCGAATGTGGATGTCCCGATGAATTGTCAAATCCTGTTGGAATATAAATGTCCGGTGTCGCGGGCAATCTTAAGCGAAGCAATCTAAAAGAAAAACGTCATTGCGAGCGGAGCGAAGCAATCTCCCCACTCGCGAGGACGCTTCGCGGCTTCGTCGGGAAGTACACCCTCCTCGCAATGACATGAAGGAACATTGAAAGGTAAAAAATGAAATTTCTTCGGTGGTTAAATGCTATCGTCGTCCTGACTTTTCTAACTTCGTGCAGTGGCGGTGGAGGGATTTCGATCTTCCCCACGGAAACTCCACTGCCGCAGCCCATCGTAACTGTATTCGGCGCGCCCGATGCAGATGCGGCTCTTGCTGCTTATCTGGACGCGTTCAAAGTGGATGATTACAACGCGATGTATGGGTTGATCAGCAAAGTCAGTCAGGATACGGTCACACTGGAGGATTTCGCGAGGCGCAACCGCGATGCCTTGAACGAAATGAGTGCAGGCTCATTTGACTACGAAGTGCTTTCTTCTCTGGTCAGCCCCTACGCTTCAGAAGTGGCTTATCGAGTTACTTATCACACCGCGCTGGTGGGAGATATTCAACGCGATATGATCGCGCGCTTCACTTTGGAAAATAACGAGTGGAAACTTCAATGGGACGACTCACTCATTCTCCCCGAACTTGCAGGCGGCAACATCCTGCGCATGGATTACAGCACGCCTTCACGCGGCAACATTTATGATCGAGATGGCGATGTGATCGTCGCTCAATCTGACGCTCACGCCTTTTACATCATCCCGGGCAACGTCACAGAGGAAAGTTTGGATGTATTGCTTTCGGAAGCCCGCAGGCTGTGCGGCATCAGCGTGGAAGCATTGGCAGAAGAAATCTTCAATACCCCGGCACAATTTCCCATTCCACTTTGTGAGGCATCCACCCAGGAATCTGAACGTATCCGTTCGGTGTATCCGAGCGGCTTGGAATGGGAGGATTACAATTCCCGCTATTATTTTCAACAAGGTGTTGGTTCCAATATTGTTGGCTATACCACATTCATATCTGAAGCAGATATGGAGACCTATCGTCGTCTCGGTTATGCACAGGATGCGCGCGTAGGAGCAGATGGTATTGAACGTTGGGCAGAGGATTATCTCGCCGGTCAGCGCGGCGGCGATTTATACGTTGTTAGTCCAACCACAGGTCAAATTGTGACCAAGATCGGTGAAAGAGAGCCCAAGGCTGCTGATTCTGTTTATCTGACCATTGATGGCAACTTACAGTTTTACGCACAGGAGGCAATCGAAGGGTTTACCGGTGCTGCGGTGGTGCTCGAACGCGATACAGGGCGCGTCCTTGCGATGGCAACCTCGCCCAGTTTTGACTCGAATATATTTTCGTCGAACAATCCCAATGGTCCGGCGAAGTCTGCAGAATTATTCCAAAGATTGGATACTCCCCTTGTAAACCGCGCTGCACAGGGACAATATCCGCTTGGTTCGGTATTCAAGATCATTACGATGGCGGCTGGCATGGAAAGCGGATTGTTCGTCCCGGAATCAACATTAGACTGTCAATATCATTGGACGAACCTGACCGATCAGGTGCGCAACGACTGGACCTGGGATCACTGCCAGCAAAGATTACAGGCCGGGAATGAGTGCAACACGCCTGACAGCACCCCCTCTGGTGTGTTGACTCTACCTCAAGGATTAATGCGTTCCTGTAACCCGTTCTTCTGGCAGATCGGTTACGTACTGGATCAAAATAATCGCAAGAATGACATCGCAAACATGGCGCGCGCATTCGGTTTGGGCAGTCCCACAGGTATTGAGCAGATCGCTGAAGCCTCAGGTCAGATCATCGATCCTCCAACCGTAATTGACGTGATTAACCAGACGATCGGCCAGGGCGATGTGCAGGTCACGCCACTGCAAGTTGCCCGGTTTATTGCTGCAATTGGAAACGGAGGTACACTCTATCGTCCGCAAGTGGTGGAAAAGATCAAACCTGTCGATGGTGGCGCTGCAACGCTCATCTTCAAGCCCGAAGCAAATGGTACTTTACCTGTCACGCCTGAACGCCTGAAAGTAATTCAGGATGCCATGTGGGAGGTTGTGCATAACTCACTTGGTACAGCTAATTTCCGATTGCGTGGTTTGCGGATTCCGGTGGCGGGCAAGACGGGTACAGCTGAATCTGGAAGTGGTGATCCACACGCCTGGTTCGCCGGGTATACACTGGCAAGCGAGAGTACGGGTCTGCCGGATATTGCGATTGCAGTGATTCTTGAGAATCAGGGTGAAGGTTCGGATTGGGCCGCGCCGATTTTCATGCGTATTGTCGAGACATACTATTACGGCAACCCACAATCAAAATTGTGGTTTGAGGCAAGCATACTTGGTCCGACACTAACTCCAACTCCATTTGGCGGAATCCCGACAGAGACGCCGGAGCCATGACATATCTGCTTTTCGGGGTCTCAGACCCCGAAAGAGCTCATCAGAGAATTATTATTTGTGAGTGACACAACACATAAAGGTCTCATTATCAAAGCCCAGTCCGGTTTCTTTACAGTAGAAACGGGCCAGGGCTTTATCGTTTGTCAACTGCGCGGCAAGTTGAAGCAAGGACGCGCAACCGGTGATATTGCCGCGCTTGGGGATAAAGTGCGGGTGCAGAAGTTAACGGATGGGACCGGAGTGATAGAAGAGGTCGAAGTACGGAAGCATGCCATCGTCCGGCTGGACCCGAGGCCGCAGGGTGAGTATCAACAAGTGCTATTGGCAAATCCAGATCAGGCGGTCTTCGTCTTTGCGTGTGCACATCCAAAACCAAAATTGAAAATGCTCGATCGTTATCTGATCATCTCCGAAAAGCAAAAGATCCCAGCCGTTATTGTTGCGAATAAAACTGACCTTGTAGATAATGCAAAGAAAATTTTTGGTCTATATGAGTCAATTGGATATCGCGTGATCTATGCTTCGGCGAAGTCAGGTGATGGTCTTGAAGAGCTGAAAACATTGCTCTCCAGCAAATTGAGCGCGCTCGCCGGACCAAGCGGTGTGGGCAAATCAAGTTTGCTGAATGCCATCCAGCCGGGGCTGGGTCTCGAAGTGAATGAAGTAAGCGCAGCTCTGAAGAAAGGGAAACACACCACAGTCACACGGGAATTGTTCGCGCTGGAGGGCGGCGGGTATGTTGCCGATACACCGGGATGGAAGTCACTGGCATTGTGGGATACCCAGCCTGAGGAGATCGATGCATATTTTCCTGAGTTGCGCGAACTCGTGGCGCATTGTCAGTTCAGCGATTGTACTCACATCCATGAGCCCGGCTGCGCAGTGCGCGCGGCATTGGAAGAAGGTAAAATTTACCCGGAACGATACGAGTCGTATTTGAGGCTGCGATCGGGAAGAGATTAGCGATTGACAATTTTAGATTGACGATTTTCGATTGACGATTTATGGTTGAGAACCGGACACTGAGCACTGATGACTGGCAAATTGATCACTGACAACTGGACTCTAACCGGGCACGAATGGGCTGTGGACATGTTGAAGAAGCATGTCATCAATGGTCCGCGCCATGCGTATCTTTTCGCGGGACCTCCAGGCTTGGGCCGCCGTTCATTGGCTTTGCGTTTCGCCCAGGCATTGAACTGCCAAACGTCGGCTGACGCAGGAATCCCTTGCGGACAGTGCCGCGACTGTAAACAGATCGAAGCCATGCAATACGCGGACCTGACGGTCGTGCAGGCTGAATCGGAAGGCGGGATCATCAAAGTTGACCAGATCCGCGACGCGCGGCGGATGTTGACTCTCAAGCCGTATATGGCAAAGTATCGTGTGGCGTTGTTTCTGAGATTCCAGGAGGCGAACGATAATGCTGCCAATGCTTTATTGAAAACACTGGAAGAAGCGCCTTCTTACGCCGTCTTGATATTGACTGCAGATAACCCTGAACAATTATTACCGACGATCGTTTCGCGTTGTGAAGTGTTGAGGTTGAGGCCATTGGGAGTCGAGGAAGTTCAAAGAGCATTGGAGATTAGAGGATTAGAGATTGGGCAGGCTAAGTTGGTTGCCCATATCTCAGGTGGAAGATTTGGATATGCACTTCGACTGATTGAAGATGATTCCCTGCTCGACACGCGTGAAGAACGGTTGAATGAATTACAAAATTTGATCTCTGCCTCGCGTGTGCAAAAATTTGCTTATGCCGATAAACTGTCAAAGGATAAAGACTCGATGCGGCATACAATATTAATTTGGCTGTCATACTGGCGTGATGTAATGCTGCGAACCGCGCAGGCAGAGACTCCGCTGGTCAACGTGGATCGCAATGTGGAAATTGAAGACCTGGCAGGAAGAATGAATCTATCCTCCGCGCGAGGCGTAGTAAACGGACTCGAAAACGCGTTGGAAAAGATGGAAAGAAATGTGAACCCGCGACTGCTGGCTGAGGTTTTGCTGTTGGATTTGCCTCGTCTGTAGTAACGATTGAAAAGAGGAGCATATTATGTGCAGAAGTATCAAACAATTACGAAACCCGGAAATCCCCGCGACTGAGGAGGAAATCCGCGCGGCGGCGCTGCAGTTCGTGAGAAAAGTGAGCGGGTACCGGAAGCCGTCAAAGGTCAATCAGGAGGCGTTTGATAGGGCAGTAGAAGAAGTGACTCTGGTGACACAAAAACTGTTGGGCAATCTCAAGATGCAGACCAATATGATCTCACTCGAGCCGCCGAGAGCATAAAGCTGTGAATATTACTATTCGCGAATATCAGGATCATGATCTCGAAAGTTGCAAGCTATTATGGAGGGAGTTGACTCAACACCATCGCGATACCTATTTGGATCAATCGATCGGTGGCGATGATCCGGGCATCTATTTTGAACGCTACCTGAAAAAAACCAACCTCGCAGGGCTATGGGTTGCTGAAGCAGGTTCGGTCATTGGGATGGCAGGCTTGTTGATGGATGAGGATGAAGCGGAAATTGAACCAATCGTCATTCGTTCAGATTTTCGGTCACGAGGAGTCGGAACCCTGTTGATCGAAAAACTGAAGACTGAAGCCAAAGAACGCGGAGTCGAATATCTAAGCATCAGGCCCGTGGCCCGAAATGTCGAAGCGATCAAATGCTTTCATCGCGCGGGATTCGCATTGCTGGGTCATTTGATATGTTTCTCGATCTGACCGAAGAAAGCGATCAAGATCATGAATGGAAAGATGGTATTACAATTCATGGCAACGCTTTCCGCTATTAGCAGTTCAACCAAACAGATAGGAGACACTATGGCTGAAACCCCTCTCGCGAAAAAGATGAAGCTCAAACCTGGGCTCAAAGCCGCGATCATCAATACGCCCGAAAATTATTTGCAAGAATTAAAGCATGACGCGGAAGTTTCACAAAGCCTGAGTGGAAAATTCGATTGGGTGCAGGTATTCGCCAAGACCATGGCAGAAATGGAATCGCTCGCGCCGAAAGCTGCAAAAGCAT
>JAKEFL010000071.1 GCA_022616105.1 Anaerolineae bacterium | reverse complement strand
CGCATCTCCAACGTTGTTTCGTAATCCGGTTTCCTGAATTTTTTGCTCATCATCTAAGTTTATCAGCCCAAAGACCATTTCTCCGACAGCCTGCTAGGATTTTCGGTCGCGATTTTTATCGTGAGCATTGCATTATCCAGGATTTTCAAAAAGCGTGAAGGGATTTCAAAATGACAGAGCATTTTTCAACAATTGTCATTGGGGCGGGTTCAGGGGGGATGACAGTTGCCATTGGTTTGGCGGGGCTTGGGCGCAAGGTTGCGTTGATCGAGGGAAATCACGTCGGCGGCGATTGCACCAACGTTGGCTGCGTGCCATCCAAGACGCTCATTCATCTGGCGAAGAACTTCAAGCCAGGCATGAACGCGGATGAAGTCTTACAGGAGGTTATCTGTAAGCGGGACGCGTTGCGAGATAAAGAGACTGAGGACATTAAACACCTTGAGAACCTGACCTTTGTTCGTGGTATGGCGAAATTTATCGCTCCCAAAAGGTTGAGCTTGACACAAGATGGAATTTCCCGCGAACTGACTGCGGACAATATTGTGATCGCCACAGGTTCGCGTCCGCGCCTGCTGGATATCCCTGGTCTGCCCGACGAAATGGTACTGACCAACGAATCATTGTTTGATCTGAGGAATGCCCCCAAACATCTGGTGATCGTCGGCGCGGGCGTGATCGCATTGGAGATGGCATTTGCTTTCCAAAAAATTGGAACCAGGGTCACCATGTTCGCGCTCGATAGACGCCCGTTAATGACAGCCATCCCTGAAGCATCCGAAGTCATGCAGGCAGAACTGGAAAGGCGCGGCATTACCCTTTACTGTGGCACGGTCGCGAAAGCATGTGATGTTTCAACGCGAACATTGACCCTGCAATCTGGTAATGAAGAGATTGTGCTTCATGATGTGGATAAGGTCCTGGTGGCTGTCGGTCGGGTGCGGAATCTCGAATCGCTCGAACTGGAGCAGGCTGGGGTCATGGTTGATCCGAAGCTTGGGATTCTGGTCAATTCGTATGGTGAGACCAATGTTAAAGGTGTATTCCCCATTGGTGATGTGACCCCCACGTCTGCCTTTACACACTCAGCGAATGCTCAAGGACGGCGGGTTACCCAGCGAATTGCATTCCCGTATTTGCCGCTTGCGAAGAAGGAGCCATTGTTTCCGAACGCGACATTCAGCGACCCCGAAGTGGCGACAGTTGGACTGACGCAAATGGAACTCGAGGAAAAATATCATCCACAATTGATCAAACGTATCCGCGTGGACTTCAAGGATCACACGGATCGCGGTTATACCGATAGCATCGAAAATGGATTCATCATTGTGGATGCAATACGCCTGACCGGACAGGTTTTACACGCCACAATCGTGGGACCTTACGCTTCGGAAATGATTTCGTTTTTCACTTTGGCAATGAGCCAAAAGATCTCACTGCATAAGATCTATCGTCTGGTCTATCCATATCCAACTTTTTCAAGCGGGATATTGAAGGTGGCGGATTTCTTTATGCGTGCGACTCTGCCGGATCTCGGCAAAGAACTGGCGGCGTATCTGAAATATCGTTTTGCAAAACCAACTAAAGAGGAAAGAAAAAAATGAAACATATTGTATTTTTGATCGTAGTCTTCACCCTGTTACTGACAGCATGTTCCCCCAATAAACCACCTGTCAACCAACCATCCACAACCAGCGCGCCTGGAGTGACTGACTCGCCAACTATCGGAGGCGAGTTCGATATCAATGACTGGGACAACGTGCTCGCCTCCGCAAAAGGACAGACTGTCAATTGGTACATCTGGGGCGGTTCAGATGGCATCAACTCCTTTGTGGATACCGTTTATGGCCAAGCTTTGAAGGAACACTATGGCATTACATTGAATCGCGTACCTCTCGCAGATACAGTGGATGCTGTCAACCAGGTATTGAGTGAGAAGCAAGCCGGCAAAGATCCTGGTGCAGTGGACCTGATCTGGATCAACGGCGAGAATTTCTTCACGCTCAAACAGGCGGATCTGCTTTACAGGGATTGGGCGCAAAAACTCCCGAACAGTAAATACGTTAATTGGGAGAACCCTGCTATCAACCTGGATTTTGGTAATCCAGTAGACAACATGGAAAGTCCCTGGTCTTCGGCACAGTTCCAATTCATCTATGACTCCGCCCGTCTCAATGAAGATGAATTGCCGCGGTCGTATGCAGATCTCAAGAACTGGGCGTGTACACACCCTGGACGTTTTACTTACATCGCGCCCGGGCCTGGCGGTTTTCTCGGCACGCGCTTCGTCAAAGGCGCGTTGTATGAACTCAGCGGTGGTGCAGAACAATGGCAAAAGTTTGAGCCAGCCACGTGGGAAAAGTGGTCGCCTGAACTGTGGAACTATCTGAACGAACTTAAACCTTGCCTGTGGCGTGAAGGTGAAACCTACCCCAAGGACGAGTCCGAACTGGTCAACTTGTTCGCCAACAACGAAGTGGATTTCAGCATGACCAACGATATCACAGGTGCAGGCAGATGGATTGCCGATGGTCGCGTGCCTGAAACAGCTCGCGCCTTCGTCTTCGATCACTACATGATCGGCGATTTCAACTATGTTGCCATTCCATACAACGCGCCGAACAAAGCCGCCGCGCTCGTGCTTGCAAATCTCCTGCTTGAACCTGAATTCCAGGCTGCGCAGATTCTGCCCGAAAACGGATTCGGACTCGGCTATGCTATTGATGTGAACCGCGTGAGAGATGAGGCGGCTCAATCCGTCCTGAAAGCTGCCGCAGCGAAATTAGGTGATGCTGCCACCCCAGCCTCTGACCTTGCCAGATCCCTCGTTGGAGATGCCGCCGCGGAATATCAGAATCTTATCGAGCAGGATTGGTTGGAGTTTGTATTGCAAGACTAGGTATCAGGTGTTCAGGTGCCAGGTTCAACCTGATACTTGGCACTTGAACGTGACACTTTACTCCCATGCGCGATAAATTCATCTTCTCACCCTGGCTCTCCCTTGCTCCAGCAATGACCATTGTTCTAATTCTGTTGGGCGCGAGTCTTTTCTATGCCATTGCCGAGAGTCTCGGGATCATAAGCGTCATTGGACAGAATGAAATCACTCTCAGCGCCTTTCGTGACACGCTTAATTTTCATTCAGAGTTTTGGATATCGTTAGGCTTTTCTTTATGGATCAGCATCGCTTCGACATTGATTTCGTCCGCAGTGGCATTGCTGTTGGCGGTCTGGCTTTCTGAACATCGTGGAAACACAGATACGCTCGCGCTGAACTGGAATCTGGCTTTTCCGCATTTGGTCTGGTCGGTAGCATTGTTGTTATTCCTTTCCCAAAGCGGGTTGCTGGCGCGCTGGGCAGCGATGATCGGTCTTATTTCAGCACCTGTGGATTTTCCTGTCCTGGTGCGTGACCGCTTTGGCATTGGGATTATTCTCAGTTACCTGGGCAAAGAGATTCCGTTTCTCACCCTCATCATTCTCGCTGTTCTTCGCTCGCAATCCGTGGAGTACGATGTTGTCGCGGAGAATCTGGGCGCAAGCAAATGGCAGCGCCTACGCTATGTCACAATTCCACAAGTCCTGCCAGCCTTGCTTGCAGGTGCATTGCTGGTCTTTGGATTTATCTTTAGCAGTTACGAAGTTCCCGCCTTGTTGGGGATTGGTTACCCGCGCGCCTTGCCTGTCCTCGCCCTGCGCTCCTTTCTGGACGCCGACCTGCGCGCTCGCTCAGAAGGTATGGTCATCAGCCTCATCATTACCTTCATTGTGATGGTTGTGGCAGTGATCAGTTTAAGATTAGGAGAGAGGAAAGAATGAAATACCTTACAACTTCTTCTCTCCGCTTAATTTTATACCTCATCCTGATTGCGCCGTTCTTGCTTTTCGTCGCGTATGCGTTTTCCACGCGCTGGTTCTTCCCGCATCCCTTTCCTATAGAGTGGACAGTATTCACTTTTCAGCGCGTGCTCGACGACACACGCACAATATCCAGTATGGCTCAGGGGTTATGGATTGCATTGCTAGTCAGTGTCCTTTCATTAATCCTTGGTTTCCCAGCGGCGCGGGTACTCGGTTTGCGTAGGTTTCGCGGGCGTCACTTGGTATGGATGCTGTTCTTCCTGCCGACGATCATCCCGCCACTGGCAATCGGGATGGGTTTGAACATTTTATTCCTGCAAATCGGACTGGCTGGCACGATCCCAGGCGTGGTGCTCGCGCATATCATCCCAACCCTGCCCTACACCATCTTCACCTTATCCAGTGCTTTTGCCCGCTTCGACGAGAATTATGAATTTCAGGCGTTGGCGCTGGGAGCCAGTCCAATACAGACATTCTTCAAGGTGACATTACGATTGATGGCACCCAGCCTGGTTGTTGCGATCCTGTTTGCCTTCCTGATCTCGTGGAGCCAATATCTTCTCACGCTGCTCATTGGCGGTGGACAGATCATTACACTGCCTATCCTGCTTTTTTCTGCGGCGTCGGGTGGCAACCCGTCCACAATTGCGACACTCTCCTTATTGTTTATTGCGCCGCCTGTATTGGTAATTGTCGCCACGGCGCGATCTTTGAATCGACATGGTAACGAAATACGTGAGCAATACTAATGACAGCTGTAAACATCCTTTCTCTCCACAAAACCTATCCCAATCAGTCAGCGCCTGTGCTGACTGATTTTTCTCTTTCGATCAATAATGGCGAAATGATCGCGTTACTGGGTCCATCGCGATCGGGAAAATCCACCTTGCTCAAGTTGATCACAGGCATCGAGCGCCCCGATAGCGGCGACATTCAATTTGATGGCTCATCCATTTTGAATATTGACCCGAACAAACGCGGCGCCGTGCTGATGTTCCAGAAATCGTATCTGTTTCCGTTTTTGAATGTGGCAGAGAACATTAGCTTCGGTCTCAAAGTGCAAGGCGTGTCCTCCGAAACTATTGGCGCCGAGGTAAAACGCATGTTGGATCTGATCGGCTTGCCAGGCATTGAAAAACGAAAGCCAGGCCAGCTCTCCGGCGGGGAGGGACAGCGCGTTGCCCTGGCACGCGCCTTAGTGACCAATCCAAAGTTATTGTTACTCGATGAACCGTTAAGCAGCCTCGATACCTCTGTGCGGATGAATTTACAGGAAGCCATTCGGGACATTCAACGCGAATTGGGTGTGACGACCATGTTTGTCACGCATGATCTGGGTGAAGCTATGGCAATGTCTTACCGCATGGCATTGTTATTGAATGGTGAAATCGTAGCGCTGGATAGGCCTGAGAATCTCTTCCATCATCCGCGCAGTTTGGCAGCGGCCAAGTTCATGGGTGTATCCACTTTCCTAAATGGCAACCAGGTTTGGGGTCCGAAGGAAGCGGAGGTTGAATCCTATAAGAAGTTATACGCCATCCGTCCGGAACATATCCTTGTTCAAAAAGAGGCGTCCGAAAATTCCGTAGAAGGCGTAGTGAGCGACTGCATCTTTCGCGGGGAGTATGTGGAATATCAAGTCGCTGTAGATGGGACGACAGTGCGCGCCCAAATGCCGATGCCTGCGACGATGTTTCCGCACGGCGAGCGGGTGTATGTGAACTTCCCGCGCCAGTATTTGTTTGAAGTGAGCCACAGGTAAGGTGTTACGGCAGTTCTATATCAATTGTGTTAAAGGACTGTCTTATAGAAGACCATTTTCAGTCCGCCGACGCGGGCTGACCTATATCCAGAGACGTAAACCGGAAAAATATAAAGCAATGAATAGTAATCACGCACAACTCATCAGGCAAGCTCAAGCCGTCCTGAACGACAACTGGACGGGAACCTTTACCAAACCGGCGCCCCGCCTCTATCCCCATCAGTGGTCGTGGGACTCCGCCTTCATCGCTATCGGCCGTGCGCACTACGATCAGGTCCGGGCTGAGCAGGAACTACGCACGCTCTTTCGGGGCCAGTGGGACAATGGGCTCCTACCTCACATCGTCTTCAATCCTAAGTACACTGCCTATTCTCCTGGACCCGACTTCTGGCAGACAGATCGCAGCCCGCACGCGCCCCACGACCGGCAGACATCAGGGATCGTGCAGCCGCCGATTCACGCCACGGCAGTCTTACACGTCTATCAATACGCCCAAGACCAGATTGCCGCCACCGCGTTCCTGGCAGAGATGTTCCCTCGCCTGCGGAGCTGGCACGCATATCTCTACCGGGAGCGGGATCCCCATGGTGAAGCGTTGATTTATCTTCGCCATCCCTGGGAGTCTGGGCAAGATAACTCGCCGATCTGGGATGCCGTTCTGCGGCGGATTCAGCCGCCCGCGGGTCAGGTACCAGCTTATAGGCGAGTGGATGTCGAAATCGTGAATGCCGAGGAGCGGCCTAGCAATGCTGAGTATGACCGCTATGCCTACCTGGTCCATCTCTTCGCCAGTCAGAACTATGACGAGAGTCGTATTCGTCAGGATTGCCCTTTCCTGGTGCAGGATGTTCTCTTCAACACGCTCCTCTGCCAGGCAAACCGCGATCTGGCGGAGATCGCCCGTATTCTAGGTGAGGACGCCACACCTTTTGAAGCATGGGCCGAGAGGACTGCGCAGGCCATCAACACGAAACTCTGGAACGACGAGCATGCGATCTATGTCGATTTTGACTTGCGGATGGGCGAACCAATACACACCCATGCTGCGGCGGGTTTCGCGCCCCTCTACGCGGCGATTCCCGACAGGGACCGGGCGCAGCGCATGTGTAGCTACCTCAACACGGCCTGTTTCTGTGGTTTGGATGAAGCGTGTTACGCTGTGCCAAGTTACGACAAACACGAACCTAACTACTCGCCGAGCCACTACTGGCGTGGCCCTATCTGGATTAGTATTAACTGGCTGCTGTATCGCGGTTTGTTGCGCTACGGCTTTCACAAGTATGCCCATTGGGTGCAGCAGGCCATTGTGGAGTTACCACAGCGATTTGGGTTTTATGAATACTACAATTCTGGCAATGGTCAAGGGCACGGGTCAGATCACTTCTCATGGACGGCAGCCTTGCTCTTAGACGTGCTCTATGAAGACAGTGTTCCGCGTCAGCAAAATGCAGCAGAGAACAAAGTCAAAAGAAACTCCTATTTACAAACAAAGGATTTGCCATGACTGAGGTGGTTGTCGTAGAGGTTGTCTGCATGCCCATTGGCAAGCACGGTACCCTGAGCCAGATCGAACCAATCCGCCTCGGCGCGCGTGTGCCAAACGGAGTTTCGCGGCGGGCGCAGGCCAGGGTGTCCACCAGCCCCTATGCCCGCGCCAATGTTCCGAGATGGCGAGCAGGCGTGTGTACGGTTCCCTGCTGAACATTTATTTGAAGTCGAGAATTAACCAAAGGAAAACCAATGTCAAAAGAAATTCGCAAGAGGCAGCGACAAGTTCGCCGCGAAAAAACACATGCGCAGGGATCCAGATATCAATGGATTGGATTAGGCGCGCTTGCGTTGATACTGATTGCTGCCGTATCTTTCATTTCATCGGGATCCAAGGCTCAACCGCTGGATGAGACGCGCCTCGCTTCCAACCCAACCCTTGGACCTGATTCTGCAAAGGTAGTTATTACAGAGTATGGAGACTTTGGCTGTTCCTCCTGCCGCGGCTGGCACAACGCGGGAATCATGGAGCAGATCATGGCAATGTATGGCGACCAGGTGCAATTTGTATGGAAGGATTTTCCTGTCATTACTACGGAATCGCCCAAAGCTGCAGAAGCAGGTCAGTGCGCCTTCGACCAGGGCAAGTTTTGGGAATATCACGATTTCCTTTATGAGGAAACTTATTCTCTTTATGAAGACGATTTGAAGAGTTACGCCACACAGCTTGGGTTGGATAAAGAGCAATTCAATCAATGCCTGGACTCGGGACAGAACCGTGCCAAGGTGGAACAAAGCCTGAATGAGGCTCTGCGTGAGTATGCTTTTCCTGGCACGCCATCTTTTTTAGTTAATGGCAAAAAACTGATTGGACCTCCGACATTTGAGGTGTTGAAATCCACGATTGATTCGATCCTTGCAGGCGGCTAGGGTCTTCTCTTGGGTCTTCCATTGGCAACGATGACATGAGGTGATACCTTATCGTTTTTATGGTGAAACTTAGAGGAGCAGAGATGAAATATGTCGTTGGTCAAACGGCCAGTCGCTCGATCACTTTAACGGCAGAACATGTTAAGACCTACGCTTCTATAACAGGCGATCATAATCCGCTACACTTTGACGAAAACTTTGCCGCTAGAACGAAATTTAAGAAACTGATTGTGCAAGGCGGCCTGACCACGGGTCTGCTTCATGCGCTGGTTGCGATGGATATGCCCGGATCTGGCACTGTGTTCCTCAGCCAGAATTGGAAATTTACCGCGCCCGTCTTCATCGGCGATACGATCACAGCCGAAGCGGAAATTCTTTCCATTCATCCCAGTAAACCAGTCACGCAGTTGAAAGTCATCATCACGCGACAGATGGGAGAAATTGTTTTGGAGGGGGAAGCCTGGTGTTATACCTTCGCCAATGAATAACGCACTCAGGCAAAACAAAAGGAGGACGTTGGTTCTGCTGGCGATCGCCGAACTGCTCGGCTTCAGCAGTCGTTCCCGCCCTGACTCAGGAGTGGTCGTTGAACGGTGCAGCGGGTGCCTGGCCGACGATGTCGGTTCAAGTTGGATTCGTGGCGGGCGCGTTTGGCTCTGCACTGTTCAACGTTGCAGACATCATCCCGGCGCGCCGTTTATTTACAGTCTCCGCGTTCGTGGCGGCATTATCCACCGCGATGATTCCGTGGGTCGCCTCCAACCTTGCGCCCGCGCTCATATTTCGTTTTCTGACGGGTTTGTTTCTCGCGGGCGTTTATCCCGTTGGAATGAAAATCATGGCAACGTGGACGCAGAAAGATCGCGGGCTTGGCATTGGTCTTTTAGTTGGCGCGCTCACAATTGGTTCTGCCTCGCCTCATCTTCTGAATGCCTTTGGTGGCGCGAATGCTTGGCACACTGTCATGCTGTGGGCTTCTGCATTAGCGGCGACCGGAGGTTTGATTGCGGCATTCTTTGTGGATGAAGGTCCTTATCGCACGGTCATTCCAAAATTCAACTGGAAATATATCAGCGAGATTCTAAATGAAAGGCCTCTTGTGATGGCAAACCTCGGTTATCTCGGTCACATGTGGGAGTTACATGCCATGTGGGCATGGGTCCCTGTTTTCCTTGCCGCGAGTTTCAAACGAAAAGGTATAGACCCGATGTGGACAAGCCTCGCGGCGTTTGCGACAATTGGCATCGGCGGCATTGGAAGTTTAGCGGCAGGTCAACTGGCGGACAAAGTCGGGCGCACAGCGGTCACGATTGCGGCGATGGTTGTTAGCGGGATCTGCGCGCTGATCATTGGGTTTCTAGATGGTGGTGACCCTGTGTTGCTTGTTTTGGTCAGTCTTGTTTGGGGCTTTTCCGTCGTTGCCGACTCAGCCCAGTTCTCCGCCGCCATCAGCGAATTATGCCGCGCTGAATTTACGGGCACAGCCTTGACCCTTCAAACAAGCCTGGGGATTTTGCCGACTCTCATTACCATCCGTCTCATCCCGACTCTTGAAAGCTGGATTGGCTGGCGGCGGGCATTTTCCTTCCTGACAATTGGTCCCGCTATTGGCGTTTGGGCGATGTATATACTCCGCCATTTGCCCGAATCGAAGAATTTCGCTGGGGGAAAAAGATAATTTAGCCCCTTGACATTCCAGTTACTGGAAGGTGTACATTTGATAAGGTTCAGAAAGAGGCGCGTCATGAGAATTCAGGATTTCTCCCATCGGACGGGCGTACCTGCCAAAACGATTCGCTACTACGAAGAGATTGGCTTGCTCCCTAATCCCGCGCGCGGCGAAAACAACTATCGCCAGTATAACGAGCGGGATGTGGAGCGATTGCACCTTGTTGCAGGCGCGCGGCGGCTCGACCTTTCGCTGGAGGAGATCCGAGAAATCCTTGACCTACGAGACCGCCGCGAAGCCCCTTGTCGCGTCCTGCTTGAACGTCTGGAACACAAAGCGGTTGAGATCGCCGAGCGCATTCGCAACTTGCAACAGATGGAACGCAACTTGCGTGACCTTCATGCCTTAGGGATGACCTTCCCCACCGACGATGTGGACGGCAAGTATTGCGTCTGCCACCTTGTAAGTGAACACGCCAAAGAGTAGGAGAAGGTGATCTAGAATGTGGGCTGTTTTCGCGTTAGGTGCAGCGACGCTGACTTCGTTCAATCCCATCCTTTACAAGCGAATGTTGAAGGATGCTGACGCGCTCGTGGTGGTCTGGAGCGTCACCCTGCTCGCATTGCCCGTTCTTGGATTATTCGCCTTTGCCCTCACGCCGCAACTTCCTGATGTGGATTGGCTGTTCGTCCACGCTGTGTTGGGGTCGGCAGGATTGAATGCTGTAGCGCATTTGGCTTCGATGCGAGCGTTGAAACTGGCAGACGTTTCTTTGATCACGCCTTTGTTGATTTTCAGCCCCGTATTCACGGTGTTGATAGCCGCCCTCTTTCTGGGCGAGATACCCTCTGATCGGGGCCTGTTCGGTGTGGGGCTTGTGGTTTCAGGCGCGTATTGGCTGAGTCATAAACCAGGCGTGGGACGACTTGCACCGTTCAAGTCGTTCGTCCTCACGCCTGCCAGTAGGCTTGTTTTGCTCGCAGGTCTGTTTTGGGCAATTACGCCACTGTTCGAGAAAACTGCCATTTTGCATACGAATCCAGAAAGTCCGCGCTTTGTCGCATTCGTAGTAGACATCCTTTTGGTTCTCATCCTCATGCCTGCCGTCTTCGCACGAGGCAGAACATCTATTGAAAAGCTTTTCCTTCATCGCCGCGAGTTTTTTCTCGCTGGGCTTATCGCAGGCTTTGCGCCTGTTTTGGGATACACCGCGTTCAGTCTTGGGTTTGTCGGATATGTGACGACGCTTTTCAAGATCAGCACGCTGATGACTATGTTTTGGAGCTCGCTGTTTCTCAAAGAGCATGGATTGAAACAGCGATTGCCTGCCTCAATCGTGATGGTGATTGGCACTGTCCTAATCACAATATGACCCTTTTGATCAAAAGAAAGAAGATATCTTTGCATGGAAAGAGTTACCCATTCATCAGTCAAAAAGATTTATCAAGATTCCAAAGGTCGCATTCTTCTTGTAGCAGTACTGTCACCTACCTGAGGACCTTGTCTGCGCGGTGCACAGTTGGTGCAGAAAATATTTGAGGAGAACTTATCAAAAATGCTTCAGGGCGTGATCATCTGGACACCAATGCTTGCAGCCGACAACCTGATCGCGGCAAAACATCAGGAAGCCATCTTTTTTGACTCTCGCGTGATCCATTATTGGGATCCAGATCGGATAGCAGGGGGACTTCTTTCGAAGACGCTGAAGTTAAAGGCGCCCATTGCCTGGGATGTTTATCTGTTGTACCCACCCGATCAAAATCGGGATTCTGATCTCCCACCCTCGCCAGGGTTTTGGATGCACCAGTTGGATGAAGAACCAGCATTATTTCTCGACCCGCTTCGGTTGATCCATACCGTTGAAATAATGATTGAAGGAGTTGAACATGAGTAAAGAATTGTTTTATGACCTAGTCATTCTGGGTTCTGGTTCCACTGCCTTTGCGGCAGCTTTGCGCGCTGCGGAATTGGGCAAGACCGCCGCCATGACCGAAATGCGTATGCTGGGCGGCACGTGTGTCAATCGCGGCTGTCTGCCGAGCAAGAACCTCATCGAAGCGGCGCGGATTATGTGGGAATCTTCTCACCCACGTTACAAAGGACTCAAACCTGCCAAGATGAAATTAGAATTCGGGGAATTGATTGCCCAGAAGCAGGAGGTGGTGCAATCGTATCGCGATAAAAAATATCGGGCCATCGTATACGAAGAAGACAAAATCAAGGTCCTGGAGGGACAGGCAAAATTGATTGACGCGCATACCATTCTCGTCGGTGGACAAAGAGTCAGCGGCGACCAGATTCTGATTGCGACAGGCACGCGTCCTACCCTTCCACAAGTCGAAGGGCTGGACCAGGTTCCCTATCTCACCTCCGACCTTTTGACCTCGGATGAAGCGCAGGAGTTGAAGAAACTGCCCGAGTCGCTGGTCATCCTGGGCGGCGGGTACATTGCGCTCGAACTGGGGCAAATGTTCCATCGTTTCGGAACGCACGTCACCATTCTGGAGCGCAATCAAGTTATCCTCCCCAATTACGAGCCAGAAGTTTCGGAGGCTCTCACTTTTGCTTTGCGCGTGGAAGGACTCCAGATTATGACCGACGCGCAGGTGATCCGCGTCGCGGAGAAATCGAAAGACTCGATTGAGGTGACGGTACGCGTCGGCGGCAAAGAGCAAACCTTCGCGGGACAAAAACTTCTGGTCGCTACAGGGCGGGAGCCCAACACCGACAATGTAGGACTTGAAAATGTGGGCGTCGAACTCGACGAGCGCGGCTACGTTAAGGTCAACGATGAACTGCAAACGAATATCCCCCATATCTGGGCGGCGGGAGATGTGATCGGTCATCAAACGGAAAGCCAGCTCGCAACACCTGTAGGCGCGCATGATGGGGTGATCGTTGCCAAGAATGGGCTGGCAGGCGCGCACCAAAAAGTGGATCACCGCGTCATCCCGCGCACGATCTTCACCGACCCGCAGGTTGCAGTGGTTGGCATGACGGATGTCGAAGCGAATGGCACGTGAATTCGTTGCTGGTGCGGAACAATCCCGCTGGAACTGGTTCCTCGGGCAGGCGCGACCCATCAGACCAATGGCATGGCAAAAATGGTCATCAACAAGGATACGCAGGAAGTGGTAGGAGTATCCTTAGTGATGCCCAATGCGGGCGAAGTGATTCACGAAGCGGCAATGGCGATGCGCTTCCACGCCAAGTTGGATGATTTCATTGACATGATCCACGTCTATCCCACTATGGCGGAGGCGTTGAAGATTGCGGCGATTTCGTATTTCAAAGACCCGGCGAAGTTGTCATGCTGCGCGGAGTAACAGCCACTTTTAGAAATTAACCTTTCTATAGATGAAGAGGAGTAATCATGTTCTGGCAGAAAATTCGCAGTGGCGTTATGTTTGTTGTTTCCCTCATCACTTGTCCTTGTCATCTCCCGGTCACCATGCCGCTCATACTGACTTTATTGGCTGGCACGCCTTTGGCAGTGTGGATAGCACAACACGGAGGCTGGGTATATGACACCATGACAGCAGTATTCATCCTTAGTTTGGCTTTGGGATGGATATGGATGGGATCGTCAGATAAAAATACTAGAGAAGTATGTGAGCCGCGAGAGATGACTTCTCCGCGAATGGCAAATGTTAGTGAAAGCGATGAAACGCCCCGTTTATCAGAATATCGCAGGTAAACACTTTGGACTGCTGAGATCAAATTAGTAGCGTGAAAAGTTAGTGGTTTGTAGAAGGAGTTAGACAATGAATTCCACAGACAACGTTGAAAGAGCGAGACCGTTCGGTCGTTTACTCAGACTGCTTTTTGGCGCGATTATTTTGTTCAGCGCGGTTCCCTACTATTTCATCGTGCCAATGGATGTGGTCATTCAAACAATACTGGTGGTTTTGGGGCTTGTCGTCTTCTATATTCTCCTTGACCTTGTAATCAACAAAGTGTTCCCAAGCATTCATCCAGTGGCAGGAGCGATTCTGGCAAATACGCCTATCCTGCTGATGTGGTTGTTGGGCAGGAATGCAATCCAGCTCGGCGCGTTGAGTTTTCTCGGTATTTCACTCGTGCTGACCGCATTGCGCGCGGACAAAGGCTGTGAAGTGATGAGCATCCCTGGACTGATATTCAATAGGCATACCCATCTCGCCTGCTTCTTCTTCTCCCCCATTGACTGGCTCGAAACGAAGTTCGCGGGAAAAAGTCAGAATCCTTGAAGTTGGAAGATGTAGATTCAGTAATTGAAACAACACCAAGAAAGGAAAATCTCATGCCACTCATTCGCGTCAAACTCATCGAAGGAGCTGTCACACCTGAGAAAAAACGACAGTTGATCGCTGAGTTAACCAATTCCTTCGTATCTGTAATCGGCGAGGACATCCGTCCCATCACGTGGGTGATTCTCGAAGAAGTGAAGAACGGTGATTGGGGAATGGCTGGCGAGCCATGTGTCATCGAACAGCCAACAAAAGAAAGGATTGCACCTTAAAAACACCCGTCACTCTCCCAACCCGGCATCTCGTGCGCGGATCGCGGCCTGAGCGCGGTTCGTAACCTGGAGTTTATTGAAAATACTCGAGACGTGGTTCCTGACTGTCTTTAGACTTATGGACAATCGTTCTGCAATTTCGTCGTTTGTATCCCCGCGAGCGATGCAGGTAAGTATTTCTCGTTCACGTTCGGTCAGTTCGGGGAAAGGAGTTGGTGGGGATTTGCTCTTTGGTTGTGATGGGGTATCGTGGAAAAAGTTCAACAGTCGGGTGGCGATTGCCGGTCCAAAAAGCGCTTCGCCCTCAGCCACAGCACGGATACTTTTGAGCATCTCTGCCTTGTCCGCCCCTTTGAGAACATAACCGCGTGCCCCAGCGCGCATCGCAGAAAAGAGTGAGTCGTCATCTTCAAGCATGGTGACAATGATGATGCCCGTGTCTGGTTGAGTTTTTAGAATACGCTGTGTCGCTTCTACACCATTGAGGTCAGGCATCTGAATATCCATCAAGATCACATCAGGTGTCAGATTAGCGGCGAGTGTCAGCGCCTCCTGCCCGGTTCCAGCTTCACCTACGATTTCGATATCGGAAACAGATTTGAGGATCGCATGGACTCCTTCACGGAACAGAGCATGGTCATCGGCAATCAAAACACGAATAGGTTTCATGATCTGTTCCTTGTGGGATCAATGGGAATTTCCGCACGTACTTGCGTACCTCTTGGTGAGGACGATAGCTCAAATCGTCCGCTGAGTTCCTCCGCCCGTTCACGCATCGAATCCAACCCAATCCCATGACTGCGCGCTTTTGTCAGTCCGATCCCATCATCTTTGATCTCTATTTTCAGATTGCCATTTTCAAGAGTTAGTGATACTTCACATTCGCTCGCATCGGCGTGATTGATAACATTTGTCACTGCTTCGAGAACGATACGATACGTCGCGACTTCGACTGCCGCCGAAAGTCGCGGAAAGTCCTGTGGCTGCGGAGATGTCCTCATATGAATTTTCAGCCGGTTCGGAATTGCAACCTGCCCAACATGCGCCTGCAACGCAGGAATTAGGCCGAGAACATCCAGAGAGGGTGGGCGAAGCGTGTGGACAATATCGCGGATATTCCGAACGGTTTCCTGGGTCTGGGTCTTGAGTTCACCAAGTAATTGAACGGCTTCTTCAAGATCCTGTTTCTCCCCGGTTTCCAGACCTGACGATACCAGATCCTTTGCGGCGTCCAGTTTCAAGGTCAGACCCGCCATCGCCGGTCCGATCCCATCGTGCAGATCACGGCGGAGGCAGTGCCGTTCCTCCTCGCGTGCCGTGACGAGAGTCTGCCGCGAGCGTTGCAGGTCGGCGGTCAGTTGGGCGTTCCGCACGGCTGCCCCTGCCTGCCGTGCCAGGTTTTGGAGCAGGCGCATTTCCCCCGGTGTAAATTTATCTCCCGGGTTGCGAGGTGAGGCAAGTAACACTCCGCTTGTTTCGCCTTGAAAAGTGAAAGGGAAAGCCGCTAGATTTTCAGTTTCCTGACCGAACGATATATCTCGTTGTCCTTTTAGCGTAATCCCAACAAAAGGAAGCTTAAGTGTTTGGGCGATTGTCTTTACCAGAGCAGGCAATACTTGATCCGATGGCAGCGCGACCTCCATTTGTTTGCCCAAACGGGACAAGGCTTCGATAGGGTCGTCCCGCTCGCCGAAAATCAAACGGTTGACCGCGCGCTGGAGCCGCTCCCGCAATGGCTGAAAGAGTACTGCGATTAATCCAGTAGCGAGCAGGGTGATCAGCAAATTGCCCTGTACCTGAATGAACGATCCCAGGAACCCCACGATCAAAACGTAGACCGCGACAACGATTGCGGTTAATGCACCGTATACCAGCGTGCGACTAATGATGAGGTCAATGTCATACAACCGATATTTGAAGATAGCAAAGGCAACCGCAATGACAATGGCTGGGACACTGATCAGGTGTAAGCCAACCCCAACATTCAAAATCATTCCACTAGGATCGAACTCGGCAAGGTAACTAACAGGAATGCCAATCCAATACACTACAGCAGGAAGAACCAGCCATTTAACTTGCTGCGGCTCATCGCCTCGTGTCCAGCGCATCCGCAGAAACAGGGAGACGACTGAAGCCAGACTGCACAACGTCAAGAGTGCGATCAGAGCAAAATAGAAGGGTGCCAGCGCAGCCCAAACAGACTCACTAACAGCATAAGGATTGTTGAGGCTTGGAAAGAGGGCAAGGGGACCGGGTCTAACCGTTTGGAAAGCCAGAAATATCGGCAGCACGGCAATTCCTGTCCAGGCAACCAACCGCCAACGCGAGGATAAGAACTTTCCAGTTGGGAATAACAAATTCATGAGGGTGTTTGTGACAATTGCGATTGGTAAGGCGGTGTCACTAAGCCAGAAATGAATAGCCCGTGGAAGTGGCAACAAATCTGGAGTATGGGAGAGGGCATAAGAGGCGTAGCCAATCGCGAACATGGGTATGGCTATCAGCGGGAATGTGATAAATAAAAGCCAGCCAACAGGATGGCGTGGGTGATGTGAAAGAATTTGTGCTCCGATAATGGGCCAGATACCGACAACGATAACCGCGATGATAAACAGAATGAGCGGAAGAGTTGTGTTCCCAATGGCGGTAGGGGTCAACACTTGGAGATACAGCCCGGTTGCCGATAGAATGATATATATCCCCACTAAAGACCAGGCGATCATCCGAGCGATACGGGGTGTCATTCTTTTACCATTAAGAAAAACACATCGCGACTCGAATCGAAATTGCCGCGATGTGTTGCTCGACTGATTCTATTATACAGGTGTTTTGCTCCACGAGCCTCTTCGATGAGCAGCATTAACATTGCACTCTTTCCTGGCAGCATCAAGTCAATCGGCCGTTGCCACTTCCATCACATGCTCGTGCTGTTCATCGCGCCGCCAGATGACGAGGCCGAGCCACACGGCCCAAACGGGAATAAGCAGGAGAAACGGCGTTTCAATGAAGACGAGCGGTTCGAAGCGGAAGGCTTGCTCGAACCATACGCCGAGCGACATGATCCCCAAAACCATCGTCACAATTCCCAAGACACGCCGCTCTTGCCTCAACAGCGTTCCTATGCCGAGCCACCACGCGCCACCAAAGAAAAATGCGATCGGGCCTACACCGTAAAAAACCATATTGAACACATTTTGGAAGACGACCAGAAGCACCTCTCTCTGTGACTCGGATGCGGTTTCATATGCTCGCATCATTGGTGGCGCCAGCCCACTCAGGAGGTTTACAGAGATGACACCGATCAAAATATGGGCGAACCCGGATATGGTGTACAGGGTGACAAGGGCATGGTTGCGCGGCTTGAGCCAGTTCCAGAGATATACTGAACACGGTCACAAATTGCGGTTTTTGGGGAGTAAAAAAGCGCAATTTATGCCCGCTGGCAGTATAGAGAGCAGCCGGGGCAAGAAGAACAAGGTAGCCGAACGAGTCGGCAATTGTCCAAGCCAGGTGCAAGTACCCGGCCGCGGGCGATCCCAGGGTGAGCATTTGCGACAGGTTGAATGATGAATCGACGTCAGCCCCGATCGCCAAAGCGGCAAGGACCCACGATCCGAGGGCGACTGGTGCCGAGACGATGGCCGAGATGGCAGCGATACGTTTGAATAAAGTTTGATCATTCATGAGGTTTCTCCTTTCGTGAAAACGACAACCGCTGTTAACAATGATGTATCCTCAATTTTATTGAAATTGCACCATCCAGTCATGAGGCATGTGCCCTAAACAATTCGGGAAATTGCAAAATAAAAACCGGGAATTCTTCCCGGTCGAATTGGGATATTTTCCCGCTCATGCCAATAATGAATAAAGACTATATGCCAGCTGCAGATTAGCTGTGTTGTATCAAGGAGTGATGAACTATCAGGGTTTGATCTGGGCCTATTCGGGTCTGTGGTCAAAGATTTGTCTGCTTCAGTGCTTTCACTAACTCATCCACTTGTGGGCGGTCGGTAGGGTCATAGCTGGGATGGACCAAACGCAGGATGCCATGTTTATCCACGATGAAGTCGCCACCGAGTTGGGAGGTGTCATCGCCATGCGAATCGTAGAACTCGCCGCCCTGGAACCAGCGCTTGAAGTAGATCCACACCACGCGCGGATGCCATGACCGCAGGCGCGACCGTTCGAGCTGATAGGCTTTGTAAGCTGCGCGTTCCCGGTCAAGCAGGACTGTGAAGGTATCGCAGACTTCATTCATCCACTGCTGAAGAGCAGGGAGCGTGCCGAAAGAAATGATGTAGACGCGAGTATTTAGTTTTGCAAATTCGTCCTGGCGCGCGCACAACTGTGCGGCATGTTCGCGGCAGGGTATTCAGCCAAGGTGACGGAGAAAAACGAGCAGGGCATTTCCGTTTTTTAGAGCTTCACTGAGAGTGACTTGAGCGCCGTCAACAGTTTGCAGGGTGAAGTTAGGGGCGGGGGTATTTATTTTTAGTTTCAAGTTCCAGGTTCCATGTGTCAGGTTAAGTTCTGTTTTGCCCAAATGAGGCGCTGAATGATGGTAATGCACACCAGCGCGGAAAAAACGGAAAACAGAATCGTGATGTATGCAGGGAACAATAAAAATATTCCGTAGGCGAGGATGGTTTCAAACCCGCCGATGATGCCAGCAGGCATGATGATTGTTGTTTGGGTATCGGAGTTGTGAGTATTTCGTTTTTCAAGAATGGCGGCGAGATACATCCATGAGGCGGTGTTGACATAAAAGGCTGCCAGCATAATTGCTAAAGCGAGGTAACGTTCACTCGAAGCAGAACCAGCCACAAGTCCGATGGGAAGCAAGGCGTAGACGATAAAATCGGTCAGGATGTCCACGTATCCGCCGAAGTCGGATTGCCTGCCATGCATACGCGCGATCAAGCCATCGAGTCCATCCAGGACGCGGTTGAGAATCCACAGTCCGAACGCCCAGAGATATTGATTTTTGAATGCAGCGAAGGATGCCAGCACGCCAACAATGAGCGCAAGCAGGGAAATCGCCAGCGGCGGGACACGGCTCATACGACGCGCTAATGGTGTGCCAACGTGATCTTTGAATTGACGAAGCGATGTATCGAACACTTATTTTTCCACCTCTTGCCATGCCAGGCGGGCGCGCGTTTTTCTTCGACGATTCAATGCAGGTATGGAATACTTCAATTGATCCTCGATGGCTTTTCTCAACAATTCGAGCATGGATTTCTCGCCAAAGAAATGCACCCGATATTCGCCGCTGCCCATGAAACCGACGCGGCGGTTGAGCAGGTTGAGGCGCAGTTTGTTATCAGGCAGGTGGTTCTTGCCATTG
>JAKEFL010000070.1 GCA_022616105.1 Anaerolineae bacterium | reverse complement strand
CGATACGCCCTTCGCTACCGCTTAGGGCTACTCAACCACCGTATTGATTTAAAAGTGTCAGGTGGCTAGAAAATTTTTTGATATTTTTCTACACCGTTGAACCCGTGAAGTTGAATGCCCTGATCTTCAACGCAGGCACGCGCGACGCGCCGAACGGTTCACTAATGAGCAGGCGTGTATCGCGGCTGACCATCTCCACGTCCGCAAGTGCTTTGACGTAAGATTGGGTGAAGCGTAAATTTTTCACAGGGTATGTGATCTCTCCATTCTCGATCATGAAGACGCCATCGCGCGTCATGCCCGTGATCACAGCGTCGCGCGGGTGCATGGGACGCGTATACCAAAAGGTGGCAATATACAAACCGCGCTCGGTGGATTTAATCATTTCATCCATGCTGTTATCTCCAGCCGCCATGAAGAGATTGAGGGGAAAAGATGTGTCTAATCCCGAACCTGGCGGTGAGGCATGACCAGTGGACGATTTGTTTTCCTTGTGCGCGGAGTAAGTGTCGTAAACCGGCGAACCGATCACACCATTCGTCACAACATCCACGCGCTGTTTGTTCACGCCTTCAAAATCAAACGGCAGGGGATAGCCTGCAGAGTCCTGCCCATCGTCCCATATCGAAACAAGCGGACTCATCGCCTGCCCTCCCATGCGATCATTCATCCATGAGCGTCCCTCCTGAATCGATTGAGCACTCATTCCAATCCATGCCAGCATAAAGACAATATCATCCGCCACGTAGGGTTCAGCGACAATGGTATATTCACCCGGTTCAATTTTTCTGGGATTGCGACCTCGCGCGGCTTTATCAATTGCTTCGTCGCCAATCGCTTCGGGATTCAACTCGTTCACCTTCCAAGCTGAGAGTTGGGCTCGTCCCGCTGAATCCTCCGTCATGGCTGTGACGGAAATATCTGCAACCGACCCGGCGTGATAGACCATCGTTCCCAGCGAGTTGGCAACGGACATCTCCTGTGTGCCAGTGCGAAAATAACCAGACCCGTTGGTGATCCCTTTCTCTTTTGCTTTTCGACAGATAATCCCTACACCTTTCGCGCGTTGCTCAGGGGAGCAGGCAGCCGTGTCTTCGTCAAAGGCGTGCACTGGTCTGCTCGAGTGAGGACCGGAGAGCCCGCCAAAGTCTGGGTCTTCGGGCTGGCGCAAGGCTGATTCGCGTGCGGAGTCAACCGCGTGTGCAATCCCTTCGGCTGAGAGATTATTCGTGGTCGCTATACCTCTACGTTTGCCCATTACAGCGCGTACAGTCAATGTTGTATCCGTTTCAGCCACGTTCTGGTGGATGATGTTGTTGGCGAAGCGTGTCAATTCCATATCTTGCGCGAACAGCATGACTTCTGTTTGCTGCGCTGTGGAAGCCTTGAGGGCCTGTTCCAAAATTTCCTTTGCGCGTTCAGGTCCGATCATTTCATTACTCCTACGCGTACATTTCGGAAGCGCGCCGGCGCAGCGCCGTGACCGGTGTGCGCCACCTGCCCGGGTTGTCCCTTGCCGCAGTTGGGTGTGCCCCACATGAACCAATACTGATCGTTGCACACGGCGTCGCATGAATTCCAGAATTCGGGTGTGATGCCTGTGTACGTACAGTTGCGAAGCATCCTGCCCACTTTGCCGTTCTTGATCTCGTAACCGATCTCAGTGCCAAACTGGAAGTTATAACGCTTATCATCGATGGACCAGGACCGGTTCGATTCCATGTAGATGCCATCGTCCGTGTCTGCGATCAGATCGTTGTAATCCCATGTACCAGGTTCGATGCTCACGTTGGTCATGCGAATGATTGGGATGCGATTCCAGCCCGAAGCGCGCATACAGCCATTGGAGTTAAGTCCGAGAAGCGGGGCTGTTTCGCGCGACATCAGGTATCCGACAAACAATCCATCTTTGACAATAGGCGTGGAACTCGCCGGGACTCCTTCATCGTCCCAGCCAAACGTGCCAAGCCCTGTAGCCCGGATCGATTCGGCGGTGATGTTGACGAACTCCGATCCGTACTGAAAGTTGTGCAGTTTTTCCGTGGTAAGGAAAGATGTGCCAGCCAGCGCGGCTTCCATGCCGAAAACGCGATCCAACTCAATTGGATGCCCACACGATTCGTGAATTTGCAAGGCAAGCTGTTCGCCGCCGATAATGATCGTTGTGTTCGTAGAGGGGCAGTGCTCCGCTGTAAGCAATTGCACAGCCTCACTAGCGATACGTTCCGCGTTGCCAGGCAAGTCCATCGCGAGGATATATTCCCAGCCTGCCGTGCCTTGCGCGCGGATGCTCGGATACGACCGGCGTTGAACTTCATTCCCACCCACGGCTGTGGCGATGATACCTCCACCCGCTTCGTAAATCGTTTGCTCAATATCTGCACCTTCTGAATTGGCGAAGGTCTTGTGTTCCTTGATGAACGTAAGGTGACCATTACGCACTGTGATACCTTCCAGGCGCGCCATATTCGCATCGGCTTGCAGGAGCAGGTTGAGTTTCTCTTCGATGGAAATCGTAAAGGGATCAGTTTGGATTGGTGTTGTATATGTCCCCTTGCTGGTGACCGGCGGACCGAGCTGCACAGGATCGCCGCGCACGAGCGCAGAGGCTTTCGCGATCTTCACCGCGAGATGGACGATGCGATCCACTTCAGCGAAAGTCATGTCCCGGCTGGAGGCAAATCCCCATGCACCACCTTCGGCCAGGACGCGCACGCCAAAGCCCAGAGACTCGTTCGTCATCATGTTCTCGACCACACCATTCTTTATGGATATGTTTTCATCCTGTGAATGCACAATGCGCACGTCAGCATATTGCGCACCTTTGAGTCTTGCAGTCTCCAGTGCTCGAGCAGAAAGAGTATCCAAGTGAGCCTCCTTTTGAGACGGGTATTTACTTGTCAGAAACCTTTGTTGAAATTAGTGTAATGAAAATTGGGCAAAAGTCAATTATGAAAAGGAATTGATTGTTAGCTTGCGCTTCGACTCACCTGTACTCCCTGACACTGCCCGCCAGGGCAAGTGTGCATGCAGGTGCAAGTGTCACTCCCGTTGGTCGAGACACAAGCAGCTGAGGCCAACGAGTTATAAAAGCAATCTCTTTAACAAAAGTTTCTCTGCTTACTGGTGGTCTCGATATGCCCTTCGCGACGAACGCTCAGGGCTACTCGACCACCGGTCAGTGTCCGCTCAGCGCGAGGTTACTTTATTGCATACACCGCATAGCCGCGCGGAGGGGCGTAGAATTGTGCGCGTCCGTCGCGGTCAGTGGATTGGTTGATCGGGCGCGACAGGTCGGTTTTGCTCCACCAGGCTACAGGTCCGAATGAGGCGTTTGACCAATTGGTAGTGACCAGTCTGCCGTTCCAGTTGTCGCCGCGATTGTTGAGCACGTAGATCAGTCCGGGCTGATCGTCAAATCCCGCGCGCTGCATGATGTACAGAGAGTCATCAATATAGAGAATGTTCGTCGCACCTGCCGCGTATTTCTCGTGAACGCCCACAAGTGCCGCGATCCCATTTGGAGTGCCATCCAGCGCGAGGTTGTGATTGAAGTAATCGTGCCAGAACACACAGGGATAGCCCTCATGTGTGAGGATATAACTGTATGCGAGCAGTTTGTCGTTGATGATCGGGCGGCCCTCATCACGCAGGTCGTGGTTCTCAACAAAGGTGACCGTGGTCTGCGGCTGCTTTTGCAAAATGGTTTCCCATGTGATGAGATTATTTAAACTAAACCCATATTGATCGCACAGCGATTTGAGCATTTCGCGCAACGGGAAATCAAAGGCATCCACCGGGTTGCTGTTTGAGAAGTTTGCTTCCCCCACCCAGTGCAATGTGTTGCTCGCCGAATCCCAAAATTCCGCGACGCCATAGGGCACGAACGGCTTGCCATCCCGCATGTAACGATACTCCTGAAATGCCGCGATGGTGTTCGCACCATAGCCTTTGACGAAGTCATAACGGAAACCATCGAAGCCGAGTTCTTCGATGAACCAGCGCGCCAGCTTGAGCAGTTCGGTATACACGTACGGATTGCGATGCGAGAGGTCTGGCATTTCGCCGAACGTACCTTCATCCCAGGACTCATACAAGCTGGGGTGAAAACACTCCCAATTGCGCGGGAACTTTCCACTTTTGGGATTGAACAGAGTCCAACGCGGTTGATTGATAATGGGGTTGAGCTCCTGTTCATCCGCTCCGCTGTTGTGATTGAGGACGACATCTGCGATCAGACTCAGCTTGTGGCTGTGTGCCGTTTCGATGAGACTCAGCAATTCAGCCTTGGTGCCGAACCATGTGGGGATACTTCCCTTTTGGTCAAACTCACCGAGGTCATAGAAATCATACGGGTCATAGCCCATGGATGGTCCACCCAAATTTGCGGCTTTGTGAATTGGCGGAAGCCATAATGATGTAAACCCAACTTTCGCAAGCGAGGGAACTTGCTCACGAATATAGTTCCACCATTGGAATTCTTTGTGGTCTACGTGCGGACAATCCCAAAAGAATGTTTGCAGCATGACGCCCATTGTATTGCTCCTGAAATAAGTTGAAGGGATTGTACCGCAGGATTGTTTCTATCTCTTGCGTGGAATAATTCGAGAGTGTCTAAATTCCCAGACATACTCGCCATTGCGAGCCCGATAGGGCGAAGCCGCGCAGCGTCCCTCACTGTGTTGGGGATTGCTTCGTCGGGCTTCGCCCTCCTCGCAATGACGGAAAGTTTGTGAGCTAAATGCAACCAAATTTCACGTCAGGCAATCCCTGATAACCTGGATGCTCATGAACCATCTGAATGATCAATCGAAATAGTTCTCTGAGGCGATCTGCTTTCGCGGTCGTGGGTTGAGCAATGTTGTCCGTCCAACGGATTGAAGTTTTTGACTCGCCATTTTGGATCATCAGATCATAATTATATGGCGAGGATAGCATCACCACTTCCCCAATAAGAGGCTTGTGGACTTCGAACACCTCAGGATACCCTGTTATATTGATTTCAATCATTTTTTCGTAAATGATCCTCATTTGCTCATCTGAAAGCTGTATCGGAATGGTGATGGATGGCTCTATAACTCTATCCTGCGTAAATTCCCCCTTGAAGGTATCGAGCGTATCTATGCTGCAAGACCCAAACTCAAGCACGAAGCCAAAATTTGGTTGTGGCTGTGCTTGCCAGGCTGAATTACATGCGAAAAGCAGGCTCGCTTGAAGGAAGAGAAAAACAGGCAGGAAAGACTTCGAGAGGATGCTCAAATTATTTAATGTCAATAATGGATAAGCAAAACCTATAGGCATGTCACCCTGAGGAAGCGGTTTCCAGCGACCGAAGGGTCTCGGATATGGCGTGGTAGAGATGCTTCGGGGCAACAAACGCCCCTCAGCATGACATAATGTCGTTATCCATTCTTCACGT
>JAKEFL010000069.1 GCA_022616105.1 Anaerolineae bacterium | reverse complement strand
TCCCCCCCAATATTGGGGGGGATGAAAAGGGGGGTAGTGCAACAACTTCTCCCGCGCCATCTGCACCGTTGATGTGCGGTAGGTCCAACTTCAAACCGTGCCAGCTATTGCGGACCATGATGTCCATGCGATTAAGTGCTGCGGCGTGCAAACGGATCAATGCTTCATCGGGTCTTGGCTCAGGTGTGGGAAAGTCTGTGTATTCCAATACGTCAGGTCCACCATGCGCGCGGAAAAGGACAACTTTCATGCTGACGATTGTAACTGATTAGGGATAATTCTGTATTTTCTGAGTGTTTCCACCCACACGTGCTCATAGCTGGAAAAACAAGGAAATAACACACAAGCACCGTCCCGAAGGTTGGTTTCGAGTAATTTGAACGCCTGTCGGAAACCTTCGGGACGTTTTTTCTAATTACCAATCATGTCTAATATCCAGCTCACCGTGCCGGTCGAAGAAGTTGGCCCTCATAGCACAATCTCTTTTACTTGATTGGTCTGGCCGGATTCGATCAGTTTTAATGAAACGTGCAAAGAGATCAAACTATCTTCACCGCTGACCGGTGGAGGTATATCCTTTTCGACGCAGTTGATAAATGCCTGCAGTTCGGCTTTGAGCGGTTCGTAACGTTGGAACGAATAGCGGATCATCGGACCTTCGCGCACGCCCTTTAGGGTCTGTAGTGCAGGCCATATGACCTTATCGACTTGTGCGTTTTCATAGAAATACAAATCCTGCGTCAGATCGTCCACGCGGAACAGACCGCGTTCGCCCAGTACGAACACATCGCGGACCTTGGTGGGCGTCAGCCAATTGATCTCCAGGCTCCCGGCAACTTTATCCGGAAAGCGCAGCAGGCCAAGCAGGAGATCTTCGTGTTCGGTGTGCAGGCGCTGCTCGATCTCAGCATACACGCGGATAGGGTTAAGCCCGGTGATGTAACGCATGATATCCACATCGTGCGGCGCGAGATCGACGATCACACCTACATCCTGAACGCGCGTAGGAAACGGGCCAATACGCCGACATACGATTTGAAAGATGCGCCCGATCTGGTTCTCATCCAATTTTTGTTTTAGCAATTGAATTGCAGGATTAAAGCGAACGATGTGACCCACCATCAATTTACAGTTTGTCTTTTGGGCTGCGGCAATGATGCGGCGACCCGCTTCGAGCGTTGATGCAATCGGTTTTTCGACCATGACATGTACTCCGGCTTCGAGTGCAGCGATAACAACTGTTTCATGGACAGCAGTAGGAACTGCAACTGAGACGGCATCCGGTTTTTCGTTGGCAAGCATCGTCTGAAAATCCGTGTAAGCCCTTGTCCTCCAGTGTCGTGCGGCATTTTCCACCGTCTGATCATCGGAATCGGCCACGGCAACGAGTTTGACCTCGGGCAATTCGCTGTAGACGCGGGCGTGGTTATTGCCCATGGAACCCACGCCGATAACAGCAACTTTGAGCATGATGTTATCCGGCCATAAATGTGTTGACTGCAGAGATAATAGAGTCAAGGTCGGCGCGAGTCAACGCGGGATGAACGGGCAGTGAAAGCACTTCTCGGGCGGCCCGTTCGCTTTCTGGCAGGGAAATGTTGACTCCCAGCTCATGGGCATAAAAGGCCTGTTGATGTACTGGAACAGGGTAATAGACTTCTGAGTCAATGCCGTTTTCCCGCAAATATGCACGCAGGGCATCACGCTTGCCATCAGGGACACGCACCGTATATTGATGGTAAACATGCTGGCAGCCTTCCGGCTCGAATGGTGTGACCACGCCTTTGAGGTGTCCACTGAGGTAGGTCGCATTGGCGCGACGGATACTGTTGAACATTTCAAGCTTCCTGATCTGCGCCAATCCGATCGCGGCATGCACGTCGGTCATGCGGAAATTGAATCCCAATTCATCGTGGTAGTATCGGCGGCGCATCCCATGTTGGCGGATGACGCGGCAGTGCTCAGCGATTTCTTCGTTGTCAGTGGTGATCATGCCGCCCTCAGCGGAAGTGATGTTCTTGGTCGGGTAGAGGGAGAACGTTCCCGTCCCGAACGCGCCAGCGTGTTTTCCTTTGAAGCTGGCGCCATGACTCTGGCAGGCATCTTCGACAACGATCAGCCCGTGCTTTTTGGCAATTTTCATGATCGCATCCATATCACAGCACAAGCCAAAGAGATGCACAGGCATTATCGCTTTTGTGCGCGGTGTAATGACCGCCTCGATCCCATCAGGGTCGATGTTAAAGGTGCGCGGTTCGATGTCGACGAATACGGGACGCGCGCCGGTATAGAGAATGCTGTTTGCCGATGCAATGAATGTGAAAGGCGAAGTGATCACTTCATCCGCCTCGCCCAATCCATGCGCGAGCAGAGCGGTGTGCAATGCGGTCGTTCCTGAAGATGTTGCCGCTGCATATCTTGTTCCGCACACGGCTGCGAAAGCCTCCTCGAATGCCTTGACGCGCGGCCCCTGTGCAAGGATGCCCGAATCAAGCACTTCGAGTACGGCCTGTTTTTCTTCGAGTCCGATCATCGGTT
The DNA here is from genome assembly GCA_022616105.1 of Anaerolineae bacterium. GTDB lineage: Bacteria > Chloroflexota > Anaerolineae > Anaerolineales > Villigracilaceae > Defluviilinea. The sequence continues at coordinate 10,279 of JAKEFL010000069.1, read as the reverse complement.
TTGCAATACTGATCATTCGACTCTTTCCCAATCCTCTAAAGGAAGGCTGACTTCGCGGCGACATGTTTCGCAAAGTGTGTGTACGATACCTCCTGTCCGTGTCCGCGACTGCAGCCGCCCTCCGCAGGCGCAGACGAAGCCCCGCAGGCCCGCCGGGTTGCCCCAGGCCAGCCCATGTTCCGGAATGTTTTTGGTGACGACGCTGCCTGCCCCGACCATGGCCCACGCGCCCACACTGACGCCGCATACGATTGTCGAGTTCGCACCAAGTGCCGCGCCTTTGTGGATATGTGTTTTGACAGGGACCCAGTCGCCGGCAGTTTTGAGCGAACCGTCCGGATTCACGGCGCGCGGGAACATGTCGTTTGTGAAACACACATGCGGCCCAACGAATACACCATCCTCAATCGTCACACCATGGTAGACCGAAACGTAATTTTGGATTTTCACGTTGTCCCCGATAACGACCCCCGTATCCACATAGACACCTTTACCCAGGATGCAGTTTTTTCCAATGCTTACCTCCTCCTGCACCTGGCAATGATGCCAGATGCGGGTGCCATCCCCGATGCTTGCCTTTGGGGAAACGTCTGCTGTCGGATGAATGTGATTGGGCATGTTTATTCCTCCGCGTTGGCGATCGTATTTCTTTTGGATGCTCGTAGGGGGCCAAGCCTGAGCCATCTCAGCCAAAAATGGAAAAGATCCCTCACAGTTAAAAGGATCAGCTTGAGCCGAGCCCCCGTCGGCTTACCTGAGACGCGTGGCGCGTATTTGATTTCCACTTCCACCAATTTCTTTCCAAGAGCTTTGGCTTTAATGAGGACCTCAGCATGGAAGAAAGCACTCTGCCAGTATTCAATGTCCATTTGGCGCAACACGCCCAAGCGATACATGCTGATATATTGGAACTGGCGCTCCTTCATGCCGAACAATACCTGCACTAATTTGATGTTGGTCCACGAGACGATCTTGCGCAGGATGGTGTAGTCGCTCTGATCCGTCCGCAAACCGACAACGATATCCGCATCCGGCGCGGCTTCAACGTAATGATGGATTTCGTCGGGTTCGAGTGCCAGGTCGGCGGGGATCAGGATGAGCCATTCCCCTCGGGCGTTTTGGATTGCAGTCACGAACGCCGCGCCTATACCGCCATTTTTCCTATGATGGATCACGCGCACATTTGAGCGCGCGGCTGAAAGCTGCTGGGCGATTTCTGCCGTCTTGTCCCGGCTGCCGTCGTTGACGATGAGGAACTCGTGAGCGATGTTAAGCCTGGTTAATTTGTCCGTAACTGCGTCGACACAATGCGGCAGGTTTTTCTCCTCGTTGTATGCCGGGACAAAGACGGTGAGGCTGAGACTCATGGCAGGAACTGGATCTCGCGCAAATGGATATTGGCTTTGTCAACCACGAGCAGGTTTTTGATTTCCAGCCTGATGCGCTGCACCTGCGCGGGGCCGCGGTCGAAGATCACCTCAACGTGGGCATCGATCGTCACATTACGCTGGGAGGCTTCGTAAGTTACGGGCGCGCCGTTGCCGGGTGGGTAGAGCGTGAAAGTGATGGTGAAATCCATCATGGAGAAGTCTCCAATAAATTTGGAGAGGGTGCGGGCCTCGGGAAAAATGATATCGAGCAGGAACGGGTTCGCCTCAGCGCCTCGCATAAGTGTGAAGAAGTCGCTGTCGAACATATCCTTCAACTGGCCAGCATCGATCCGTGAGTAGATCACTTTGGCGAGCTGGCCGTCGATCGTCACTTCACCCTCGACGGGCCGGTTCAAGGCTTCTTCCTGGGCGGCAAAGATTTGATCGATATTGTCCGCATAGGTAAGCTGTACGATGTAGAACCCAGGCTGATCGTTGGGGTAGTTGATGATCTTATCCACACGGATTTCTTTGAAGAAATTACTGTCCACAGCTTTCTGATATTCGGGCGTGGTCAGAATGAAGTAATGCTTGGGACCGAACTGCACTTTTTCCTGGAGGGCGTTTTCAATCCCGAACATCTGAACACGCGACCGTTCCTGCGGCGCGACGAAATAGGAAATGAAGATGTCAGTCCCATTTGCCCAGGTGGATGAGATGTAAATGCCGTTGTCAGGGTCGCCTGCAAGGTACTCGGGAATGGTATCCCGAAAAATCTGTTTGGCGCCATATTGCAACCCATAAAGACCATAATCGCTCGCCCAGAGCGGGCCTTGGGTGAGCGCGATGTTAAGCAGCCTCAGGCTGATCAGGCTGAGAATGAGCAGCGTGCCAATGTCAAATATCCACCTGGGAATGTGTGCCGGGATTTTTTCGCGCACCCAGCTTAGCCCGAGTCCGGCGAGGATACTTGCCGGTACCACAAAGGACAGGACACGCGTGATGGATACATCCAGCGTTGCTGCACCGACCGGCGTTGCCAGAGCTGCCAGTAGAACGGCGCGATAAGCCGGTTCGCGCACACGCCGCAGCGCAATCACAACACCCGCCAGCATAAGGAGGTAAGCCCAGCCTGAGATCTGCGCGAATCCCAGCATCCGGTGGCGGATCAGATCTTTGGTGTTGGCAAGCGTCCAGTATTGGGGACTAAGCCCGTAGAGATATTTCTCCGTGAACGTCTGGATCTTTGTGGAGAGGGGAATGTCCTGCACAAGGTACGAATTCACGGCGCGCAAATGCGTGGCAATGGCATCGGGTTCATTGATCCGAAAAATGATAAAGGGTATCGCCATCACAAGGAGTAGTACCAGTCCCTGCAAGACAGTCTTTCGATTCTCCCAGTGATAATGGACATCGCTCAGGAATAGCAATCCTGCCAGCACGAGAAGCACTGCCTGGGAATTGGAATATGAATAAAACACGGCCGCGCCGAAAATGATGGCGCCAAAAAGATATTTGGGTGAATGAGTACGATAGAGCAGATAGAACAACAGAAAAAGGCCGTAAAAGCCGGTGGATATCACGGTCTCAAAGGCCGTGCGCGTGTGCAGGAACCAGGCGGGCATGCTCAGCATGATTAACATGCCGCTCCACCAGATAGGCCTATTGAAGATTTTTTTTAGAATGAGGCTGACAGAAATCGCGCCCAGCATCCCGATCAGCCCGGTGGTAAAACGCGTTACAAAAATGGATTTGCCGAAGAGTTCAATCGCTATGGCGTGAATGTACATCGAGATCAGGGGTGTCCAGCGATTGCCTGCAGCCTCCACGTAAATAGGGATTCCATCTGCATTGACGGAGATCCAGTTGTTATTGATTAACCGCTCCGCAAAAACGGCCTGAATGGCCTCGTCACCAAAAAAGTAAATTGGGAAATCAGCCAGCCGGCTGCCGATGACGAAAAGATAGATGACTATCGCGGCTGTCAGCAGCACTCGCTCGGGCTGTCCTGCGATGACATTTACTGGTGCAAGCAGTTTTTCAAGCCGGAGGCGCAGCCCGCTTGGATATGGCTGCAATATCGGTCGTGCTGAAGGCGGAGTCAGGCGGTATTGTTTGTCAACTGAAGTTTTGCCATCTGCCTCGGCATGGATAGTCAGGATGAGCAGTGTCCCCAGCGGAAGTTCAACCGTGATCGTAACGCGTGCCATGCCCGCTGCGCTTTGGATCTCGACCGGCGTCTGTATTTCGCTGGCTTCTGAAATAGGAGCCTGTTGAGCCTCCACATCTGACTCGACCAGGGGTTCAGGGACCTTCGCCGCCGCACCCGCTGGTGGATCCGCTTCCAATTCTGTTGATTTCTGGTCAGGCATTGGGCGCTTAAACCAATTGCGGTAATTGGCCAGATTTTCGCGCAGAAAGTCCAGGACGCTTTTTTCAGGTTCGGATTCCATATTTCCTAAGCTTTACTTCAATCCCAACTCGCTTCTTGAAATTACCAATCGTTGTATCTCACTTGTCCCCTCATAAATCTCGGTGATCTTCGCATCGCGGAAGTAGCGCTCCACTGGAAGTTCCTTGCTATAACCCATGCCGCCATGGATTTGCACAGCCTGATGTGTAACATACATGGCGGTTTCAGATGAAAAAAGCTTGGCCATGGATGCCTCGAGCGAATAACGACCACCATCCTTTTTGGATTTCTCTTTTGCAAGTGCAGCGTTATAAATCAATAGACGGGATGCTTCGATGCGCGTTTTCATATCTGCGATTTTGAACCCCGTTCCCTGGAACGCGCCGATGGGTTTACCAAACGCCTCTCTCTCGACCGCGTAACGGCGCGCGGCTTCGTAGGCAGCTTCCGCGATCCCAAGCGCCTGTGTTGCGATCCCAATGCGACCGGCATCCAAAACGGTCATCGCGATCTTGAAGCCTTCGCCTTCTTTGCCCAAAAGATTTTCAGCAGGCACGCGGCAATCTTCAAAGATCAACTCACTCGTTGCGGATGCGCGGATGCCAAGTTTCGGCTCTTTCTTTCCACGAATCAAACCCGGTGTATTTGCTTCCACCAAAAACGCGCTGACACCTTTTTGCTTTTTATTTGGATCCGTCATCATAAAGACGATATAGTAATCAGCGACGGGACCGCTCGTGACCCAGGACTTTCGCCCGTTCAAAACATAGTGATCACCAGCGCGCATGGCGCGGCTTTTCATTGTCCCTGCGTCCGAACCGCTTTGTGATTCTGTAAGAGAGTACGCGCCAATCGCTTTCCCTGATGCAACGGGCGTGACAAAATTTTTCTTCTGTTCTTCCGTACCAAACTTCATAATGCCATGACAATACAACGAATTATTTACAGACATAATCACGCCATGTGATGCATCCGCTTTGCAGATTTCTTCAAGTGCTAGCACATAAGCAAGCGTGTCCATGCCTGCGCCGCCATATTGCTCAGGGATTTCGATACCCATGAAGCCCATCCCGCCCATCTTTTTGATGGTGGCGTGTGGAAACTCCCCGCTTTCATCGAATTCAGCCGCGATGGGCACGATCTCGTTTTGAGCGAAATCCCGCGCGGCGTCACGTATCATTTTGTGTTCTTCGCTGAGGGAAAACAGGGCAAGATCAGTCATTTCCTTCCTCCAAACATCATAAAGCGATTATACCGCTTTGCAACATCCCATCCCATTACGGCTGTCTGATAAAATAGAGTTCATAATAGCTTGTGCAGCGACAGATTGAAGTTTTACAAATTAATCTGACAGAAAATTTTCGCGCTGAGCGGAGCGTAGCGCAGACGAAGCGCAGGTTTTCAAGTGGCGCAACGTCTCGTCTGCGGCTTTCAACAAGCACGAAAGCCTCCGCTCGACGCGATGTAATGTTGCATTTGGCCACATCATAGGTATTCACCAGACCTTACATCATCAGTATATTATGAACAACACGCCAACCACCGAAGACCGAATTTGGGCTGTACTTTCGCATCTTTCTGCTATTACTTTTGGAATGGGGATTCTTCTGCCGATCATTGGCTGGGCAGAACAGAGACGGAAGTCCAATTATGCATCTTTCCAATGTTTACAAGCATTGGGGTATCAATCACTGGGATACACAGTATGGTTTTTAGGTTATCTGGTGTTCATATTGGCTTTTTTCATCTCCATACTTGTTTTATCTGGCGTTACAGGTGACAGTGGTGATCGCTTCGGTACATCTATGGGGATATGGATAAGTGTGTTCATTGCTTTAGTTTTTGGTGCTTTTGTTCTTTATTTTCTTCTACCAATTATTGCAGCAATTGCATGTGCGCTTGGCAGGGACTTTCGCTATCCGGTCATGGGGAATCGTCTGGCGCGTTATTTGGAATATGATCCCACGAAGGAAGAATGGCTAAATGAAGATCATGAGCCCCGCTGGGTGGCAGCCATGGGACATTTCAGCGTCATCATCGCGTTGTGGGGAATGCTGGCTCCTCTTACAACATGGCTTACACATGGCAAACAGAATTTGTTTCTGAAATTCCAATCCATTCAAACGCTTGTCTTTCAAGCCCTTATCACCATCTTTTATTTTGTAGCGGGATTTGTCTACTTGTTTGGAATCTTTTTATTGTTTGCCACAACGGGACTCACAGGCGCGCCAGACTTTGATTCGTCAGCAGGAATGTTCGGCATTGTCATTTTCTTTGTATCATTATTGATCGCTTTTGTGATCATATTGGCAATACCTCTAATGCACATTCTAGGACAGTGGGCAGGATACCGCGTGCTTAAGGGTGATGATTATCGTTATCCACTGATTGGCAGGTTGGTTGAGGGATGGATTGCTAATAAAAATTCGCTCCAGCCGCCGTCCTTTGCGAAGCATCCTGTGGACGGCGGCGGGGACGCCGCCTAGCGCATCATAAAAAGAGGAGAAACCTGCATGAAAATTCTAATCGCAACCGACATGGAAGGTATTACCGGCGTCACCACCTGGGATCAGGTTACGCCGGGGCACGCGGAGTATGCGCGCTTTCGCAAGTTGATGACCCAGGATGTGAATGCCGCGATCCGCGGGGCAATGGAGGCAGGCGCGGATGAAGTCATTGTTGCCGATGGACATTGGAATGCTTCAAATATTTTGGTCGAAGAACTCGATGCGCGGGCGCGATTGAATACGGGTTCACCATCCCCATTCTCAATGATGCAGGGGATTGATGAAAGCGTGGATGGAGTCATGTTCATCGGCTATCACGCGCGCAATGGGACGCCGAATGCAATTCTCGATCACACGTGGTCTTCAAAGACAGTTGCGAATGTTTGGTTGAATGATATTCTGACAGGGGAGTATGGGTTGAACGCGGCGGTCGCGGGTCATTTTGGAGTGCCGGTCATTATGGTCTCTGGAGATCAGACTGCCTGCGCGCAGGTCAGTGAATTATTAGGTGACCTCGAAACGGCTGTGGTCAAACAGGCAACGGGTCGTTTTGCGGCAGAATGTCTGACTCCGCAGGCCTCACAGAAGCTGATCTGTATGACCGCGATGCGCGCAATCGAACGTTTGGCTGAGGGTGACATGCCTGATCCATTTGTGCTGGATGTGCCTGTCCGTGTAACGGTTGAATTCTTCACGTCTGATATGGCGGATCGTGCGACTCGTATCCCGTTTACAGAGAGAGATGGAACGCGCGTCTCATTTACCGCGCAGGAGATGGCTTCGGCATATAACGGTTTCCGCGCGATGGTGATGCTGGCACTGGGATGAAAAAACATCCATTTTCACCGCGAAGCGGCGAAGCCCGCAAAGTTTTCTTGAACGACGCGAAGAGGCTTCCTTTGCGTTTATAAAAGTCTCTTCGCGCCCTTTGATTCTTCGCGGTTTAACTTTTTATACGAAATCGGAAATTCCTGATTGACTTCCTACCCCATAGTTCAATATAATTGAAATAATATGTCGTATCCAAAGACGGTTTGTGGTGTATTCTATTGAAAGGAGGTGTCCAGTTAAGGAAAGTCAATGGTTCGTTGGTTAGTATTGTTGAACAACCAAATTTCCCAAGGAGAGAGAAATGAAATCCAAATGGTTAGTTCTAGGTTCGCTAATTGCTCTTGTCAGCCTCGTACTTTCTGCTTGTGGCGCGACGGCTGGGGGCGAAGCGGGCGGACCTCTGCAATCCGTTGGCGAAGGTGAAGGAGAGGTCTCTATTGTTTCGTGGGCTGGTTATATCGAGCGTGGCGAGACCGTTCCCGAGTATGATTGGGTCACGCAATTCGAGGCTGACACCAGCTGCAAGGTGACCAATAAAACTGCGGCCACATCTGATGAAATGGTTGCTCTGATGAACGAAGGCGGGTTTGATCTCGTCACCGCCTCAGGCGATGCATCGAATCGTTTGATCTCTGGTGGTCGTGTGCAGGAGATTAATCTCGATTTGATCCCCAGTTACGATAAGATTGATCCTCGTCTTCAAAATGCTCCCTGGCATACTGTGGATACAGACGGTGATGGCACGGCTGAGCATTATGGCGTACCTTATTCATCCGGTCAGAACATCCTGATGTACAACACCGAAATTTTCGGTGATCAGCCGCCCACAAGCTGGAGTGTTGTATTTGAAGAGACGACCCTGCCTGATGGCGAATCCAATGCAGGTCGTATTCAGGCGTATGATGGTCCAATTTATGTTGCGGATGCCGCGCTGTATTTAAAGCATCACAGGCCCGAGCTTGGGATCACTGACCCGTATGCGTTAAACCGCGACCAGTTCAATGCCGCGATTGAACTGCTGAGACAGCAGCGCACATTGATCAACCGCTACTGGCATGATGCCTTCATTCAGATGGATGATTTCACCAACGAAGGTGTGGCGGCTTCGGGTTCATGGCCCTTCCAGGCAAATCTCCTGAAGGGTGGCGGAGCCCCGATTGAAAAGCTCGTTCCTATTGAGGGCGCAACGGGTTGGGCAGATACCACGATGATGCACGTGGATGCCGCTCATCCCAATTGCGCGTACAAATGGCTCGAATGGTCACTCAACCCCAAGCTTCAAGGCGATCTGGCTTCCTGGTTCAGCAACATCCCAGTTCGAGGCGATGCCTGCGAGGGTAACGAATTGCTGGGACCCGATGGCTGTAAGAATAACGGCTGGGACAACTTTGACAAGATCGTTTGGTGGCGCACGCCCACTGCAGATTGCGGCGATACAGATGCTAGCACTGAATGTGTACCCTACCATGAATGGGTCACAAACTATGTGGCTGTGATCGGTGGTCGTTAGTATCTGATTTTCTGGCATCAGGCGGGCGGTGGTTTTCCGTTCCGCCTGATGTCCTCTATAAGTCTGTCATTCTGAGCGAAGCGACACTTGCACCTGACGCAAGTGCAGGTGAGAATCTCTGAGATTATCATAGAGACCCTTCGTGGCGCTGAGGCGCCACTCAGGGTGACAGTCCTAAATGAGTCTTCAAACCATGACCAACACATCGACCCCTGCCATACATTTTGATAAAGTAAGCCGTCATTTCGGTGAAGTAAAAGCGGTGGATAATGCTGATCTTGAAATCCGCGATGGTGAATTTTTTTCCATGCTCGGGCCTTCGGGCTCAGGGAAAACAACATGTCTGCGTATGATCGCTGGTTTCGATAGACCAACCTACGGAAATATTTATTTGTATGGGCAGGATGTTTCAGACCTTCCACCTTATGAAAGAAATGTAAATACTGTTTTTCAGGATTACGCATTGTTTCCACACATGAACGTAGGGGATAACATCGCGTATGGACTCATGGTGAAGAAAGTTCCCAAACCAGAACGCATGAAGCGCGTGGATGAGATGCTCGATCTTGTCAGGCTTTCAGGATTCGCCGGACGCAAGCCATCTCAACTCTCAGGCGGTCAGCGCCAGCGCGTCGCGCTCGCCCGCGCCTTGATCAATCATCCCAAAGTGCTTCTGCTCGATGAGCCTCTCGGCGCGTTAGACCTCAAACTTCGCCAGCAAATGCAGGTGGAACTCAAAGCGATTCAGCAAAGCGTTGGTATCACCTTTATCTTTGTCACTCATGACCAGGAGGAAGCCCTGACGATGAGTGACCGCATCGCGGTCTTCAATGAAGGCAAGATCATACAAGTCGGTACACCCTCTGAAATCTATGAGAGGCCCGCATCGCCGTTCGTGGCAGGGTTTGTCGGCACGTCCAATCTTGTGAGCGGGGAGGCTGCAAAACGGATCACAGGTGCAGAGAACATGTTCTCCATCCGCCCTGAGAAGATTCATTTGGGGTCTGTGAACGGTAAACCTGATACGGATATGATTTCAGTGGATGGTGTGGTGCGCGATGTCATATATCTGGGGTTATTTACCCGCTATCTGGTTGAGATCGAAGGTGGCGGTGACCTTGTTGTGGTTGAACAAAATCTCAAAACCACCTCCATGGATGTGCTATCTGCCAAAGGGCAAAAAGTGCGTTTAAGCTGGCACAAAGACCATATCAGTCATGTGGGAGGTTAAGGTGTTGAACCGCGTCTCCACATATTTCTATCAACGTCCCGGTCTGGTGCTTGCTCTTTTGCTGGGTCCTCCGATGATATACATGCTGGTCGTGTATCTCGGCTCGTTGTTTGCATTATTGGTCAACAGTTTTTATTATCTTGAGGAATTTACCGGTTTGATCGTCCGTGAATTTACGTTGAGGACCTATGCACAGATTTTCAATCCCGCCAATCGCGAGATCTTCTTCCGCACTGCCAGCATGGCTGGAGTGGTTACACTGGTGGACGCGTTGATCGCTTTTCCTCTCGCCTACTACATCGCGAAATATGCTTCACCCAAACTCAAAACATGGCTTCTGATCGCTGTGACCATTCCTCTCTGGTCAAGTTATCTGGTCCGCGTCTATGCGTGGAAGTTGATTCTGGCAAAAGAGGG
>JAKEFL010000367.1 GCA_022616105.1 Anaerolineae bacterium | reverse complement strand
TCTATCTTTTCAGCGGCGCGATCTTCCCACTTGAAGTGTTGCCCGCGTGGTTACGTCCCATCGGATTCGCCATGCCGATCACTTACTGGCTCGAACTCATGTGCCGTTCGCTCATCGGTGAAGTCGCACAAGCCTTCCCGACGCTTGCGCAATTCAGCAACCTGCAACTCATTGGCATCCTGATTGGCTTGACGATTATCTTCGCGTTCTTATCAGTCCTCATCTTCCGCTGGTGTGACTATCGCGCCCGCGAACTTGGGTTGATTGATCGAGTAACGAATTACTAAAATACCGCTCATCGGGGTCTCAGACCCCGATGGAGCATAATTAATAAACTATAATCTCACCATCGAGACTCTTCTCGGTGGTGATTTTTTTATAAACGCACGGAGAGAAGTATGCAAGCCCCACATCCCATTTATATTGGCGAACTGAATAATACTCCCCTTGGAGACCTGCGCCTCGCTGCCTCAGACTTTGGCTTGGTAGCCGTTGAGTGGGCGGAATCTCAGTTTCATTTTGATTCCTACCTCCAGCGCTTGAAGCGGCCCATCCAGCCAAATGAGAGAAAGATCGCACCTTATGTAAAAGAAATACGAGAATATCTCGAAGGTAAACGCTCCGCATTTACCATCCCCATCGATTGGACCTTGTTCCGACCATTTCAACGTGAAGCATTGCAAGCCATCTTCAGAATCCCCTATAGCGAAACACGGACTTATCATGATATCGCCGTCCAACTCGGCAGACCCAATGCCTCACGCGCCATCGGACGCGCTAACGCGACCAATCCCATGCCGCTGGTAATTCCATGTCACCGGGTCATCGGAACGGACGGAAAACTCCACGGCTATGGCGGCGGAGAGGGATTGAGGACGAAAGAATGGCTGTTGAAGATGGAAGGCGCAGTGATCGCGTAGGATAAAGACCTTCATTGAAATTGATCGAGCCTTTATAGTGTGACGAACCATAAGGTGATGAGCTTGAGAAAAGAGCAAGAATCGGGTCGGCAATAATCCTTGGGCTTCATAAAATAGATCCAATTGCGTAATATTTCTCCAATCCAATTCATCGTAACTTTGTCGTTCCCAACTAAACTATAAAGGAGATTCTTTGAAAACCAAACACTGGATCGTATTTATCCTTCTTGGCGCCATCTGGAGTTCGTCCTTCTTGTGGATCAAGATCGGTGTGCAGGACATTGGACCCATGTCGCTGGTCGCCTTCCGCATGTTATTCGGCGCGATCACGGCTGTTGCTATTGGCGTATATCAAAAAGTTGAATGGCCGCGAGACTGGAAGACCTGGGGTATCTTTGCCGTCCTGGGTCCTACCAGTTTGGCAATCCCCATTTTCTTCATTTCCTGGGGCGAGCAGACCATTGACTCGGCGGTCGCATCCATCCTCAATGCGACCACTCCGCTGTTTACCATTCTTATCGCTCAATTCCTGTTGCAGGATGATAAGATGACCCCGCAAAAAGTTTTGGGGTTGTTGATCGGTTTTGCAGGGGTTGTTGTTCTCATGAGCGAAGACCTGCTTGCGAGTGCACAAAGTTCGGTGATCGGGCAAGCCGCGGTGATATTGGCATCCCTCTTTTACGGGGGGAGCGCAGTCTATGGGCGAAAACTTACCCAGCATGTTCAAGGCACGGTGCGCGGGGCGATGTTTCTCATCACATCCACGATTTTTATGTGGATCGTTGGTCCGCTCACTGAAAAGCCCTTCGAGTTCCCATCTTTACCCCTGACCTGGGTCGCGATTTTATGGCTGGGCGTTCTTGGCTCAGGTCTGGCAGTGATCATGCTCTGGTACCTGATCCACGAGGTGGGTCCCACACGTGCGTCTTTGGTGACTTATCTCTTCCCTATTGGTGGAGTCATTCTGGGGGTGATCTTTTTGAACGAGCAGCTTACATGGCAGCTGCTTGTTGGTACGATATTGATCGTTGGCAGCCTGGCGGTTGTCAACTGGCAGCCAGTCCGTAGAGTAGTCCCAAAAGAGGCGTAAAATTATGGGATGATGAAATCTGATTCTGTCAGGAACACACCCTTTCTGGAAAGGTATGAGTTCATCATCCCATTTATATTGTTTGCGCTATTCCTTTTATTTACCCTGCCCGGCATCTCATGGGGTGCGCCGAGCATCTGGCACCCGGATGAGGTCGTATACATTGCCATGAGGGCACTCTACGAGGGGGTGGAATTCGATGCAAGCAATTTCAATCATCCTCATCTACCAATTTTTGCAATGTTCTGGCTGGGGAAAATCCTGGTCGCGCTCGGGCAGACGGGTAAAGAGGTGCTGATCGGCGCACGCGTTCTCTCCGCAGTGTTGACAGGCTTCACGGTCGTTTTGGCTTATCTCATTCCCCGGCGCATGGGATACAACATTTATGTTTCAGCATTAAGTGCTTTGCTGCTGCTCTCGGTCAGCGCGATGTCACACAACGCGCGTTTTGCACACAACGATACATTCGTCACATTCTTCTGTACATTGACGATTTTCTTTTTAGTTCAATATATCACGCGCGGTTACAGGGGATGGTTGTATGCCGCATTCTTTGCCTCAGGGATGGCGGTATCGAGCAAGTACATTGCCATTACTCTGGTGCTTGTACCCATTATCGTTTTTTTATGGACAAAAGGAAAAGCGGCTCTAAAACTCTCTCTTGATACATTCGAAACACTTTTCATCGGCGGCGCATTGACCTATCTAGGCTATGCCATTGGCACACCCAAAGCTCTCACGTGGATGGCTTTCTACTTTAAGCGTCTCATCCCGGCGTTGATCTACAACTCCAATTATGGCGTTCAACCCGATAGCGTGAGAGGCATTTTTGGACAATACTCAGTTTTTTTAGACGGGGTTGGTGTTTTTCTTTTTATTTTGTTCATTGCGTCCTTTATCTGGGGAGTTTATAAAGTTCTATGGGCTTATCGAGCAAAGTCTTTAAATGTGGGAAGATATAGGGTGCTTCTATTGTTTGCAATACTTGTGCTCGATCTTCCCATTATGGCTTCATACAATTATCCAACTCGTTTTTTTCTCCCCCTCATGCCTTTCTTCGCGATCTTAAGCACGCTTTTCATCGGCGACCTATATGCGCTTGCAAGACAAAACGGTAATCCACTGTATTCGAAACTGATTGAAGTAGGCCTGACATATATTATCCTCATCTCACTGGCCCGTTCAGCCAGTGTAATGCTTCTTTTCATCAATGACGCACGGATTCCCGCGACCAAATTCGTTGCATCACTCCCTGCTAGTGCATCGTTGGAACATACCGAATATCCGCCTGGCATCCCTGAAAATCATTTCGAGCGCGAACATAATTACCCAATCTATTTTCGGAATACTCCCGACGAACCCCTTCTCACCAGCAAGAATTATGTGTATAACAGCGGAGAAGCAGGGTTGAATGAACGCCAGACAACCTATCTTGTGATCGACAGTTTTACCTCAGATAAATTCAACAGCACATACACTTGTGAACTGATGCAAATCGAATGTGATTTTTTCAAACAACTGGCGGCGGGAGAATCTGCCCACTACAAGCTTATTGCGGATTTTTCATATAAGCTGCCTCCCTTCCTGCCTCGATTGGAAATATCCTTTGTAAATCCTCAAATTCGTATTTACGAAAGAATCCCATGACAGATTTTCGCTCAGGCTTTATCGCCATTATCGGGCGTCCCAACGTTGGCAAGTCAACACTTGTTAACGCGCTGCTAGGTCAAAAGATCGCGGCGGTTTCGCCCAAGCCCCAGACCACACGCAAGCGCCAGCTTGGGATTCTCACAACGGACTCTGCTCAACTCGTTTTTGTGGATACCCCAGGCATACACAGCCCGCGTCACAAACTGGGTCAATTCTTGAATCAAGAAGCAGAAGAATCGCTGGAAGGTGTGGATGTGATCCTCTGGCTGGTGGATGCATCTGTCAAACCAACGGATGATGACAAAGAGATCGCGTCGCTTCTCAACCACACCCCGCGTCGGACTCCGCTTGTGCTTGCCGCGAACAAAATGGACCTGGTCCCAGCTGAGGCGTTGACCGCGCGTCTCGAAGCGTATCAGGCGTCGCTTAAGAAAGCTCGCGTTGACGACCGAAGGGAGGGTCGAAACGATGCGAAGGTCATATCCATCTCTGCAACACAGAATCAAAATCTCGATCAATTGCAGAAATTACTGATATCGCTTAGTCCCATTCGCCCACCTGAATTCGACGAAGAGCAGGTAACAGATTCCTACGAGCGCGACATCGCCGCGGACTTGATCCGTGAGGCGTGTTTGCACTATTTGCGCGATGAAGTACCACATGGAGTTGGCGTGCGCATCGATGAATTCGCCGAGCGCGATAATGGAATGCTCTACATCGCGGCGACGATCTTCGTGGAACGCAACTCGCAAAAAGGGATTCTGATCGGCGAAGGCGGCAGGATGATGAAAGCAATTGGTTCTGGGGCACGCAAAGAAATCGAAGAGATGAGCGGAAGGAAGGTGTTTTTGGAATTACGCGTAAAGGTCCTGAAAGACTGGCGTAATGACGAGAACGCGATGCAGCGATTGGGGTATCGAATCAAGAATAAGAAACGAAAATAACGTGGTGCGGGATAGTATCCCGCATTACGGTTACTATGCTCTCGGCGGCTTGAGCGATTCTAGTTTTTATTTCCCCTTGAGCGGTTTGAACCCCGCGCCTAATGCCTCATGTGCCACACCAATAACCATGAAAGCATTTGGGTCAACTTCATGGACGATCGCTTTGAGCGTTGCCACTTCTGCGCGGGTAATCACACAATACAAAACGGGGCGATCCGCTCCTGTATATGCGCCAACCCCTTCGAGAACAGTGACACCGCGTTCGAGTTCTTCGAGCACGCGTTGTGAAACGGCATCGGCTTCACTGGTGACGATCATCGCCGTGCGAATCGTTCCGCCTCCTTCAAGAGTTGTTTCCGCGACCAAACCACTTACATACAGGGCGATCAGTGCATACAAGGCTTCCTTCCAGCCAAAGACAATCCCTGCCCCAAGGATGACAGCCGTATCAACAATCAAATAACTTTGCGTAATGGGAATGCCGCGCCAGTTATTGAGGATGCGCGCCAGGATATCCGAGCCGCCGCTTGTGCCGCGCGCCCGATAAACCAGACCATAGCCGATGCCACTGACGATCGCGCCATAAAGTGCATTCAGGAAGATGTCACCTTGGAGTTCATTGATGAGTACCGTTCCAGCACCGTTCGGTCCAAAAAGAGGCGTTTGCAGCAAAAGGTCAGTGAAAAGGGAATATGTAAATATGGCAATGGCAGTGCGCGCGACAAAAGCACGCCCACCTAAGTAACGCCAGCCCAGAACAAACAACGGGAGGTTGCCAATGAAGATCATCAATCCGATGGGCCAGCCCGTGAAATGATTGATCAACTGTGCGATCCCGCTCACGCCGCCGAACGCCAGCTTCGAAGGTACAAAGAACAGCCTCAACGAGAGGGCTTGTATCAACGCGGCAAGGACGATCAGGAATGAATCACGGATGAGAGGCCAGTATCTTTTCATATTTTTTACACTGTCCGGTGGTCGAGTAGCCCTGAGCGTTTGTTGCGAAGGGTGTATCGAGACCACCTATTTCAAGTTTACTTGCTATTGCTGGCTTCGATACCTTCACTGGCACATGATTTGCTAAACAAATCATGCAAGTGTTGAAACCAATAGTTAGAGAAATACTTTTATAACAGGTGGTTTCGATACGTGGCGCCAACGAACGGCGCCACTACTCAACCACCGGTTTGCTTACACGATTTTAATTCCCGCCTGTTTCTCGATCACACCCACAACTGCGGAGTTATCCAATTCGCCCATACCTAAGTCAATCATTTGCTGAAAGAGTTTTGTATTTTCAATCGTTGAGGAAATAGGAATATCATATTCATTCGCAGTATCCAGAATGATTCTCAAGTCTTTCAATTGCATGTGTGCTTTAAAGCCAGGATTGCGATTACCCTCGAACAAACGCGGCGGCTTGACGTCGAGAGTCCAGCATTGCGCCGCGCCGCCTTTGATCGCATCCACTACTTTGCGCGGATCTACGCCTGCCTTCTTGGAGAAGACAAGCAATTCACCCATTGCCACCATCTGGGCGGCGACCATGATCTGATTCGCGGCTTTGGCTACCTGACCTGCGCCTGAGTCGCCAACATGAGTGACTGTCTTGCCCATTGCCATCAACACTGGCATCGCTTTTTCCAACGCGGACGCGTCACCACCAACCATGATCGTGAGAGTCCCATTGCGCGCGCCGATGTCCCCACCTGAGACGGGAGCATCCAATGCAAATACATTTTTCTCAGATAATTTCTCTGCGATTCTGCGTGCGGAGGCAGGTTTGATCGTGGAGTTATCAATATAAATGAGACCATCTTGCGCGCCTTCGATGATCCCGCTTTCGCCTAACACAACTTTTTCCACATCGGGGGTATCAGGAAGGTTTGTGAATAGGATGTCCACTTGAGATGCTACTTCTTTGGGAGAATTCGCGGCGATCGCACCTTCATCAACTAATTCATCCACCGATGCGCGTGAACGATTATGTACAACAAGGGGAAACCCCGCTTTGAGGATATTGCGAGCAATAGATTTGCCCATGAGACCCAAACCGATGTATCCGACTTTGAGCATGATGCAACTCCTATGTATGACGAAAAGAATTTTGAGATTATAACCTCCCCTCACCCCTAGCCCCTCTCCCACTGGGAGAGGGAGTTAAATAGAAGAACCTGCCTCTATAACGGAGGCAGGTTCAGGCTCTGAGGAGAGCGAGCAAATTATTTGAGCACGTATGAAACGTTTACGGTCACAGTGAAGGTCAACTGTCCGGGTTGGATCGGGACAGCTGCTGCGGCAACATCTGCACCACCGCCGCCTTTGCCTTCAAAGATCGGGTAAGGCTGATTGTCAAAGAATTCAATCGAGTGAATCTCACCCAGTGAGAGTCCGGCTGCTTCTGCAAGTTCCTGTGCCTTTGCCTGTGCATCTTTCACAGCTTGGGCGCGGGCATCCTTCAGTGCCTTATCCTTCTCAGCCACATCGAATTGAACGCTGTTGACTGTATTTGCACCAGCCGCAACGACCGTATCGAGCAGGTCACCCAGTGTATCGAGTTCACGCACGGTGACGTAAACCGTATTATCCACCATGTAGGTCTTCTCGCCAGTAGGCAAGCCCGTCTGTGGATCATACTTATCGCTCGGCCAGATGCTGAAGTTGGTCGTGCGAATGTCCTTCGCATCGATACCGAAATCTGTCAGCGCCTCGAT
>JAKEFL010000366.1 GCA_022616105.1 Anaerolineae bacterium | reverse complement strand
TCCACCGCACCTTTTGGGCTGCCGGGCAGATTGATGATCAGCGTCTTCTTGCGAATACCCGTTACGATTCTCGACAACATCGCATGAGGTGTGATCTTGAGGCTCGCAGCTCGCATCGCTTCCGCGAGACCGGGCGCATCCCGTTCAATGACTGCGCGGGTCGCTTCGGGTGTGACGTCGCGCGGAGAAAAGCCTGTGCCGCCTGTTGTAAGAATAACATCGATTTCAGAACTGTCCACCCAGCTAATTAATATTTCGCGGATGGCGGATTCCTCATCAGGGAGGATCGACTGTTTGACCACTGACCAGCCTTCAGCCTGGATCAGACGCGCAAGCACCGGTCCAGATGAATCAGCGCGTTCGCCGCGTGAGGAGCGGTCGGAAAGAGTCAAAATCCCAAATCTGAGTGTCATTGCAATTCTTTTCCATACAAGTGAACTTGATCCATGTGCTGCCAACCACGCTGTATGTAGTAATCCGCGACCTCAATATTATCAAGAGTTACCAGCAGATAACTTTTCAGACAACCTTTCGCTCGCAATCTTGACTCCACTTCATCCATCAGATTTGAGCCGATACCCCGTCCACGAAAAGATGTAGCAACGGCAAGATGGTAGATAAGACCGCGGCGGCCGTCAAAACCGCCCATCACCGCGCCAATAATATTCCCATCTGATTCTGCAACAAGGAAAAGGTCTGGATCACGGGTGATCTTCTTCCGGATCTCAGCTAAAGTATCCGAACGGCCTATATGTACTCCCTTTTCGATACCCCGCCACAATTCGAAGACTTGTTCATAATCAGAAGGGAAACGAAACTCGCGGATTTGAACTGGCAAATGCATCAGGGTGGATTGATTACTGTTTCAAGACATTGATCAGGTCATCAGGCATAAAAGGCTTAAGCAAAAATGCGCTGGCGCCACGGCGGATACATTCATCCTTCACATTTAAGCCTGAGGTCATTACGACACGAACATTGGCAAGATCTCTATTCTGGCGAATCGATTCAAGGATCTGCAGCCCGTTTTGCCCACCGAGATGCACATCCATTAAGACAGCATCAGGCATTTCGTGCTGAACTGCCATGGGGACATCTGCATCCACATCCAACGTTACAACGTCAAAACCCTCCATTTTGAGGAGGGTCTTCAGCAGGGAAATCATGGTTGGATCATCTTCAGCGAGAAGTATTTTTGCCATTTGCCTTCGTTTTCCTTTGCGCGGCTTTTTTCTTCGTCTTCGCTTTTGACTGCGATGGTTTATGATTCGATACGAGCGCTGCATTCAATACATCGTCCATTGATTCCACGAAAACAAATTTCATCGCTTTCTTGATCTCATCTGGAACATCGTCGATATCCTGCTCATTTCGCTTTGGGAGGATAACCGTCCGCAAGCCATTCCGATGCGCTGCAAGAACTTTTTCCTTGACGCCGCCAATTGGGAGTACCTGTCCTCTTAATGTGATCTCACCGGTCATTCCAACTTGAGGCTTGACTTTGCGGCCCGACACAAGCGAAACAATCGCAGTTGCCATTGTCACACCCGCAGATGGACCATCTTTTGGTTGTGCGCCGGCCGGAATGTGCAAATGAAAATCAGACCGGTTGAAGAATTCCGCATCAATACTAAGTTGCTTGGCTCGAGAACGGACATAGGACAATGCTGCACGCGCCGACTCATTCATAACATTCCCAACCGAGCCGGTGACCTGGAATCCTTTACTACCCGGCATGCTGGTTGCTTCGACAAATAACACATCACCGCCATAAGGCGTCCATGCAAGGCCCGGAACAACGCCTGGAATCGACATCCGCTGACTCAGCTCTTCGGTGCTCTGAAAGATTGGATGATCCAGATATTCCTCAACCCGCTCAGGAGTCATCTTCGCTTTTTTCAATTTACCTTCAGCAATCCGCGTCCCCACTTTTCGACAGACTGCACCGATCTTACGTTCCAGATTCCTGACGCCCGCCTCTCGTGTATATTCGCGAATGATCTTCTGCAGAGCATCAGCCGTAAAAATGACTTCATCTTCGCGAAGACCGTTCTCCCGGATCTGGCGCGGAATGAGATAACCCTTGGCGATTGCGACCTTTTCATTTTCTGTATAGCCTGAGAGATAAATGATCTCCATCCGGTCGCGCAAGGGACCCGGAATGGTCTCCAATGTATTTGCAGTTGTGATGAAGAAGACCTGTGATAGATCATAAGCAACTTCAAGATAATTATCACGGAACTCGCCGTTTTGTTCAGGGTCAAGTACTTCAAGCAGCGCGGAAGCGGGGTCACCATGAAAATCGAAAGTGAGTTTGTCAATTTCATCCAGCATGAAGACCGGGTTCCTCGACTCAATCCGCCGTAATGACTGCAAAATCCGACCGGGCATGGAGCCAATATACGTTCGCCGATGACCGCGGATCTCCGCTTCATCACGCACCCCGCCTAATGAGGCGCGCACAAACTTGCGTCCCATGGCACGCGCAATAGACTGTCCAAGCGAGGTTTTGCCAACTCCAGGAGGGCCAACAAAGCAAAGGATCACACCCTCACGTTCACGGCGTATCTTATCTTCAGATGGTGTTTTGATTTCATCCTTGCGATCAAGGCGCAGTTTACGAATGGCAAGAAATTCGAGGATGCGTTCTTTGACATCCTTCAATCCATAATGGTCTTTATCCAAAATTTCGCGGGCATGCGCAATCTCAAGATTGTCCTCTGTCAATTTGGACCAGGGTAGGGAAACCAGCCAATCCAAATAGGTGCGGATGACCCCATACTCCGCGGCGGCTGTCGGTAAACGGGACAGGCGTTCCAACTCACGTTTTGCCTGTTTCTCGGCTTCTTCGGGCATTTTCGCTTCTTCGATCTTCTTGCGAAATTCCTCTGTCTCCGCTGCCTGTTCGTCCCTTTCGCCCAATTCCTTCTGAATGGCTTTCATCTGCTCACGCAGGAAATACTCGCGCTGCACCTTCTCGATCTCCCCACGGGCTTCATTTTGAATCTTCTGCCCCAGTTGAAGGACCTCAGCTTCACGGACAAGTAAACCGATCAACTTCTTGAGCTTTTCAGCGACAGAGTCAAGCTCAAGGATTTCCTGTGAATCCTTGATATCCATGCGCTGGAAATTTGCGATTGTATACGCGGTTTGCAGGGCGTCTTCAACTGAGGTAATGGAACTCGCCAGCTCCTCAGGGAAGGAAGGGATCATCTGCGTGATCTGCTGGAATTGATCGCGTGCATTACGCGCCAGTGCATCGATCTCAAGCCCTTCTTCCACAGTTTCAGGTACAAGCTCGATCCGTGCCTTGAGATAGGGCTCTTCCGAAATGAACTCACTCACCCTGAAACGATCCATGCCTTGCACAAGCAAACGGATCGTACCGTCAGGCGCGCGCAACAAACGATGGACAGTGGCAATTGTCCCCACTCGATAAAGATCCGCTGGACCTGGCGATTCAAGTTCCGGATTTACAGCTGCCACCAGACCAACCAGCTTGTCACCCCCAACGACTTCATCCACCAACTTGATCGAACGCGGCTGTCCAACGGTCAGCGGGACAGCAGTTTGCGGGTAGACCACCACACCGCGTAGTGGCAGGATTGGAAGAACATCTGGATATTTGGCTGAATTCGATGTTTGGGGAGAACCTGACCCGGTTGAATCTGGGTCTTGTTTCTGAAACCGTGAAAAAATGGACGGCATCATCATGGACAACAGATCATTGTCCTCTTCACCCATCCACTGAAAGAGATCGTTAAAACCGGAGTGCCAGCGTGAAGCAGGCATAACTCTTATTCGACCCCTGTCTGATCTTGGCTTGCTTTTGGCAAATGTATCATTAAAAATCCATCCTTATATTCAGCAACAGCCTTTTCCACTTTTATAGGCACAGGGATCTCAATGGCAATTTCGAATTTTCCCGACCTGATTTCCATTTGATAGTAAGCACGCCGCTCGCTGGAGTCTGGGCGATTCCCGCTAATTATCAAAACATTATCCTCAATAGCCACTTCGAAATCTTCTTCTCGCATGCCCGCAACTTCGACTTTTACAACAAAACCATCATTCATCTCGTAAACATCTGTAGGTGGGCACCAAACATTCGCACGCACCTGCCAACTGATGGCATGAATAATCTCCCGCCGGGTTTCCATAATTGTAGGAAATGATTTACGAACGACAGTAGGCATAAAACTTTCTCCTTACTCAAATAAGACGAGTCGGGCACAATACTCTTTGTGAATTAATTATACTTCCAATATGCCCAAGCAGATGGAAATTTAAAACTCCCTGTCGATTTAGTCCAAATTAGACCATAATTGGTAACGCTATCTCTTAAACCATCCCTGGTTCTCTGAAGTAATTCGCCGGTGGCAGTTCGCACAGACCACATCACATT
>JAKEFL010000068.1 GCA_022616105.1 Anaerolineae bacterium | reverse complement strand
TTCAAATGCGGACTTTTGATCTCCACGTGATAATACTCTGGTTCGTGATAACCAATGAAATAATTGTCAAACTCGGCTGCAGACCAGCCCGTGCCAGGATTGGTAAATTCATCCTGATATAACACATTACTGTCAGTGCCTGGCTGTGAAGTTGGAGTGGATTCAACACCAGGGGGAGTGGGTGACAAAGCCGCATCCGAAGTGGGTAAAGAAGCCTCAGCGGTTGGCGAAGGCGCTGGTGGTAGTGTTGGCGCGCTCACTTGTCCAGTGCAGCCCACCATAGCAAATATTATGAGCAGTGCTATTGACATTGCCCAATTCGAACGGTAAATGACCTGGTGTTTCATATGAATGCTCCTTTACCTGACCTGATCGGCTGCACAACGGAAGCCAGCGTACTGGCCAAAATTTGTATCATCGGGTGGAACTTCCAACCGAAAAGCTAAATCGTAAGGGGTGCTATAGCGGGCTCCGCGCAAAATCCTGTTCCCTGCTCCAAGGCTGCCATATGGTTCTCCTACCCATTCGTATACGTTGTAGAGCATATCATATACCTTGAATGGGCTGACATTAAAGTCTTTGGTACCTATTTCATATGGATGATTCGGCAGGTCGAAAATATTGCCGCCATCGGAAGGGTCGGTTCCCCAGGGATACAATGGGGGATTTTCACCGGGCCCGCGTCCGGCTGCTTCCCATTGCGCCTCGCCTGGCAATCGCTTATTTATAGATCTACAATAAGCATCCGCTTGATCCCATGTAACTCGCATGACCGGATAATTTTCCTCTCCAGGAGGGATCGACCATTCAGGCATGAATTGCTGAAAATCCTTATTTGTAACTTGGTACTGGTCAATCCAGAACTCTTTCAGAGGGATCCTCTGTGAGGCGCTCTGATTGTTGTTCTCTGGATCTTTGCCAACCTGATACGTCCCGGCCTCTACTTTCACCATCCTGGTGGCTTCGGGTAGGCCTGGGGGTTCTGACGGCGACGGACTAATGGTATTAGGTATCACCGTGCTCAACGTCGCAGTTGCTGTGGGAACATTCGGCCCACTAGAAAAGATTAGATATCCGGCAACCGCAAGGACGGAAAGGCCTATAATTGAAAATAATACGGCACGGATCCCTGCCTGGTTTCGTGGTGGTTTTGGCGTCGGCTCTGGCTTTATTGCCAGCTCAGTCTTTGGCGTTGGCTCTGTCTTTGATATTGGCTCCGGCTTTGCCGCCAGCTCAGGTTTTATTACCAACTCTGGCTCTGGCGGCGCAGGAGCCTGGATAGGCTCCGCTCTCACAGGATAAGGCTCGAGGATGGTTTCTGCCTGCCTGTTCATGCCAATTGAAAGGTAAAAATCAATTGCCATCTCGCTGCTGGTTTGGTAACGGTCATCAGGGTTTTTTAGCAGGGCACGATCCATCACTGCCTGTACCTCGGCAGGAATTCCCGTGATCGGTGGGGGCGTTGTGTGGATCTGCATATGGAGCACAGTCAGTGTACTATCGGCTTCAAATGGGACGCGGCCCGCCAGCATTTCATACAACACGACGCCAAGAGAATATATATCTGTACGATGATCTATCTGATCGCCGCGCGCTTGTTCAGGAGACATATAAGCTGGCGTCCCGCTTATAAAGCCCGAGGCCGTTTGTGTGGCTGCATTCATCACACGCACAAGCCCGAAGTCTGTAATAACGGCTTCCACATCATTGGTCAGAGGCTTGTCCAGTGGAATATCATCAGTGTCGTTGTGCAGCAGGACGTTGCCTGGTTTGACATCCCGATGAATGACGCCCTGCCCATGAGCGTAATCGAGGGCGGCAGTCAGCCCTTTGAGGAGACGCGCGACTTGATGGGATGGAATACGCTTTTTCCGTTGGTGCAGGTGGCGCAGGTACGTAGCAAGCGTTGGACCCTTCAAATATTCCATTACAATATAAGGGTGGCCATCTGTAGTGTCGAAATCGAAAATCTGAACGATATTGGAATGGCGCAGCCCCGCCACCACTTTAGCCTCCCGGTGAAATCGCTCGAGAAGAAGCGGGTCTTCTTCGATATAACTGTGCAATAATTTGATGGCAACCGGGCGCTCAAGAGTGAGATGCGACCCTAAATAAACCTCTGCCATTCCCCCACGCGCAAGGAGCTTTTCAATTCGAACTCTTCCGATAGTTTTCCCAAGCCATTCAGGCATACGGAAATTATACGACAATTAAGCGGAGAAATCTAATCTAAAATGGAATAAGAATGAAACTTAGAGGAGTTTTGAATGAAAACAGTCATCCTCATCTCTGCCATCGCTGAATGGAACGCGGTCAAACCGATGTTTCCCGATGCAAAAATCGAGTACTTCCCATATGGTGAATGTTTCGACCTGACACTGGGAACGCCTGCCCTGAGCGAAGCCGAAGGGTGGAACTTGAAACTTTTTCATAGTGGCTGGGGTAAGATTGCATCAGCAGCAACAATGCAGTATGTGATTGATAACTATTTGCCCGATTTGATTGTCAACCTCGGAACCTGCGGCGGCTTTGAAGAAGTGGTTAATCAAGGCGATATCATTTTGGTGGATCAGACGTATGTGTATGACATTGTTGAACTGATGGGAGACCTCGACATCGCGACCTATTACGCCTCATCCCTGGACTTGAGCTGGCTCGCTGAACCTTATCCTCATCCTGCCCGACGCGGGATGATCGCGTCCGCGGATAGCGATCTTCCACCTGACAAAATTTCCTTCCTCAAAGGTAAAGGCGCAATTGCCGCAGATTGGGAATCTGCCGCGCTGGCATGGGTCGCGCAAAAGAACAACGCGCGCCTGCTGATTCTGCGCGGTGTAAGTGATATGGTGAGTGAAGATGGGGGAGAGGCTTACAACAATATCGAAGTATTCAACGAACGCGCCAAAGGGATCATGGAACGATTGATCGGGCAATTGCCGGATTGGTTAAATACAGTTCGATTGTAGGTCATGCTTCTTGTAGATTAACAATTAAACCTATCATACCATCGCGTCGAGCGGAGGCTTTCATGCTCGTCGAAAGCCGTAGACGAGACGCAGTATTTTCAAGGGACCTGCGCTTCGTCTGCGCTAGGCTCCGCTCAGCGCGAAAATCTTTTTGAATGCGGTGAAGCTATAAGGGCAACTCCATCAAGATATCTTCATCGTCAGTTGCGTTTGGAATTTCGTAAAAGCCAAGCCGCTTGTAAAACTCGACGGCGCGCTTTTGATTTACAGCATCTGTTTCGAGCCTGATGCGCTCATATCCCTTTTCTCTGGCAAATGATAGTAATTCCTGCATCATTCTATATCCCAATCCCTTATTGTGGTATTCAGTCAGTAGCCAAAGACGTTTAAGCTCACAGATCTTGTCTTCAAGTTTTCGGATTGCCCCCGTACCGATAAGCTGATCGTCGTCGGTCATTACCAGAAATATTCCATCGTTATCGAAATAGGTTTGTTGAATATCGTTCATATCTTTCAGCCACCCGTTCGACTCGCCGTAAGCCATGGATTCTTCGAGTGGACGCGCGTCATTGAAAACGACATGGGCAACGCGATAGATCAATCGTTTCGCAGCAGGCACCTCATCCGGTTCGATGCGGCGGATTTGGATCATTCTTTGATTTTACCTTGCCACGTTATAATCATTAACACAGCTATGTGATTATGCTCATAGGCGGTCTGCGACCGCCGCATTTCGTAGAGAAGCCGCAGGGTCACAGACCCTGCAGGAGCATAGTGGCGGCTTGAGCAAATTCCATGAATCCCTTTACCGAAGACGAAATCCAAATCCAGAAACGAAATTTTAGAAACGTTCAAATCGATGGAGTTGGCGTTAGCATCTCCAGCATTGCTTCGCCGTTCCTGCCTGTTTTTCTAACACGCCTTGGGGCAACGAATTTTCAAGTGGGCTTGCTTACATCCATGCCGGGCGTCACAGGCTTAATTCTTGCCATCGTCGTGGGCGGCTTTCTTCAGTCCCGGCGCAATATCGTCCCATGGTATAGCCTTTCGCGTTTGATGGTGATCTTGTGTTACGCATTGACGGGGATATTGACTCTGTTTATCGCTGAAAAGTATGTCATCATTTCCACGCTGTGGATTTGGGCATTCGCCACGATTCCTCAAACTGCTCTGGCTGTTGCTTTTTCTGTTGTGATGAACGCAGTCGCAGGACCTGAAGGTCGCTACGCTTTGCTGAGTCGCCGCTGGGCGATCTTTGGTGTGACAGGTGTTGTCGGCACATTCATTGTCACACGTTTGATTGACTTGATCTCATTCCCTCTGAATTATGCGATCATGTTTTTGGTTTTGTCCCTGGGCGGTTTTTTGAGTTTTTATTTTTCCAACCAGATTCAATTGCCAGACCAGGCCCCACCTCCGCTTTCAGATAGCCGCTCGCCGCTGGATCGCATCCGTAATTATCTCGCTCTTCTGCGAGCGAACCCGGCATTCGTTTCATTTTCGACAAAACGGTTTGTTTATTATTCAGCCCTTGTATTAAGCCTGCCCATCATGCCTTTGTATCTCGTCCGTGAGGTTCACGCAACAGACTCGCAAATCGGTACGGTCACTATGGCGATGAATCTTGTGATGCTGGCTGGTTATTATCTTTGGCCGCGTGTCTCGAGAAGGCACGGCGGACGATTCGTTTTGTTGGCAACGACTTTTGGTATGGCGCTTTATCCGGCGTTAAGCGCAGCGACCTCGCGTGTCGACTTGATCATTCTCTATGCAGGCATTGCAGGACTCTTCCAAGCTGGGCTGGATCTCGTCTTCTTCGATGAATTGATGAAAACCGTACCACCCGAATACAGTGCAACATTTGTGGCGCTGGCGCAATCTATGCAATATCTATCGATGATCATCGCGCCGTTGCTGGGGACGTGGCTGGCAAATTACATTGGTCTGGGCGGCGCGTTGTGGTTGAGCGCAGGGTTGAGGTTGCTTGGATTTTTGTTGTTTCTTCGACGGGATGTAAAGTAGCAATGCCGAGCTCAAAACTTAAAGTGGATAAAAATCCGCCCGAAATTTTTGTCGTCTTTTTCCACGCGATGGTATAGTTTTTTAATGTGTCCTTGATTCAAAAAGCGCAGCACTTTTTTCTTAAGTTGACCACTGCCTTTCCCCGGGATGATCTCAACCAGGTTGATCTTCTTTTCAATGGCTTCTTCTACGATGCGATTTAACTCAGAATCAATTTGAGCACCGCGATTGTAGATTTCGTGCAGGTCAAGCTTGAGCTTTGCCATTAGACCTCTTACTTTGCGAAAGCGGACGTTAGAGAACTA
>JAKEFL010000365.1 GCA_022616105.1 Anaerolineae bacterium | reverse complement strand
TCATGGAACAATCCTATCGTACTAGTACAGTCTTAAGTAAAGTGATGCAATGGCTTGTCCTGGTATATCAGACAATCGCCATTGTGGTCTTCGTCGCGTCGATCTACCTCGGATTCAATTGGCTAAAAAATCCGTTCATTGGCGGGTTCTTCGAACAGACTCTCGTGCTGAATGGCGTGGATACAAAGGAACCTGGCAAACAATGGGCTTTATATGCACAGGGGTCTAAACTGGGCGACCAACTGAAGTCTGTTGATAACAGTCTCATTTCAAGTGCAGATAACCTGGAAGCCGTTCTGAGTTCACATGGCGTTGACAATACCATCCCAGTGACAATCCGCTTATTTGAAGGTGGGGAAAGAACAGTCAACATCAAATTACAGCGTTTTCCTCGTACCGATGAAATTACGTATTTTATTCTGCCAGCCTCTCTGAGCTTTGTATTTCTCGTCATCAGCCTATGGATTTTTGGCTTGCGTCGAACGGAGCCTGCGGGCCGCGCGTTTTCCGTGATGACTTCATCACTGGCAATTGTTATTGGCACTCTTTTTGACCTGTACACATCCCATCGCTTTACGTATCTGTGGACAATGGCTGCTGCGCTATCGGCGGGGGCATTAATCGATCTTGCACTTGGCTTTCCACAGGAAGCGCGTGTCGTGATCAGACGCCCATATCTGAGATGGATCGGATATATAATCGGCATCGTCCTGGCGGTTTACGCATATACCGAATTGTATAACTTTCAAAACCCAACTGCTTATTTCAAGCCGTGGCAAAATATTTATGTGTTTGTGGGGCTGGCCGGGTTATTCTACTTTGGCGCACTCGCTAATCATGCGTTCCTTTCTTATTCTCCTGTTGTAAAGAACCAGGCACGGACGATCCTCTATGGATCATTGATCGCATTTGGTCCGATTGTTTTCTGGCTGTTATATTCATCATTGCGAAACATGATTGATCAGTCTACAGTGATTGTATTTAACCCTTATCTCTTTGTGCCAACGGTTTTATTTCCGCTGGTCAATGGATATGTAATTCTCCGCTTTCGTCTCTTACAAACCGACTACTGGCTGCGCCAGGGAATGGTTTACACGATATTGTCACTCTTCGTTGTCGGAATGTATGGCTTGCTGGTGAGCGGGTTGGGATTGATCCTGGCGATCCCCATGCCTTCCAATAACCCCTATTTAATAGGTGGGCTGGTTTTTGTAATCGCAGTATTACTTGAACCCTTCCGCACGTGGTTGCAGACTTTTGTGGATAGTACGTTCTTTCGGGGTCAACGCGCTTATGAGGAACGCCTTCGTATTTTTAGCCATGAACTGACCAATGCACAGGATCTAAATGCGATTAGCCGTGTGCTGCGTGAGCAGATTGGCAGCAGTCTTGTTCCAGACCGTCTGCACGTGTATACCTATGACTCAGTAAATGATCAATATGCGGCTCTTGCAGATGGTGATGGCCGCCCGACAAGCGATATTCGGTTTTCCTCGAACAGTCCTCTTGTTCAATATTTCCAAAAAGAAAACATTCCGTTATATCTGGACACGATCAATCCGCCTGCCCTTTTGAAAGGGGATGAAGCCCGTTTATCATTGCTTGGCGCGCATCTCTTCGTGGTATTGGAGGGGGATGAAAGACCCGTTGGCTGGCTTGCATTGGGGAATCCACTTTCGGGCAGTATGTATACACCCAAAGACCTCGATTTCCTGGATAGCCTTTCTGATCAGGCATCGCTCGCGATTTCGCGCGTACAAACAGTTGCTGATCTTCAGCGCCGCGTGCAGGAAATGAACGCATTAACGCGCGTCTCACAAGGAGTAAACGTCACACTTACTTTTGATGATGTGCTGGAATTGATCTTTGCCCAGGCGACGCAAATTATTCCGTCCTCCCTGTTTCATATCACACTTTACAATAAAGCTGCAAATTATTTCTACTATGCCTTTTGTGTCGATGATAACGACCGCGTACATTCTCGCGAAAACCTCCCACTCCCATCCAGCCTTGGGCTGGGTCCCGAAATCATCCGCAAGGGCCGCCAGATCCTTACTCAGGATTACACACGTGAATGTCAGTCGCGGAACCTCACTCCTGCTTCACAGGGTGTATACGCATGGATGGGTGTACCACTCAACGCTGGCGCTGAGACCATGGGGTCTTTGAGTGTTGGCAGTCGTGATGCGACAGTAACATACACGCGCGCACAACTGAACCTTCTGCAGGCGATCGCAGACCAAACTGTGGGAGCAATCGTGAAAGCCCGCCTTTTGCAGGAAACGGAAAAGCGCGCACATCAACTCTCCACGCTGAATGAAATTACGCGACAACTGACCTCCACGCTGGAACAGGAACCCCTTCTTCAGAATATTCTTGAGAATGCTGTCAACATCTTGAATTGCGAGGCAGGCACGTTGTTCCTGATGGACGAGCCGACCGGTGACCTCATCTTTCGCGTGACAGTGGGCCCTGTAGCCACCAACCTTCTCGGTCAACGCCTTCCTGCAGGGGCAGGTATTGTCGGACGCGCTGTGCAGTTGCGTTCTCCTGTGATCGAGAATGATGCACAACATTCGAATGCTCACTCTGGTGGTACGGACAGGAAAACAGGATTTCTCTCACGCTCACTTCTCGCGGTCCCCATGCAGATCAAGGATCGTGTCCTGGGTGTGATCGAAGTCATCAATCGCAAAGATGGTTTGCCTTTTGTTGAGGATGATCAAAACCTGCTGACTGCTTTTGCCGGTCAGGCCGCGGTTGCAATTGAAAATGCGCGCCTTCTGGCGCTCACCGATCAGGAACTTACTGAGAAGGTGGAAGAATTACAAGTGATGGGCCGTATCGTCCGCGAATTGAATGCCAGCCTTGAAGTGGATCGCGCCATGCGAACCACACTTGAATGGGCAATGCGCAGGTCGAATGCTGAAGCGGGTTTGATCGGTATGATCGAAGAAGAGAATCTTCGCCTGATGGCGCAGCAAGGGTATGACGAGATATTAACCCAGGAGGAGGACCTGCGCCTGCCTCTCGAGTTGCCAGCCATCCGTTCAGCAATTGAAAGTGGGCAACCTAATCAGGTCTCACTTGTCAGCAATGGCGCGAAGGGCATCCTTCCCTCTGCACATACGCAGATCATCATTCCCATCCGTCGTGAAGCGCAGGTGATCGGTTTGCTATTACTCGAAAGCACAAGTGACTCGCAAGGCAACCTGTCGTTCCTGAATCAACTGAGTGATAGCGCCGCGATCGCGATCGCAAACGCGCAACTGTATGATGAAGTGCAGCGGGCAAACCTTGCAAAGAGTGACTTTGTATCCTTCGTTGCGCATGAGTTGAAGAACCCGATGACTTCCATCAAAGGCTATACTGAATTGCTTGCAGCGGGGTCTGTTGGCACGATCAACGAAATGCAGACCAATTTCCTCGGCACAATCCGCGCCAATGTTGAACGCATGTCCGCTCTTGTTTCGGATCTGAACGACAATGCCAAGATCGAAGTAGGACGCCTGCGCCTTGACTATAAGCCGGTGGACGTGCCGGATATCGTAGATGAAGTTGTGCGTTCCACCAAACGACAGGTTGAAGATAAACGACAGGATGTCGAACTCCGTCTGCCCGAGCAACTGCCTCAAGTCTGGGCAGACCGCATCCGTGTGGGTCAGGTCCTTACCAACCTTGTCAGTAACGCGCACAAATATACACCTGAGGGCGGAAGGATTCTGGTGGGTGCTGAAGCAACCAGAAATCAATGGGACCCTGAAGGTGCAAAACAGGTTGTTCATCTCTGGGTGAAAGATAATGGCATTGGCATCAGCATTGAAGACCAGGCAAAGATTTTCCAGAAATTCTTCCGTTCTGACGATTCGAAAGCTCGTGAAGCGCCGGGTACAGGTCTGGGATTGAACATCACAAAGAATTTGGTCGAAATGCAAGGCGGGCGTATCTGGTTTGACAGCGAATTCAGGAGAGGCACAACCTTCCATTTCACTGTGCCGATTGCGGAAGGATAGGCTGAATGGCTCTCAAAGTTTCCATTGGAAATGCACAGGCATTGAATGGCCGCGAGGCGGGGTTGCAGGCAACGCATCACGCGTTGAATCGGCTCGGTTCCTCAACACCGGGTTTCGGCTTTGTAATTTCATCCTATCAATATCAGGCGCGTGAAGTTGTCAGCGGCGTATCGGGCCTTTTGGGCGATACCCCAATGATCGGCTTTAGCAGCTCTGCTGGTTTAACTTCAAATGGGCTGCATCACAACTCTGTTTTGGTTGCACTATTGGCGGGTGACTTGCAAGCGGAAACGCGCTGGATGCCGGGTTATGCACAGAGCGGGCGCGAGACTGGCTCGCAGCTCTCCAAACAGGCTGCCGAACAGACTGACCCTCGCGCGCTCTTTTTCTTTGCGGATGGTTTCAATGGGGATGCAGACCAATTATGCAGCGCGATATCGAATGAATCTTTTCCTTTAATCGGCGCGCTCTCCTCCGGGGATTTGCATACGGGTCATTCCTACCAGATTGCTGGTCCGCAGACCGGAACCGGCGCGCTGAGTGCAGCATTTCTGCGCGGTGATATCCGCGTGGGTGTAGGTGCTTCACATGGATGGAATCCGGTGGGCAGTCAGTTCCGTGTAACGCGTTCGCGCGGCTTTTGGCTGCGCACTCTGGATGGTCGCCCTGCATCTGAAACGTATGCCCAACTCTTTGGGTATCCCGCGCGTGACTGGGCGTTCCCTCCGCTGAGTCATCTGGCGCGGCTATATCCACTTGGGGTGGAGCAGGGAGATCAATTGGTCATCCGCGCACCCATCCGCGTGGAAGCAGATGGCAGCTTCCGTATGAATGCTCCTGTGCGAGATGGGGTGGATGCCTATCTCCTCGTCGGGAGCCGGTCCTCCTGTGAGAATGCCGCACAACAAGCGGCTCAACAGGCTTTGCAGCAATTGGATGGGAAGAAGCCGATGTTTGCTTTGATCCTTGTAGATATTGCCTGGCAGATGCTGCTGAAATCACATCCCGGTGCTGAAATCACCGCTGTTCAGGATATTCTTGGAAAAGATGTACCGATTGTCGGGGGATATACGTTGGGGCAAATTGTCCCCGCTAAAGATTCGGCATCGCCTCAATTATTGAACCAGCATATCGTTGTGGTTGCCTTTGCAGAAGATTAACGCTCCAAGTTATTTAAAGACAAATGATCGAAGTGGAACTTCAAATCCCTGCCGACGCAAAAAATGCTTCGGTAGTAAAGGTCGTTGAGCAGGTTTGTGCCGCGAATG
>JAKEFL010000364.1 GCA_022616105.1 Anaerolineae bacterium | reverse complement strand
TCGCAAGGTTATTCAGACGGGTCGGCTGGCGGAGAAACTTGGTGCACAAATTCTCGGATTGGGCGCATTTACTTCTGTAATTGGGGATGCAGGGATTACAATTGCGAATGTCCTGGATGTGCCTGTCACAACAGGTGATTCGTATACAGTCACTGTAGCTGTGGATGCCCTGCGTGAGGCAGCCTGTGTTATGGACATACCGCTTCGAGGCACTACGGCTGCGGTGGTTGGCGCGACAGGTGCGATTGGGCAGGTATGCTCAGAGTTGCTTGCGGATGACGTGGAACGGCTCTATTTGATCGGCCGAAGGCAGGATGCGCTCGAAGAACTGCGCGACAGGCTTAGGGTCCACGCGCGAGCCGAGTTAATCATCAGCACCAAGATGAATGTTTTGGCGGATGCACAGTTGATCCTGACTGTAACAAGTTCCATACACGATGTGATCTGCCCTGAGCATTTACAGCCTGGCAGCGTGGTTTGCGATGTAGCCCGTCCCCGTGATGTTTCTGCAATGGTGGCGGCGGCAAGAGATGATATATTAGTGATTGACGGCGGAATGGTAGATGTGCCAGGCCCCGTTAATTTCCACTTTAATTTTGGTTTTCCATCTGGAAAGGCATATGCCTGCATGGCTGAGACGATTGCCCTGGCATTGGAAGGTCGCTTTGAGGATTATACATTGGGTAAACATCTGACAAGAGAACGCGTGGAAGAGATTGATGCAATCGCAAAGAAGCATGGTTTTCGCTTGAGCGGATTTCGTTCGTTCGAGCGTGAAGTGACAGAAGGACAAATTGAAACAGTGCGCCGCAATGCGCGGAATGCCCGCAAATTGCACGCGGTGCATACGTAATTTTGGAGGCCGCTTATGGGAAAAGCCCGCCTGTTGGTCGTGGAAGACGATGTTGACATCGGAAACATGCTGAAGATCTATTTCAGCGGCATGGATTTCGATGTGGATGTCGCAGTGCGCGGTTCAGATGCGCTGGAGAAAACAAAACAAGTCCTGCCTCATCTGATCGTGCTCGATATCATGCTGCCGGATATTGATGGTTATGAGGTGTGCCGTAATTTACGCACCAGTATGCGCACCAGTCATATCCCTGTGATCTTTCTTACGCAAAAAGATGAGCGTAGTGACAAGTTGCAGGGACTTGAACTTGGCGCGGATGATTACATCACCAAGCCATTCGATATCGAGGAACTGAAACTGCGTGTGCAGGGCGCGATCAGACGTTCTGAACGTGAGAGTCTTACCGATCCCCGTTCTGGACTCCCCGCGGGACGCCTTATCGAGGAACAGTTGCGCCGCATCATTCGGGAAAAGGGCTGGGCTCTGCTTGATGCTGGGATTAGCCATTTTGATTCGTTCAAGAATGTCTATGGCTTTGTAGCTGGTGATGATGTTCTACGCTTTTCTGCCATGCTGATCGGGGAAGTGGTGGATGAACTTGGAAACACTTCTGATTTTATTGGTCATGCGGGTGGCGATAATTTCATCATCATCACAACCGAGGAAAAGGCAGAGGCAATAAAGACGCGCCTCAAGGAACGATTTGATCAGGAAGTTCAAACGCACTATAACTTCATAGATCGCCAACAGGGATTCATCCAATCTCCATCGCCTGATGGCACTACAGTGAAAGTATCTTTCATGAATATGTTAATAGGTGTGGTTTCGCCCAGTCAATATTCCTTTGCAGATATCCGCGAAATCACCGAGTTGTCTGCTGAAGCGCGTCGCCAGGACACCGCGGCTGGCGGATAAGGTGATATCTGATCATGTTTGCCGGGCTGGAAGTGGGCCTCGGGTTGATTATTTTAGCAGCAGTACTGTTTGTCTCAGTACTGTTCGTTGTTATGTTGCGACGCCTGCCGCGTAATTCACTCCTGGCGCCGGATTCTGTTACTTCTTTTGTTTCCCCCGATACTACAAATTCAAATGAGTCCGTTTTGATCGTCCAGCCGGGTGGGCGGGTTGAATATATTAATGATATGGCGCGCGAATGGTTTGGATTGCGCGCAGATGAACCCACAGATCTGGAGCGATTGATTCGCCGCGCGCGGCCCGCAGAAGACCTACTCAATCTTTGCGCCCGTCCGGGACAAAAAAGACTCTCGATCGGCGGGCGTCTTGTTGAAGCCTCATCTTATCAGGTGCCGGGTCCATATCCTCTCATGCTTGTCACAATGCGAAGTGTGGAACTCTCGACGAACCTGAGTGAAGCCGGGACAGATTCATCCATACTAAAAATTGTCTCCGACTTTGGCAAAAACGTATCTGCAAGCCTTAACCTGGAAGATACCCTATATGCTATTTTGTTAAATGTGTCCCACCTTGTTCCAGCAGATTTGCTGGAAGTAAAGATCTGGGATGCTTCAAAGCAGGCTCTCATTCCTTATACGTTGGAATCATCCGGCGCTGCCCAGGCTGTTCGAGCTGCACATTCCCAATTCGGTGAATTGACCAACACGCTGAACGCCCGTCAAAAATCCCTGCTTATTCCAGATACTCGCGTTAGTGATCCTTCTCTTCCTGCGTGGAATGGCAATTCGCCTGTCAAATCCTACCTCGGCTTGCCGCTTATCGCTGATAACAAAATGGTTGGCACGTTGGAAATAGGGCATCTTACTCCGGGAGCGCTTGGTCAACACGATTTTGATCTCGTTCAACTTATTTCCACTCAGGCGGCTTACGGCGTCCGTAACTCCATGTTATATGCCAGTGAAAAAAACCGCTCTGCAGAATTAAGCGGGCTGGCAAATCTAGCCCAGGCTTTTACTGCCGCGCAGGATTATACGAATCTTATCAGTCGCCTCATTGAAACGATCACGCCGTTATTTTCAGTTGAAATTCTTGGGTTTTTGCTCTACGATGAAAGTAAACGAACCCTGGAAGGGCAGATCCCATTTCTGGGACTGCCGAAACATATTGTTGAAATTTATCGCACGACCATTGAGCCTGAGAGCTCGGCAGAAAAATTATTATTGAACCGAAAAATGCTTGTGACCCGCGATGCCGCGATAGACCCATCCTGGCACGCGCTTGGTTTACAAAACCTTGCGCAAGCGGCAAGCCTTCGTGAGTCCATACTTGTGCCGCTCGTTTCCGGGCAGCGGTTTGTAGGTTATCTCCAATTCTCCAACCATCGACAAGCCGTGGTTGAATTTTCTGAATCCGAATTACGACTGGCGCAAACCGTTGCCGATCAGGCTGCTGGCATCATTGAGAATTCCTTCGTTGTTGAAAAAACCCAGCAACAAGCTTTGCGTTCCGACGCACTGCGCCGCCTGGCAAACCTTGCCACATCAACTGCAACGCTGGATGAGATCATGCGCTTCTCAGTTCATGAGCTCGTTCAGTTGTTTCAAGGTGATATTGGCGCAATTTTCCTTCTCGATGAACAAGTCGGAGAACTGCGATTACACCGCGAGTCCGTGGTTGGTGCATCTGCTGATTCTGCTGGTTCTCTCGCCCGCCTTCATGTAGATGAACCTCAATACCGCTATACAGTATCTGGAAGTCAGAAGCCATTTCTTTCCGGGCGTTTAAGTTCAGATCGCCGTATTTTGCCGGTCTATCGTCCATTGGTAACCACGCTTCAAGTTGAATCTGCCATTGTTGTCCCTCTCTTAATTCGAGACCGCAGCCTTGGCGAATTGATGCTGGGAAGTCGTAAGACAGAATTTTTCAACAACTACGATTTGCAGGTGATATCAACAGCGGCAGGTCAATTGGCTTCGGCGATCGAAGATGCCGAGCGCGTCACACAGACCGATGAAAGCCTGCGCCGCCGTGTCGAACAGTTGACGTCCCTTGCGCGTGTCAGCCGCGAACTGAATTCAATGGTTGACTTGAAATCCCTCCTGGAAGTGGTGCGGGACGAAAGCCTGCGGGCAACCAGCGCAGACTGCGGGACGATTCTTCTCTTTGATACGAACGCTTCGACCAACCCTCCGCCTGTTACCCTTTCATTGGGCTGCCCTCTTCCTGACGTTCTCCCACGGCTTGATCGAAAAGTGATTGAAACTGGTGAGCCGCAATTGGTGAATAGTTACTCCGAAACCGGTGAGACTCCCATTCATGATGGGGTGAGTTCTGCTCTGGTAGTTCCGATCATCAGCCAGGGCAAAACAGCCGGGTTAATTCATCTTCATTCCACTCAAACTGGATTCTTCGATCAAACTTCACTGGATATTGCACAGACTCTTGCTTCCCATGCAGCGGTTGCACTTGGGAATATCCAGCGTTATCAGGAACAACGCCAGCGTTCCGAACTTCTTCGCCGCCGCGCCGACACACTAACCAAGTTGACTGAAGTCAGCTATGCCTTAAATTTTGAGCATCCTCTGGATCATCTGCTTCGTGCAATTGCAAATAGTATTCGTGAAGCCACACCTTTCCAGGCAGTACTTGTCAGCGTCTATGAACCTGAATCAGGATTGCTGCGCCGCGTGAGCGGGGTAGGTTTTACGCCGGAAACCCTGGCTGAATTGATGTCGCGCAAGCAGCCTCTATCCAGTGTTCAGCAAATGCTCAAACCTCAATTCCGTATTAGTCGTTCCTATTTCATCCCTGTGGATGAGGCTCCGATTATCCCTGCAGATGTACATATGGTCACATTGGAGCAGAGTGGGAAATCAACTAAATCACCGAACAGATGGGACCCCGATGATATTCTCATTGTTCCTCTGACAGACAGCCAAAGTGCGCCTCTTGGTTTGATGAGTTTTGATAAACCGCGCGATGGTCTGCGCCCTGACCGTGCCACGATTGAGACGCTTGAAATTTTTGCGGCCCAGGCATCGCTTGCCATTGCAAACCATTCCCGTTTCATCCAACTGCGAACAAAATCGGAAGCATTGACAGCGGGCATGGAACGGCAGCAGCGCCTAATCAGCCTTACACAGAATGATCTGCCCATCCTGCTTCGCAAGGATCTGGATCAGACGATTGCAATTCAAAACCTCGATCAAAGAGGGCAGCGTGTTCGCGCCGGGCTCGCCATTACAGAATCTGTAAGCCGTCAGCTGGATGCATCCTCGGCATTACAGGCGCTTGGGCGCGAGACTCTTACTCAATTGGGTATGTCTGTAGCCATGGTAGCTGAGACAACAGGCGAAGGTCCACGGCTGTTGCATGTATTGGGAAGCGTACCGCGCGCTACCAGCCCGGAGGCGCTGTTCGGGCAGCGGAATCCGCTTCGAGCTTGTTTACAGAGCGGCGAAGCCATCCTGATCTCAAACCTGGATGAAAATCTGGAATGGCGAGAGACGCCGCTTCTTAGTGCGTTACGAGTAAAATCGCTGATCTGTCTGCCCATAAGAATCGATAAGCGAACCGTTGCTGCCATGCTGGCAGTCAGCCCTGAACCGATGCCAACGTTTACTGATGAAGATTTGCAGGTATATCACCAGATTGCGCGGCAGACATCTGTGATCCTGCAAAATATATCGCTGCTCAACGAGACGCGCCGCCGCCTCCAGGAAGTGAACCTCCTGCTTGATTTCAGTCGTCAATTACGCGGTCTGGATGCAGAACGCATCGTCAAAGCCTTGCTTGAAAGCGCGCGGCGTGCCTTGAACTCTGCTCATGCAGGTGTGGTCCTGGTCTGGGATGAGCATGGGAATCAATTGTCGCCACATGCTGTTTCTGGTTACGCGGATAACGAGACGATGAAGCGCATTGCATATCTTGCAGGCGAGTCATTACCTGGCCAGGTGTTTGAAACAAAGCGTGCCATGCGCGTGGATGAGGTGCAATTCACGCGGGACTATGTCTTATCAACAGAATCATTATTACTCTATCGCCAGGCAACGGGCGGACGTTTGCCTGTTTCCAGTTTGTTGATCCCGATCCAATCTGGAGATCAGTCGGTTGGTGTTTTGGTGTTGGATAATTTCAACACGCCTTCAGCATTTACACAGGAAGATGAAACTCTGCTTCTTTCGCTTTCTCAACAGGTTGGCTTGTCGCTTCAAAATGTCCGGCTGGTCCAAACCATACAGGAACGCGCCACACAGTTGGAGTCCCTCACCAACGCTGCCACTACTCTCACTGCAAGTCTTCAGAGTGATGAGCTTGTGACATCGCTGCTTGATCAACTTGAACCTGTCATTCCTTACGATACAGCAACGTTGTGGCTGCGCGAGAAGAATCGTCTCAACGTGGCAGCTGCGCGCGGCTTCCCGGATACAGAGCGCCGCCTCGGTCTGACAATCGCCATGGAGGATAGTGTCTTGTTCAAGGAAATGATCCGCACAGGGCAGGCGATTCTTGTTGGGGATGTACGGCAGGATCCGCGCTTCCCTCAGTTGGAAGCTCCACGTCTTTCATGGCTTGGAATGCCGCTTATCTCCAAGAATGAAGTGATCGGTGTGCTCGCTCTTGAGAAATGGCAGGCGTATTTCTATAATCGTGAAAATTTGCAGGTTGGAACCACCTTTGCAAGCCAGGCAGCGATCGCATTGGAAAATGCCAGGCTGTTCGAAGACAGCATGGGCCGCGCCACTGAACTGGATCAACGTTCACAACGTCTTGCACTTCTCAATCGCTTCTCATCCGCACTCAGCGGTTTGCTTGAAGAAGGCAAGATTTTGCAATTGACTGCGCAGGAATTGATGGACGCGTTGAATGCCCCCCTCGTTTCTGTTGTGATGTTTGAGCGCGGGAACGCTGTATGGCGATATGCGTTACCAAAAACAAAAGCCAAACTTCCGCAGGTTTTGCCAGATGCACCGATTTTTCGCCGGTTGAAAGAGTCGCTCGGGGTGTTCGTAACGGACTCTGTAGGCACAGAAGCTGACCTGGTCTCGCTGGAAAGTTTTTTGGGAGAGGAAACCAAGTCGCTCCTTGCATTGCCTCTTGTAAGTGCGGCAAACCTGCGCGCGCTGATCTTTATTCATCAAAATGAATCCATGCGCTTTCGCCTTACAGAGATTGAGCTGGCGCGCACGCTTACGAATCAGGCGTCCATTGCTTTGGAGAATGCGCGCTTGTATCAGTCCACGGCTTCCACAGCAGAACGATTTTCTGCTCTCAATCAGGCGAGCTATCAGGTGGGCGCAAACCTCGACCCCGAACAGATTTATGTGGCGGTTCACCAAGCTGCACAGCGCCTGATGCCAGTGGAATCTTTTGTGATCAGCCTTTTGGATGAAGAGACCAATGAGATAGAAGGTGTGTATCTCATCGATGATGATAAGCGCGCACCGGCAACCCGCATCCCGCGTGACCAGGGGCTGAGCGGCCACGTTATTGCGACGGGCGAACCTCTGATTTTGCATGGAACAGATACCGTGGAAGAGATGGGTGGGGTTGTTTACGGAAAGTCTGACGCGCCGCTTGCCATTCTGGCGGTTCCCATGACCCTCAGCGGTAAGACCGTGGGTATGCTTTCCGCGCAGACGTATCAACCAAATGTGTATTCAGAAGAGGATATGCAAATTCTTAGCACGCTCGCAAACCAGGCTGCTGTTGCTATTCAGAATGGGCGTCTCTTCAATGAAACACAGCGACTTGCGCGGGAACTTGAAGTACGGGTCATTGAACGCACGGCCCAGTTACAACGAGAACAGCAAAATACCGAAACACTTTTGCGAATTCTCACTGAAGTATCTTCAAGCCTGGATCTTGACCGTGCTCTTAATCGCACATTGGCTCTGCTGAATGATGCGATCGGTGCAGAGCAGGGAACGATCATGCTGCTGAATGCTGAAGATAACCTTCTGTATTACCGTGCAGGATATGGATACCTCACAGATAAAGTTACAGAGGAAAGACGCGGCTTCAAACTCAAGATCGGTGAAGGTCTGGCAGGCTGGGTGGTTGAAAATCGTGAGCCGACACTGGTTATTGACCTTTTCAATGATCAACGCTGGGTTAAGGCATCTACATCTTCCCTCGAGCATCGGAGCGCCATTGCGATGCCTTTACTGGTTGCGGAAGATGTCATTGGCGCGTTGTTGGTCTTCCATCGCAAGCCCGATTACTTCAGCCCTGAATTGTTGAACATGGTCAAGGCGATTGCAGGGCAGGTGGCGGTTGCCATCAACAATGCTCACTTGTACGAACTCATACGTGATCAGGCTGAACGGTTGGGCAGTATGCTTCGCCGTGAACAGGAGGATGCCAGCCGTTCACAGGCTATCCTTGAAGCGGTTGCAGATGGCGTGCTGGTCACGGGATCGAATAGCCGCATTTCCTTCATCAACGGCTCAGCCGAGAAGATACTTGGTCTTGAATCAGGACGCGTTATTGGCCAGTCGCTTGATGTGTTTGGCGGGCTGTTTGGTAAATCAGCAGGTCCATGGATGCAGACGATTCAGAATTGGTCGGAATCGCCTGCAGCCTATCAGCAGGGTGATACCTTCGCGGAACAAATAGACCTGGAGAATGGTCAAATCATACTGGTGCATCTGGCCCCTGTTATCTTGCAAAATGACTTTTTAGGGACAGTGTCCATCTTCCGTGATATTACGCATGAGGTAGAAGTGGACAGGCTCAAGTCCGAATTTGTGGCGACTGTGAGTCATGAATTGCGTACCCCGATGACATCCATCCGCGGATATGTGGATGTGCTCCTCATGGGCGCGGCAGGCGCGCTGAACGAAAACCAGACTCACTTCCTGAACATTGTCAAAAACAATACGGAAAGGCTCAATATCCTTGTCAATGACTTGCTGGATATTTCCCGCATCGAATCCGGACGGGTCACGCTTTCGCCTCAGGCGCTTGATTTGCGTGAGATCGCTGAAGATGTGATTGGAGATGTACTACGGCGTTCTCAGGAAGAGAATAAGCCCATGGCGCTTTCACTGGATGCGCCTAAAAAGCTTCCACCTGTGTATGGAGATGTGGAACGCGTTCGTCAGATTATGGGGAACCTGGTGGATAACGCCTATCATTACACACCTGAGAATGGGACGATCACTGTCCATATCCATCCACAGAATGGAGGTCATGAAATTCAGGTGGATGTGCGGGACAATGGCGTGGGCATCTCACTGGAGGATCAGGATCGTGTTTTCGAGCGCTTCTATCGCGGTGAACATCCGCTGGTGTTGGCAACGCCGGGAACCGGGCTGGGTCTTTCCATCGTTAAACAAATTGTGGAAATGCATCAGGGACGCATATGGATGGAGAGCAGCGGCGTGCCGGGAAATGGAAGTACCTTCTCATTTACACTGCCTGTATACGAAAAACAATGAGGAAATGAATGGCAAAGATCTTAATTGCAGAAGATGAACGAGATATACGAGACCTGGTGGCTTTTACACTGCGCTTTGCAGGCTACGAAGTATTTACGGCTGCAAATGGGGAGGAGGCAGTTGAACTGGCGCCCAAGGTAAGCCCGGATCTCATCCTCATGGATGTTCGTATGCCGCGCATGACCGGGTATGAGGCCTGCAAGGTAATGAAAGCAACTCCTGATTTAAAAGATATACCCGTAGTGTTCCTGACCGCAAGAGGGCAGGAGACTGAGATTCAACAAGGATTGGACGCAGGAGCGGAGGAGTATCTGCTTAAGCCTTTTGCTCCTGATCAATTGACAACTCGAGTGAAAGCGATATTGGCGAAATTTGGAAAGTAACCTTTGAGCGCGATTCTTCTTGATGGTTCCATTGTACATTATGAGGTGTTGGGACGCGGTCGTCCTGTCATCTTTCTGCACGGCTGGGTCGGCTCATGGAGGTACTGGATCGCCTCCATGCAAGTGGCCTCAACATCCTATCGCGCCTACGCGTTGGATCTGTGGGGCTTTGGAGATAGCGCCCACAATGATACAAAATATTCTCTTGATAACCAGGCATCCCTGCTGGATCGTTTCCTCATCGAAATGGGTATTGGCAAGATCGCGCTTGTCGGTCATGGATTGGGAGGATTGGTTGGCATGGCATTTGCGAATCGCTTTCCTCAAAATGTGGACCGCATAATGGCTGTCAGTTGTCCATTACATATTGATGGAGTCAGCTCCCGGCTGCGGACTCCTTCGACTTCACCATCCGAACTGACCGATTGGCTGTCCAGCCGCACCCCTGAAGCAACCACGGCCTTGTCTGATTCTGCCAAAACGGATGGACGGGCGATTGCTGCCTCCCTGGATGGCTTGCAGGGCAATAATCCCTATAACCAGTTCCGCAATGTGGAGAAACGTAATCTGAATTCCAGTCCTGATCCATCCGCCATTCCCTGCCTGCTGGTTTACGGAGAAAAGGATCAGGCAATCTTTGCTCCAGAGGAAAGCTTTCCACTTTCCTCGATGACGCATCAGGTTTTGCTTGAAGGCTCAGGGCACTTCCCAATGATCGATGAGACGATTAAGTTCAATCGGCTGTTAACGGATTTCCTTGCGCTTGAGCCGGGTACAAGCCCCAGTGAATTGCAGATGAAGGAAGAATGGAGACGCCGCGTCCGATAGGTTGACATCCGCCCGTAAAAGTATTACGATAGTTACACAATTGAACGGGGTGTCCCGCGATGCGGGACTGAGAGGAGCGAGCCGCGCTCAACCCGCACTACCTGATCCAGATCATACTGGCGGAGGGAACATTGATTTATCTAATAGCCATCCTCCGCCGCGAGGATGGCTTTCTTTTAAACCCTCTCCCATTCACGCTGAGCGGAGGGTTGAGACGTTTTGTGTCGAAACCCGTAGTCGAAGCGGGGAGAGGGCGGGTGAGGGCTCATGCACCGCATCATCATCTTCGCCAACGGCGAACTACCCGACCTTGAAAAAGCCCGCCTCCTTCTGCACCCTGATGACTATATCATTTGTGCAGATGGTGGAACCCATCATGCGCTTGCTTTAGGCTTGAAGCCAAATCTTGTTATTGGCGATATGGACTCAATCAATAAAGACGAATGGCAGGATTTGGAAAAGTCTGGAATATCCATTGAGCTATTTCCACGCGATAAAAATGAAACAGACCTCGAGCTTGCCATCCATCGTGCTCTGGAACTTGAACCAAAGGAAATCCTTATTCTTGGCGCGCTGGGTGGGAGGCTAGACCAAACCCTCGGCAATATCGTTCTCCTCACCGTCTCGCTCCACGCCTCACGCAGCATTCGCATTGATGATGGGGTGGAGGAAATATTCTTTTGCCGGGATCAGGCACAAGTCCATGGAAGAAGCGGAGATATCGTCTCGTTGATTCCCTGGGGCAATCCTGTTCATGGCATCCAAAGTCAGGATCTTAAGTGGCAGCTCCAAAATGAAACACTCTATCCCGATAAAACACGCGGCATCAGTAATGAAATGACGAGTGATACTGCATCTGTTTCAATTGAGGCGGGATTACTGCTCATCGTTCATCGCCGCCAATCGTAAGTCGTAAATCACAAATCGTAAATCGAAAGGTTCTCATGAAACGAATCATATTGCTTCTTTCTTCTTTCCTCTTTCTTCTCACATCTTGCACATCCCAACAAACCTCAACGCAACCTGCGGAACCACAAACACTTACCATCATGACCCACGATTCTTTTGCAGTCAGCGAGGATGTGGTGAAAGTATTTGAAGAAGCCAACAATGCAAAGGTTGTTTTCCTGCAAAGTGGTGACGCCGGTGCAATGCTGAATAAAGCCATCCTCACCAAAGACGCGCCACTTGCTGATGTGCTCTTCGGGGTGGATAACACTTTTCTCTCACGCGCGCTCGAAGCCGATATTTTTGAAGCATATGATTCACCTGTCTTGCAGGAAATTCCAGACGAATTCAAACTTGATTCAACGAATCGCGCTTTGCCAGTTGATTACGGTGACGTTTGCATTAACTATGACAAGGCCTATTTTGCTGAGAATAATTTGCCCGTGCCTCAATC
Organism: Anaerolineae bacterium; assembly: GCA_022616105.1. Classification (GTDB taxonomy): domain Bacteria; phylum Chloroflexota; class Anaerolineae; order Anaerolineales; family Villigracilaceae; genus Defluviilinea. The sequence goes on along the minus strand of JAKEFL010000364.1, from coordinate 7,565 downwards.
GCTTGAAGACCTCACGAGGCCTGAATACAAAGATTTGCTGGTCGTTGAAAACCCCGCTACTTCTTCAACGGGTTTAGCTTTTCTTATGGCAACTATTGCACACTATGGTGATGGGTTCACTGATTACTGGCGCGCGCTCAATGATAATGGTGTGGTTGTCGTAGATGGTTGGGAGACCGCCTATTACACCAATTTCAGCGGCTCATCAGGGCATGGACCTCAACCGATGGTCGTCTCTTACGCGACGTCTCCCGCTGCGGAAGTGGTCTTCGCAGAGACTCCACTGGATGACGCGCCTACCGCCTCGATCGTCGGACCCGATACCTGCTTCCGTCAAATCGAATTTGTCGGCATCCTCAAAGGGACTGAGCACCGCGCCCTCGCTGAAAAGTTTGTGGATTTTATGCTTGGCAAAGGATTCCAGGAGGACATGCCTCTTCAAATGTTTGTTTATCCCGTGAATCCAAATGCTGCATTGCCTGAGGAATTTGTCAAATATGCGCAGATCCCTGAGCAGCCTGCTTCTCTCACACCCGATGATATTGCAGCCAACCGCGATCGCTGGATTCAAGAGTGGACAGATGTTGTCTTGAAATAATATGAATCTAAAAATTAACCACGGAGACACTGAGACACGGAGATCTAATAATTTCTCTGTGCTCTCTGTGTCTTATCATCCCCGCAAGGAGCTGTGGCAAAATAGAATTCTCCTCTGGCTCCTGCCTTTATCCTTTCTCGCCATCTTTTTTTTCTTCCCTCTTTCCCGTATCCTCGCACTCACTTTCAATCTTGAAACGGTCACCCCTGAAAACTTACGTATTGCATATTATGCAGTACGTTTTACTTTCTACCAAGCAACACTCTCCACGCTTCTAACCCTCCTCCTCGGACTCCCCTCGGCATATCTTTTCGCTCGTTATGATTTTCGCGGCAAATCCCTCCTGCGTGCGTTGACCACTATCCCATTTATGCTTCCCACCGTCGTCGCCGCCGCGGGATTTAATGCCCTCCTCGGTCCACGCGGTTTATTTCACACACTCTTTCCTCCCTTCGACGGTGCTCAGGGCATGCTTTCTTCTTTCGTCTTTCTTGGTACATTACCTGCCATCCTCATCGCCCACGTTTTCTACAACACCACCATCATTATCCGCGTCGTAGGCAATGCACTCTCCAATCTTGACCCCAAAATGGAACAAGCTGCTCGCTCCCTCGGCGCGAACTCATTCCGCGTCTGGTGGAATGTTATTGTCCCGCTTCTTCGCCCTGCTCTGCTCGCTTCTTCATTGCTCGTCTTCCTCTTTGACTTTACAAGTTTTGGTGTGATCCTCTTATTAGGTGCATCGAGATTTTCTACACTGGAAGTTGAAATTTACACACAAGCAGTCAGGCAACTCAACCTTCCACTTGCCGCGTTACTCTCCATCATTCAACTGCTTTGCACGCTTTTATTTTCCATTCTATACTCGTATCTCGTAACTCGTAACTCGCCTTCCCTTGTCCCACGTTCTTCCAAATCAAATATTCGCAAACCCCAAACCCTCCGCGAAAAAATCCTAGTCGGCTCTCTTATCTTTCTTCTTTCCTCTTTCTTCCTCCTCCCTCTTTCAGCCCTCCCGTTCCGTTCCCTCTTCCGCCTCGAAGCAGACCGCGGTCAACGCGGCGAGATTCGAACTGGATTCACGACAGATTACTACACAGAGCTTTTCGTCAACCGCCGCGGTTCGGTATTTTATGTCCCGCCGATTCAGGCAGCAGTTAATTCACTCGGATATGCCAGCGCAACTGTTGCGCTTTCGCTTCTTCTTGGTTTTCCGGCGGCGATTGCTCTTACAAAACCGACTCGGCTTGAAAAGATTCTTGATCCCCTTATCATGCTTCCTTTGGGTTCATCTGCTGTAATGCTTGGGCTGGGGTTTATCATTTCATATGGCGCGTGGCTCACTTTGCCGCTGCTCGTTCCATTTGCGCATACACTTGTTGCACTACCTTTTGTCATTCGCACACTTCAACCCGCGCTTGCCTCCATTCCTCAGCGACTACGTCAAGCCGCGTCTTCTCTGGGCGCGTCGCCGTTCCAGGTGTGGAAAACAATTGATTTACCCATCCTTCGCCGTGCGACTCTTGCCGCGGGGACATTTGCATTCACTATTTCACTTGGCGAGTTTGGCGCAACGCTTTTGATCGGGCGTCCCGAGTATCCTACTATTCCTATTGCCATTGAGCGTTTTCTCTCTCAGCCAGGCGGACTCAATTATGGTCAGGCAATGGCAATGGCGACCATCCTCATGACTCTTACAACGCTGAGCATTTTGCTGATCGAAAGATTTCGTTTGCCAAATGCGGGTGAGTTCTAATGCTCGAAGTTCGCAATATATTCAAAAGCTACGAAGGCAAGCCTCTTCTCAATGACATCTCATTCAATGTTGGGTTAGGGGAGACAGTCTGTTTGCTCGGCGCCTCGGGAAGTGGCAAATCAACTTTATTGCGGATCATCGCGGGACTCGAATTACCAGATTCTGGACAGCTCTCGTTTAACGGGCATGACTTTGTGAACACGCCGCCTCATCTTCGGGACTTCGGCCTGGTCTTTCAGGACTACGCGCTTTTCCCTCACCTCGACGTTTATGACAATGTCGCATTCGGGTTGAAAATGCGCCGCGTTACTCAAGAGGAAATTGCCCAGCGTGTAGCCAATTCACTGGAGATGGTCAATCTGACTGGATTTGATAAAAGACAGGTCACTGATCTTTCTGGCGGAGAACAACAACGGGTTGCATTGGCGCGTGCCCTTGCGCCGCGTCCGCGTCTGTTGATGTTCGATGAGCCTCTCGGCGCGTTGGACCGCACACTTCGTGAAGACCTGCTCAACGAATTGCGCATGATCCTGCATCGAACAGAAATCCCTGCAATTTATGTCACTCACGATCAGGAGGAAGGTTTTACAATCGCTGACCGCCTGTTGATTTTACATGACGGCGTGATTATTCGTGAAGGAACTCCATCTGATGTCTGGTCGAATCCAGAGTCCGCTATTGTGGCGAGATTTCTGGGGCTTGGAAATATCATTGAGGGAAAATATATCCGCAACTCGAAAGTGGAAACTGATTTTGGGATATTTACCATCGACTGTGAACATAAACACCAAAAGGGAGATAAAGTCCATTTGTTGGCGCGCCCAACTTTAGATAATATTCGCGCTGAGCGGAGCGCCCTTCGACTACGCCGCAATCCTTCGACTTCGCCTCTTCGGGGCTTCGCTCAGGATGCGGCTCCGCTCAGGGCGAAACCAAACCTGGAAGGGGAGCGTAGTCGAAACGCCGTCAACACTGTTCAGGGAATCGTCACAGATGTTATCTTCCAACAGGAACGATTCAAAGTCACTCTTGATAATGGTCTTTATTTCTATTTGAGCGAAGCGCCGAAAGTGGGCGAAAAGATATCGGTGACGGTTAAGGTAGAATGTCTCGCATGAAGACAAGCGAAGCAGTCCTGCGGATCAAGGTGCAGAAAAAAATTCCCAGCGGCGAAGTGGTCTATGAATACGAAGGCGATCTGCTCCATCGCGATGAAAACTCAGTAACCCTCGAAGCATTGTTTACTCGCGACGACATGCCGTTCATGGATGTAGTGTTCAAAAAAGATGACCGCTTCGTTGAATATTATTATGCGGATCGCTGGTATAACATCTTTGAGATTCATGACCGCGGCGATGGAAAGATCAAAGGCTGGTATTGCAATATCGGCATGCCGGCTGTCATCGAAGACGGAGTCGTTTCGTATGTTGACCTGGCTCTGGATTTATGGGTTTCGGTGAACGGAAACCAAACTGTTCTGGATGAAGATGAGTTTGAAACGCTTGAATTGAGCGAAGATCTGCGCGCTGGAGCATTGAAGGGATTGGATGAATTGAAGAAACTTTTTGCTCAAAGGCGGTCTACCCTGAAGGGTACAATGTGAGACCGCCGCATTTTTAGGATAAAACCGCAGGGTCGTAGACCCTGCGGGAGCGTGATTGCACATAAAAACAACAAGCCTCTGATCTAATTCAGAGGCTTGTCCCTTTGTATTTTATTACGATTAGAATACCTGCATCAGCAGGCTGGTACCCTGCAAAAGCCTGTCCCCATTGATCCACAACCAGTAGCCAGCTCCAATGGTTGCGCAACAACCGCATAATAGGACAACACCAATAATGACATATAAAACTGTGTTGTTCTTTTTTGGTTCCTCAGTGATGACGGGGGGCATTTGGTCGTTCATAATGACTACTCCTTGAAATGAGATAAATGATGCGCTGGATTATATCAGGTAGTTTCCCTGTTCGCGCGTCTGTACAGCCACCAGATAATAAAGGCTGCGAGTACGACCATCAGTGTGCCGATGAGGATAGGCAGCACGATCGCGAGAATGGACAAGACGGTGGATACGATATCTTCCGCAATCGATACAGGGACGTTTCCTGCGCCGCCGGTGGTTGCTGTGACCATTGGGCGCATTGCCCCAGCCTTGGCGACGTGCACCGTCCCTGCCACGAGCAAGCCAGCCGCCAGTGCCAGCACGGGACTGACATCCGTCACGACGTTTGCGCTGGCAGCAAAGGCAATTGCCCCAGCCGCGGGGCGGATGAGGGTCTGGATCAAATCGTTGAGGTGATTGACCGCAGGGATTTTATCTGCAAGCATCTCGATGATCACCAGCACGGACAGCATCAGGATGATCCCTGGATGGGAAAGGGTATCCCAGGGCGCGTTGAGGTTCATCAGGTCTGTATAGCGCGCAATCAAACCGACAAGGAGCAGCGGGATATAGGCGTTCAATCCTGCGCTCGCTGAGAGGCCGAATGCGGTGAAGATTCCAGTTAATAGGTCCATAGTTTCTCCAAATTTTCCATTCGCGCTGAGCGGAGCGATAGCGTAGACGAAGCGCACTTCGTCTACAGGCTTCGACTAGCACTCAGCCCTCCGCTCAGCGCGAAATGCTAAAGTGAGAATCAACCCAGGGGAAACGATCCCCAGGTTCCGGTGAGTCTGAAGCGAAGCAAGTCAATGACGGTGATCATCAAAAAGGCGAGGGTCGTGCCCGCGATGAAGGGCATCCACATTTGTCGTAATGAATCGAAGGCGTTGTCCTGCCGCATCATCAACACCCACGACATGCTGAATACAATCACAAGCAAGGTCAGTACACTCAATACACTGAGAAGGGCGATTGTGTAAAGGATTGCTGGGTTTTCTGTGAGAATGAGGAGGTCAAAAAGAAGGATGATGCCAATCAGAATACCAAGTTTTTTCCAGTCGAGCGCGCGCTGCGGATTAGGTTCTCTCCAGGCAGTTTGATTGAAAGCGGGGTAAACGATCGAAGCCAGGGCGATGCCCATGCCGCTCCCTGTGAGGAGTCGCAAGGTGTTGTTGGGCGTATAAAGATTCGGGATGTTATCGAATGCGCCGCCTGTGGTTTGTTTGAGCAAATAGAGATATGAGTTCGAGCCGTCAATTCCAAAGGCAAGGAAGAACAATAGAAGAGGTATACCGAGTTTCCAGCCCGGCATGCCGCTTTTCTTTGGGCTGACAATAGCAAAAAAGAGCAGTGAGATTCCTGCAGCGTAGAATTCGCCTGTGCAGCGCGCACATAACGGGAGCTGGCGATCTCCAATGTGAAATGAACGCTCATCGATGCGGTGACAGATGGCGTAACCGATCGCATCGGCTTTGCCCAGCAGACCAGGAGGCGTGATGTAAAACCAGGCCGCAAACGCGATAAGCGCCGCGGCAGGGATGAACCAGCGCATTAAATTGTTGATTCGAGATTGTGTAGAGATATTTTCCATCACACTCATTATATGGGGATATACGATGGAGTGCAAGAAAGATTGCACAACGCTGGCAAGCATCTCTCAGAAGATAGCTCGTTCCGTGGGCTCGGCCAGTTTCGCACCACGGATACACGGCAAAGAATCTCTATGACTTTGTGTCTCAGTGGTTAATTCCCTGGCAAGCTCATTGCTTTAGCCACTCCCTGCAAAAGAAAAATTTCCCCAAATCTACAAATTCAGGTAGAATTATTTAACTATGCCAGGAGGGAAACAACCTCAGGCATATGCTTTGCTTAAAGGACAACCCGTACATGCTGAACCAAAAACCACCTAATACATCGAACGTACTCAACTCCTATCGAAGACGCCGCCAGCAGAGAGGTCCGTTTCTGGTTTACGGAGCCATCGCGTTGGTCGTAATCGGTATCATTATGCTCATCGTCTGGCTCACCAGCCCGGGCCAGCCATTAAGTGGATTATTCCCTACGGAAACGCTCACCCCCACTCTCACGTTTACCCCAACGAACACCTCTGCCCCAACCGACACGCCAACGATCACCCTCACCCCAACTGAAACCGTAAGCCCTACACCCTCTGCACCGTTCCCATATACGATTCAAGAGGGTGACTCGCTCGATGCCATTGCCCGGCGATTCAACCTCGGCGATGATGGCATCCTGCTCATCCTGGACCAAAACCCTGAAATTGTCGCCCAACAAAACGGTGTGATCTTCGTCGGGCAGACGATCCTCATTCCCCTTCCTGGGACGACCAGGCCCACATCCACGCCGATTCCAGCCAGCCTGGGGCGCGGCACATTAATTGAATATCGAGTATTGCCCGGCGACACTCTGGCAGGGATCGCCGCGAGATTCAACAGCCTCGAACAGAACATTATCGACGAAAATCAAATAGAGAATGCCAACGCCTTGCAAGTTGGACAGGTTCTGCAGGTCCCTGTAAATCTAGTAACATCTACTCCCACGCTTCCACCCACCTCCACGCCGATCACCCCGACAGTTGCGGGAGGACAGCCCACCGCGACCTCCGCAGCAGCCAACCCCACCAGCGCACCTGCAGCATGCGCGTTTGAAGAGAATGCAGGGTTTGTAACCCAACTCCAAACGCTGTTTAATAACGCACGAACCAGCAATGGACTTTCGGCGTTGAGTTTGAACAATCAACTAACCGCCGCAGCAAAGGCTCACGCGACAGATATGCTGTGTAAAAACTACTTCTCTCCAAACAGTCTGGATGGTTCCACGCCTCAAGACCGGGTGATTGCACAGGGATACAACACCTCAGTCGTTGTACAATTGATCTATGCTCAGGATGGAGCTACCGCGCAACCTGCCATCGATTGGTGGATGAACAACCCTGCCTACCGCGCAGATCTCCTCAATTCCAATGCCACAGAATTTGGGATTTCATATGTATCGTCTGATACAAGCCTGTTCGGCGGTTACTTCGTGGTCGTATCCGCGAGACCATAAAATTGCCGCAGAATTAAACTTTAAAATGTCACACTCCATGAGAAACTATGGAGATGAGACAGATGACGAAAATGATCCTAGCGTATGAGCTGCTCGAACAGGGGATAGCCAAGACCTGCATCGCAGAACGGCTGAAGGTGTCGCGGAGAACGGTGATCGGCTGGGCACAAGCCATTGAACAGGCTGGCAGTTTGGAAACGTATTTGGAGTATTATCAGCAAGCCAAGCACGGTTTGCGTCGCAAGCGCAAACGCGATGCG
>JAKEFL010000363.1 GCA_022616105.1 Anaerolineae bacterium | reverse complement strand
TTGGACGCAGAAAAACGCTGATTCCGCTGATTCAAAAAGAAAAAAATCTGCGTTTTCAGCGTGAATCAGCGTCCTGATTTTGAAAGTGTAAGGTAATCAAACTCACCTGTTTGTTTCGCATAAATTTTCGCATATTGGAGTAAGTGCCGACCTTCTGAACTTTCGCCTGCCTGAAAGTCTTGAACTGAGAGGGCAATTGTTTCTTGTTCTTCAGCAGTAAGTTCATGACCAACATCCCAGGGTATTTCTACGAGCGAAAGAGCATTTTCTTCGTAATATTTTCGCCATTCGAGTGAGGTTCGCATGATGATCTCCAATCTTTTTAGTGGTGACCATCATTCTAGCCATAATGTTCTTTCAAAGCCTCTCTCTGTCTATCAATTGCAATCGCCTTTCCTTATTATGATCTGCACGCCAGTTAGTTTTCAGCATAACCTTCATCCCAGGTGCGATTGGGATCATGATTGCGAAGGTCAATGCCAAAGTCCACGCTGGCTTTGAGCGCCATTACAACAGAAACCCAGCCGGCGATCACTTCGGTTCGGTCTTCCTCTGGGACGCCTTGATCGGTGAGGGTTAAGTCTGTGCCGCCTGAGCCATCGGGGTTTAGCTCGAAGGTGGTGATGCTGTTACCATAATATTCCGCTTTGAACTTACGCGGCGGATCTTTCTCTAAAATCCTCCCTTTCCATTCGGCTTGATTGGGAAATACAAAATGGATGATCCCATCCCTTTCGATAGCTGATTCTGCCCAGAAACTGGCTCTCCCTTCATTTGTAGAGAGTTTTTGGTAAACAGCGTATGGAGATGACTTCAGGTGGATTTTCCAGTGGATGATGTCGGGATTGCTTTGGAAGGTCATTGTTTCTTTCAATATGGTTTTCTGGGCGGCGGGGATTTCTCCCTCACCCTAGCCCTCTCCCAGCGGGAGAGGGGACTCGTTGCGCGAGCTTGGCTTTTTCTTTGTGATCTTCGTGCCCTTTGTGTTTAAGATGTTTTCATCTCTTTCAAAATCTCTTCCGCTCTATCAATCCTCACAACCTTCTCCACCACCATCTGCCCAGCAACCTTTTCGATGAGTTCACCCGTCGCACCTGCCGCAATCGCAACCTGTCTTGCGTGCAACGACATGTGTCCGCGCTGGATGCCTTCCGTAGCAAGCGCGCGTAATGCTGCCATGTTTTGGGCGAGTCCTACTGAGACGATGATCGCTGCCAATTCTGAGGCAGTCGTGACGTTCATGAGTTTCACCGCGGCTTGTGCGGCAGGGTGGACTTTGGTCGCGCCACCCACAATTCCGACTGCCATAGGCATTTCGAGCGTGCCGACAAGGTTGCCGTCCTTATCCTTACCCCAGTTGGAAAGTGAGGTGTATTTTCCTGAACGCGCTGCGTAAGCGTGAGCGCCGGCTTCGATGGCGCGCCAATCGTTACCAGTGGCAATAACGACTGCGTCCACGCCGTTCATGATGCCTTTGTTATGAGTTGCTGCACGGTAGGGATCGGATGCAGCAAAAGCCCAAGCCTCGATGATCCCATCACGGACTTTTTCACCAGTGAATTCACGAGTCTCAGACTCACTCTGAGCGGAGAAGGCAAGCTCTTCAACTGGAATGGTACAACGCGCGCGGGCCAGACGATGATCTGCCAGATTTGAGAGTATGCGGAGATGAACGCGACCACCAGTAATCCCCTCAACCATTGGAGCCAGGCGCTCACAGGCAGTGTTCACTGCATTAGCTCCCATCGCGTCTCGAACGTCATAAATGAGGTGGACAACCAGGAAAGGCCCGATGGGAGAGTCATTAATCACGCGTACTTCCAGGTTACGTGCGCCTCCGCCAAATTTCTTGAGGACAGGGTCAACAGAGTCGGCTTCGGCAAGAAGATCCTCGCGATGTTCCAAGAGAGAAAGTTGTGCCAGGTGAACATTCGCAAGGTCAAGCACCTGCATCTGTCCGATCATGTGCGGTTCAGAAGTCCTAGCCTGAAATCCACCGCCTGCGCGGGCAAGTTTTGCCATAAAGGAAGCGCCTGCAACAACCGATGGTTCTTCAATTGTCATTGGCACGAGAACATCCTTACCATTCACCTGGAAATTTAGGGCAATGCCAAGGGGCAGACTGTATAAGCCAATCACGTTTTCGATCATATGGTCTGCGGCATCAGCGGAGAGTCCACCCGTGGTAAACGGGAGCAGGTTTTCGGGAGTCAGATGCCCAGCGTCCGCCAGTTGGGCGCGTCTTTCATCGAGAGTCATGTTGTAAAAGCCGGAGATGCGTGAGTTTGTCATGGGGTCACCTTTGATAAATACATTTTATTCTCATCCTCTTTCAAAATCTATCACATTTTGTACAAACATACACTTTTTGCCGGTGATGTTGTGAATGTCTTGTTTATTATTTTTATTGAGCAGCACTATTTACATGATACATTCCAGGCGCGCGGAGTTAAAATAACGAATTGATAAGTCCTTTAATATTGAATCACAGAATCTTGAGTCTCGAATTTAAAAAAAAATGAATGTATCTCTTGACGATTCTTTAACAACGCATCTCCAAATCTGTATTTTTAAACATGAATTTCACGTTTAACACCATATATGGGGGGTGTTGAAAACACCTTAGGTGTACTTGGCTGAAACGCCTGTTCTATGAAATTGACTTTTGGATTGTTGTTCACGCGCGGAATCTTTAACATTGAGTGACCTTAAAAAAATGAAAGTTTTTAAATTAGCGTAGGCTTAACGTGTTGTTATTTTTTGTTTATGTGCTAGAATGTGACGACGCTGAGATATAGATGTGATGAGTCATACGCATCTTCAATCCCTGTAGTTCGTGAAAACCAATTAAATAAAACATGAAACGAGCCGCTGACAAGGCGGGTTAGTTCGACGTACGCAATTATCCCGCTCGCCTCTTTCGCCCTTTAATGGAGCGAGCGGGATTATCATCGCAACGGAGCAAATTATGAATGCAGAACAAGCATGGCAATCAGTACTGGGTCAACTTCAAATGGAAATGCCGCGTGCTTCCTTCGATACCTGGGTGCGCGATACCAAACCAGTTTCTTATCATAATGGAACGTTGACAATCAGTGTACGCAATGCTTATGCACGAGATTGGCTTGAAAGCCGCCTCACCAGTACGATTAGCCGCTTGCTCCTTGGAATTATGAATGTCAGTGTTGCTGTCAATTTTATTGTCGGTGGCAATGAACCTGAACAAATAGTGGATCAAACACCTTCGGCTGCGGATCAGCGGGACGTTTTCGATCACACCCAGGGAAGGCTTGATGAGGCTTACGAACAGCCGAGTCGCAGCTCAGGCTTGAACCCGCGTTATATGTTCGATATGTATGTTGTTGGCTCGGGGAATCGCCTTGCACATGCCGCCTGCCTTGCGGTTGCAGAGAAACCTGCCCGTGCTTACAATCCGCTTTTCCTTTATGGGGGAGTTGGGCTCGGAAAAACACACCTGCTCCACGCCATTGGCAATGCCTGTCATCAGCGCGGTCTCAATGTCTTGTACGTTTCCTCAGAAGAATTCACCAATGACATGATCACTGCCATCCGTACGCATACTAATCAAGCGTTTCGCGACAAATATCGTTCAGCAGATGTATTACTAGTAGACGATATTCAATTCATCGCGGGCAAGGAATCTACTCAAGAGGAATTTTTCCATACTTTCAATACTTTGCACGGTCAGGATAAACAAATTATTGTTACTTCAGATCGCCCACCAAAATCTCTTGTCACACTGGATGAACGGCTGCGCTCTCGCTTCGAATGGGGGCTTACTGCCGACGTCCAGCCGCCAGACCTGGAGACACGTCTCGCGATTTTGCGTTCGAAGGCGGAAAGGACCGGGCGACAGATCTCAGATGAAATATTGGAAAGTATCGCGCGGCGCGTTCAATCCAACATTCGTGAGTTGGAAGGAGCGTTGAATCGCATCCTTGCCTTTGCAGATTTGAGCGGAACTTCACTGACGCCGAATCTCGTCGAAGTCGCGTTGGCTGATTTACTGCCTCAGCGCAGTGATATCCCTCATCAAAAAATCGTTGAG
>JAKEFL010000067.1 GCA_022616105.1 Anaerolineae bacterium | reverse complement strand
TGTAGGGAAACACTGGTAGGTCACGATCTTAGTAAACAGTACAGTCTACCCTGAAGGGTACGATGTGAGACCGCCTTTGAGCGTAACTGCGTAAGGTGAGTGAATAAAAAGGATAACGCATAAAATTGAATGACTTCATAAGGAGAAACAAATGGCACATTCGCGGACGGCTATTGAGACCCTTGCCTGGCTCATCGAAGATGCTTTCGAGGGCGACCCAGACAATTCGCTTCTCTCCAATCTCCGCGATATGCGAGAAGAAGATTGGACGGCGCTGCCGTCTGGAGCAGGCCGTTCCATTGCCGATATTCTTGAACACGTTGGGTGGTCCAAATGGATGTACGAGGATTATGCTTTTGGCACAGCATCCATGCGCGGGGATGAACCGCCTCTTATCCCCACCAATAACGCGCGTTCACGTCCTCCTAAGGAATTGCTCGATTGGCTCACAGAAGGGCATCGTCGCTGGCTCGCCTCTGTCCGTTCTCTCAATGACGATTCAGAACTGGAGCGCGAACGCCTCACCAACTGGGGGGCACACCTGCCAACGCGCGTGATCATTCGCATCATGATCGCTCATGATTTTTACCACGCAGGCGAGATCAATCACCTCCGCGCCCTGCTGCATGGAACGGATCGCTGGCCCTACGAGTAGAAACACGATAATTCACTGATAACTGATAGAGGGAGAGTCAGGCAGCAAGTGGCGATCACATAAAGAATTCCGGGCTGAAACACAGATAATTTTCAAATTTTCCGAATGGCACATTGCTCATAAAGATCGCCGAGAAAGAATCGATCTGATATTTGCGTTCAAGAAAATATTGGATCGCCTTTGTATTAATCAGTGGTGTCTCCGCGCCGAAATCCTCTCCACTCTCTGCCATCAGGCTTTCGGCATGAGCCAGCACAGCGGGAAAATCATTATCATCCAGGACTGCAAAAGGTCCGCTGCTTGAGCCAACGTAGCCATAACCCACAATTTCTTCGTTCCTTTTATAAACAAATCCATCGCGGGCCGTCACGACCCACCTGTGAATAGACTCGCGTGCATGATTGATGATGCTTTTGTCAATTCGATTGATATCATCCATGTGAGCATCCAGATGTATCGGTTCAATTGTTAGATCGGTTTTCACTTCCACTTTTTCAGCTTTACGATAAAAGTGCTTGAACAGGAAGCGTCCATATACTCCGGATTTCATGTAACGATAAAGCGCGCGTTCATCCAATGTAGCAATGATGGTGCGATGGCGCGCGTCTGTTTTGGGAAATGCGCGTGACAACAACTCACTTCCCACCCCCGCTGATTGTTGACTCGGCAACACGAAAAACTCGGTCAGCTCCTGATGGCCATCATGCTCTGTCGAACGCGCATATCCAATGATTTCTCCATCCCGTTCTGCCACCCAGAACTGCGCGGCAGTATTCGCCAAAAACTCAAACATGGATCTGCGCCTTTGCCAGAGAGACTCCAATACTTCCGGATCGTTTCCACCTGTGATTGCCATCACACCCATGCGTGTGCTGTAATCCATAATGGCTTTGACGAACACTTGAAAAACGGAATGTGAGTCTTCGAACCTCCCCGTCCGGTAGGTAATGGTCATATATGTAATCCTTTGAAAAGGGAACTTTCCTGGAAACCAATAACACCCCTATGGTCTTGCATCATTCTCTTTTCATTAAACTCTATAAGCAGGTAACTGCGCTTATGGTTTATCTGACCAAAGGAATGCCAGCAAAATGACCTCAGCAGCTTTGGCATAATAACCAATCGCGCTGGATGTGCCAGCTACGAAATTCTTATCGCCGAGGAGCACCCATAAGACAATCGTGAGCGCGGTATAGCCGACCAGTGCCCACCAGACCAACCTGCGTCGTTCCTGAAAAAACGGAATGGGCAGAAAGTATGCAGCCAGCAAGGCAAGATACCCGAAGCCATTCAAGAAAATTGGATCAAAGCCAAGCACCGGATATAGAGAAAGATGCAGAAAGGCAGTGGCGAGTCCGCTCAAAATGATCCCATAATGTTTACCAGTCAGTCTCATAGTTTATCTCCTTTGGTAAATGATGAAGATTCTTCTTATGCCCAATCTTACGATAACGAGGCAGATTTGGATCTTACACATAGAACACTAAGACATCTCTTTTGTTTCGCTGGTTAACAAATCAAGGAAGAGCGGGTAAAATATAGATTGTTTCATTCGTCCCCCGCCGAGATACGGCGGGTACCTCAACCCAAAGGAGACTTCCCATGTATCACACCATAATTATCGTCGGTAATGTCGGCAAAGACCCTGAAATGCGTTATACGCCTTCAGGTCAGGCAGTTACATCGTTTTCGGTCGCCACCAACCGCCAGTACACCACAGGCAATGGCGAACAGGTAAAAGAGACCATCTGGTTTCGCGTCACAACCTGGGGAAAACAGGCAGAGGTTTGCAACCAGTATGTGAAAAAAGGAATGAAGGTTTTGGTCGAGGGGCGCCTCACGCCTGATAAAGCCACAGGCGGACCGCGTGTCTGGACCAAGCAGGATGGCTCCGCCGGTTCATCCTTCGAAGTGACAGCGGGTACCGTTCGCTTCCTGTCTGCGCGCGGGGATGGCATGGAAGGTCCAATCATGGGCGGGATGGAAAGTGCTGAAATGCCCGCGGAAGATGACATTCCGTTTTAACCCTCACCCCTGCCCCTCTCCCATTCGCGCTGAGCGGAGCGACAGCGAAGACGAAGCGCGAATGGGAGAGGGGATTAAGGAAATCATGAGTACCTCTTCTCCTCAACCAACTGGTGAACCAAATAAACCAGCCGGGCAGCCCAATAGCCCGAACGCCAGCAATCCTGCTCAAACCGCCGGACCAAAAATCAATATCCCCGATGGTATGGAGCCTGCCTACACAAACCTGGCACGCATTTCGCATTCCCCAGCTGATATCGTCATTGAATTCGCACACATGCTGCCAGGTGAATCAACTGCAAATATACGCTCACGCGTGGTCATGAGCCCTTTGAGTGCAAAATTATTTCTACGAGCACTCACCGAAAACCTGGGGCGCTATGAAGCTGCTTTTGGTGAGATCAATGTACCTGTCAACAATTCGCTTGCAGAGAATCTATTTCGGCCCTATCATCCACCTGAGCCGCCAAAAGAATAATTCATTATCCCGAGGGCAACCCATTTTGCGAGGGCATAACATTCAGGTCTTCAATGGAAGGTCGCCCTTAACGTCCATTAATTGGAAGCGCAGGTCTTTATGCATAAACTCGAAAATATCGCAGACCGTATTCGCCAGAAATTCGATGTTCGCAATGCCATGCGCGACCGGGCGCTCGCCCAGGCGCGCCAGCTTACGCGCGCCTGTTCACTGGCAATACGCGCGGTTCACCGGGATGATAAAGCGGTGATGGAAGCACAATTGACAGAAGCGCACAACCTGGCAGATAAATTGCGTGGTGAACTCGCAAGCCATCCCGACCTTTATCATGCAGGATACTCGCAGGATGCCCTCAAGGAATTTGTGGAAGCCAATGTGACCTGTGCACTGATACAGAACCTCCCGCTTCAGACTCCCGAAGAGCTCGGTGTGGAGGATGCAACTTATCTCAATGGATTGGCTGAGGTGGTTGGTGAACTTCGACGAAGGACCATGGATATTCTGCGTCATGGTTATTCGCAGGAAGCCGAACGGCTGCTCAGTATTATGGATGAGATTTATGCCGTGCTGGTAACCATGGATTACCCCGACGCGATCACAAACGGTCTGCGCCGTCAGACAGACCTCGTGCGCGGCATCATCGAGAAGACGCGCGGCGACGTGACCTCCAGCCTGCGCGGCGAGCAACTTACACAGGCGATCAGGCAGTTGAGCAGTCAATTAAACGGCGGGCAGGATGAAGTCGAGGTAGGAAACGGGTTATCGCTTCCAATCAATGAGGATGAGTGATCCATGGCGCGTGCCGGGCACAAATATCCACTGATCGTTTATCAACACATGCTGAACCGCTGGTGGCCCGCGATGATCACGCTGGGACTTGGGATGTTCGCGCTGGCTTATAGTGAATACATCGAACCGATGGGACAATTCCTGCCGTGGCGATGGCAATTGTTTGCGGGTGTTGGTGGATTGTGCATCCTGATCGGTGTTTTCTTTCTGATCCTGCGGCACCTTGCTTACGTTCAGCCATTCCCTGATTACTTGAAACTTGTTACACCTTTCATGCGCATCAACATCTCATATAAGCGTATCAAAAAGACGACGACAACTGAAATGCATTATCTGTTCCCCCACAAGAGCATGTCTGGCTGGGTGCAGGATATTTTCGAGCCACTTGCCGGCAGGACCGCAATTGTGGTTGATCTGAATGGATACCCGATCTCGCCGGTGATGCTGCGATTTTTCCTTTCGAGATTCTTTTTTAAGGATAAGACACCGCATCTTGTGATCCTGGTAAAAGACTGGATGCGCTTCAGTTCTGAATTGGACAGCATGAAGTCCGGCATCGACCCGAACCCTGCACCGCAAAAGCGACCGAAGAGTTCCATCCTTTCGCAATTGCCGAAGAAATGAAAGTTTAATATTCACCTGACACTTTTAAGTTAATTCGGTGGTTGAGTAGCCCTGAGTGGAAGCGAAGGGCGTATCGAAACCACCGATAACCAGAAAAAAACAATTACAAGTGTAATTTTGCAACTTGTTGGTTTCGATACGGCGGCTATCGCCGCCTACTCAACCAACGGAGTGTCTCTGAAACCAAACTATCAGGCGACTAGTATTACAGCGCAAAGTTTGGAAATGGTTTTACGGACTGCACAAGCCATCCACGAATATTCACGAATACGCGAAGGTTTGCGCCCGCGATGCGCGTATTCGTGAATATTCGTGGACGGTAACAACCAGCAAAGACCAACCTTGCGCTGTAATGCTAGAATATTTACTTCTTTACCACTTGAACTGGTTCTGATTGGATGGGGAGGACGATAAAGAACGAACTGCCTTTCCCCGCAGTAGATTCCAGCCAGATGCGCCCCTGATGACTTTCCACAATGGTCTTCACAATGGCTAGCCCCAAACCTGACCCGGCAATATCAGAAGAGATATTACTGCCTCGATAAAATTTATCGAAGATGTGCGGCTGGTCTGCAGGGGAAATTCCGGGACCCTGATCCACCACTTGCAGAATAATTTGATCGCCTTCGGAATGGATGGATATTTTTACTTCGCCATTGGCATGTGAATACTTGATCGCGTTCCCCACAACATTATCAAGGACCTGCCTGAGGCGGGTGGGGTTTGCGCGCAGGGCAGGTATGGGTGAGGCAATATCCGTTTGAACCTTGATGTGCTTGGATTTTATTTGTCCCTGCAGCATTTCCAGTGTATAGCGCAGGATGCCTTCCAGTTGAACATATTCACGCCGCATATCCAGCCCTGCTTCAATACTGCCCAGGTCCAGCAGGTCATTGATCAGATCAGTGATGTGCTGAATACTATCCTGAATGTGGTTCAGAAAATCGCGCTGGTTCTCGTTCAGTGGACCTGTACGCTCTACAAGTTCGGCATAACCAATCACAGACGTGAGAGGTGAGCGCAGATCATGTGAAACAGTATGGACGAACTCGCTCCTGATCCTGTCTATCTCTTTCAGATAGGTAATATCCTGCATTGTAATGGCATACCCCACATCACGGATTGCAGTCATTTGGGCGTTCCCTACCCTGCCATCAGGAAAACTGACTTCATGATATTTCAGGGGATCGTCAATATCCGTCCGTGTGATTAATGCTTGTATGTCTGGATGCGTGACGGCATCCAGCACGGGCATTCCCACGGCTGCTTTCGGGTCCAACCCGAAAGCCCGGCCCATGGCCGGGTTTACCAGAAGGATCTTATTCTCCTTATCCAGGAGCATCACACTGTCGTGTATACTGTTGAAGACTGCATCCAACCTCAAACGCTCAGCTTCAGAAATCTGCGCGCGCTTTTCCAGTGAGGCAGTGGTGCGTTTTACTTCATGGCGGAGCCAGTCGCCAACACGATGCGCATTCCTGAGACTGTTTTCGACAGCATCGATGATATCGTCTGTTTTGAGTGGGGGAGAAATATAACCACTCAAACCGAGTCGGAAAATGCCTTTTGTTAATTCAGGTGTTGCCTTTTGTGTGTAGATCAGAATGGGCAGGGTGGGAAATCGCTCGAGCAATTCCCTGGAAATTTTCAAGCTATCATGCCCGCCAAATGTTTCCCCGATCAATACCAGAGCCGGGCTGGCTTCCTGTAGGATTCTGCTCAATGATTGTGTATCTTTGGCAATTGCAGTTTCATATTTGACAGCGTGCAGCGCACTATCCATCAATTTCAGAATTGCAGAATCTTCCAGCGCGAGCAGGATCAAATCAGGCTTCGACATATATGTGAGAGGATTTTACTGCTTTTTTAGTCTAATAGGAACAGGCGGCGTGGTCTTTTCCGCAGCACGCGCCAATCTTTGAAGGGCAGCGCGAGCCGTTTGCAGTGCCTGCCGTTGATATTCTGACAGCTTGCCCTGTTTTTCAGTCAATAATAAATCAATCGGATAGGTCGCAGAATGCAACTCTTCCACGATGGAACTACGGACCGATTCGAGCAGGGCATTTTGCTGTTTCTCTCCATCTTTGGATACCTGCATCGAGTCATTCAGGGCTCGGAACAACCTGGCATTCACCAGTGAAATGGAAGCGTAATCTGCCACTGCTTCAAGAAGTCTCTGCTCGATCTTTTCAAATGCACGCTCCTCCTTGCGCACGACAACCAGCATCCCGATCACTTCCTTTTGGACCTTGATCGGCACTGCGCAGGCAGACTTTCCCAAATTGGCAACTCTGAATTTGAGCAGTGCATCCCCAGCGATGGATAACGTCTCTCCTGAAAGAGCCACCAGCCCGCTGATGCCATCTTCCAGAGGCATGTTCATCTTGGAGGACCAGGTACTGGGAAGCCCGCGATGTGCTGTGAGTAAAAAGGTTTTACTTTCTTCATTTCGCACAAGAAGCCATGCGATATCCGCCTCGGCAACCTGCACTGCACCATCAACGATCTTTTGAAACAAAAAACGCTGATCTGTAATAGAGACGACGGCTTTACCAATATTTATGATGGCAGTCAATTCACGCACAGCGCGCTGAAGTTCCTGATTCGTTTCGCTCAATTTCAGGTCAAGCCGCTGGCGGTCTCGAATCTCATGCACACGCTGGAGGACGCGTTCCACGACTGAAACCACTTCCGCATCCCGCGCGGGCCATAAAAGATAATCCGCTGCGCCCAGGCGAAAGGCTTGAATGATGTCCTGCTCCTGTCCTTTACTGGCGATGACAAGCAAAGGAGTATTTACGCCCTGAGAGGTGAGGGCAACGAGCAGGTCTTTGGCGCTCAAGCCGGGTAGATTTAGATCAGCGATGACCAGGTCTGGGGGAGTTTGAAGCGAGCGTTTGATGGCAGAGGACGAATCCTGAACGACATCCACCTGATAGCCAACAGATTTCAGGGCTTGACGGGCAATGATGTCGCTGATTTCAGGGTCATTTTCGACGAGCAGAATGCGGTCCCCGGTGGAAGCCATAGATTCACTCTCAGAAGATGGTGTTGTTATCCGGGTGCATTGTAACACCCTTTATCTTCAAGTATGGCAGTCTTGAGGACTGTAATGTTTATGATACCCATCCCATTAATGAATCATTGATGTTACTCAGTCCAGCCACGGTCCCCTAACAGGGATAATAAAGCCGCGGAGTCGCAGAGAAAAAATAAAGGGTTTTCTCAGTGTTCTCCGTGTCTAGTATGATGTAGGTCGGATTGGCAATCCGACTTACGACTTGGTGACTCAGTGGCAAAATGCGTAAGGTGAGTTACTTAAAGCTCAAACATCGGGCGGGATTGCCCTGTGACAATGCCCCGAAGATTTGTGACGGGCTTCTGCGGTCCAAACCCAGCCAGAGCCTGTTCCTGCTTCGATGAAATCGCTCCAAGCTGTCGCAAGATCTCGATCGCTACAGCCGGGCGAACACGATTTCTTGATTCGAGATTCGCCCCAATACTTGACGCGTCACCATCTGAAACCTTGAGCGCGATGCCGATCCCGGGTGAATCAGGACTCAACAAGCCGGGCAAAAGCCCAATGATCTGATAGCCCTCCGCCCCGCGCTTGCAAACGATTTTCCCTTCACCCACCCTCATTAATTGTTCATCGAATTCACCATAGCCACTGACCATTTCCGGGTGAGTTGTCATCGCGGATGTGATTTTGCGACATGCCACCGCGCGTGACTCAGAAACCTCGCGCGGGTCACATAGACGTGCGAATCCCAAGGCGGCCTTATATAGCGGAACTGCAAAGTTGGGCGCGGAACAGCCGTCAATGCCGAGTTCAACTTCTTGAGGCGGGATCAGGCATAAGTCTGAGAAGGAGGCGAGGATATCCTTTTGAATGGGGTGATTGATATCGAGATAATCATCCAAAGAGAGTCCACACATCTTTGCATACGCAAGCATCGCAGTATGTTTGCCTGAGCAGTTATTGCGATTCGGACCGGGTCGTCCACCGTTTGCTACAAGTGATTTGAATGCATCCGCATCGCCGGGCAGGTGAGTCCCACACTGCAACTGGTTTTCTTCCAACCCGATTTTCTTTTGCATCCCTTCGATGGTTTGAACATGCAGGTCACTGCCTTCATGCGAAGCGCAGGAGATCGAAAGTTCCCGCGGGGTAAACCCATAATGTTCAACGCCGCCATGTTCCACAAATGGGATGGCTTGAAAAGGTTTTGCACTGGAGCGTAAAAAAACGACCGCATTTGGGTCGCCATAAGAGGAGATCAATCTGCCGTTTGAATCCAGGACAGCGATTGAACCATAGTGGACGGATTCTACAATCCGTCCACGTGTCACTTCAAAAAGAGGCTTGGCACTTCCCTCTCCCTTTGGGAGAGGGCTAGGGTGAGGGCGCATCATCACTCATCCAACAAATGACGGGGAGAAGTATGATAATGGCGCATATAGTAATGATTCAACCCATATCGCAGGCGATGTAAATACTGTTTCTTCCGCTCGGCAGGGGCTCTGAAATCCTTGAGGAACTGATCTGCAAGTTTATCTGTGATGCCAACAGTAGGCTTTTTCTTCCCAAGTTTTTCCAGCCTGTCATGGATGCGTTTGAGCAATGCAATCTGCTGCCGAATGACTTGTTGATTCACGATACCACTACGGCTGCTAATTATTGTGAAACCTTTAAACCTGGGTTCCAGCAAACTATTTAGATTTTCAATCCATGCAGGCAGATCGGCATAAGCCAGGAACGGAGGCTGACCCTTGACCACCGCGTCGCCAACGAAAACGATTTTCTCATCCGGTAAAATGACCCAGATCGCGCCTGAGGTGGGACCCGGGTGACTCTCAAGAATAATGGGCGTCTCGCTCCAATACAATGACATTTGATCTACAAAGGATATTTCCGGGGGCGCCCAGCGGACACTTCCCAGCCCGGGGATCCCCTCCCAATTGGAGCCGGTCTCATCGCCCTGCGCCTTGAAAGTATTCGGGCGATTGCGAAAAGCTTGCGCGGTTTTCTCATGCGCGATCACCGTGCAATCCATAGCGCGGACACCCAGCGTACGGTCAGGGTGCGAATCCAGATTGATCAGCACGCGTTCGGGCCCGTTGCCCATTCCCATTAAAGAGGCACG
>JAKEFL010000362.1 GCA_022616105.1 Anaerolineae bacterium | reverse complement strand
CGTTTGGTTTCGGGCTTTGGTCCAAAGTTCAGGAGCAAGCCGACTTCATACGGTGTTGCCTTCAAGTAATTCAACAATTGCGCTTCGTGTTCAGTCGCAAAAGCTTTGATAGCTTTGATTTCAAGGATCACCAATTCGTTCACTACCAAGTCCGCGAAATATTCTCCGATCAGTTGACCATCATAATAGACTCGGACAGGGAGTTCGTCACGAACATTTAGACCGCGTTTCTTCAACTCGATCATCAACGCCTTGACATAAACATTCTCAAGAAACCCGTAGCCCAGAGCGGAATACACTGCATAAAACGCGCTGATAATTTGATCAGTCAGTTCTGAGTGCTTGTACAACGGAGCGCTATAAACAAGTTTCTTATCCATCAATCATCCAATCAAAACATCAGCGTAAATCAGCGTTCATCTGCGTCCTAAAACGAGTGTGCAACCAGTCATCTCACTTGAAAATGAGGTGACCCAAGAATCAACCCGGCGATGGAAGGGATAACAGTATCAAGGTCGCCTGATGAAGCGTAGTCAACAAGAATAGAACGGGCATCATCCGGCATTCTTTCACCCAGAAAGCGAATGCTTAATACATCCACGATGTCTTCTGCAGAGGCGGCGTCTTTGGTCAAGGCAGTCAAATCCACCGTCGCACCCTTGATCGCATTCGATACAAGTAAAAAGCCAAAGTTCCAGCGGTCGAGCAAGCCGCTGGTTGTAGCCCAGTATTCTGCCACATCCGGGTATCCATCTGGCGGCTGCCAAAAGAAGGGAATCTGCCCCAGCAGGCGCAAATACTCCTGCAGTTTTCGCAAATTTCCGATGATGGTTGTATCTGTGAGTCGCAAGGTGGAGATGAAGAAATCCAGCGGCTTCTTGAATTTCTGCCCCGCCGAAGTTTTGAATTGTTCAGAGTTCAGTAAGGCGCGCAGGATCTGACGCGTATCGCCGTCAGACTGAAGAAAGACCTGAGCTAGCGCGTCCACAAGCGCGGGGTCGGGTGAATCGGATACAAATCTGCGTGCAAGTTTCCTGCTGATGAAATGAGCAGTACTGTTATGACTCGCAAGCATGTCGAGGATCATCTCGCCTTCCGATTCACCTGTTGGTGAAATCATCATGCCCATCACATGTTTTTCACCATAGTCATGAATCTCCGGGTTGAAATAATAAACACCAGGACCTATCCTCTGATTGCCAGGACCGGAAACCGTCCAACCTGTGAGCACGCGCGCCAGTTCAGCCACATCATGATGTGAGTACCCTGATTCCACACCCACTGTATGCAGTTCAAGCAGTTCGCGGGCGTAGTTTTCGTTTGGCGATTCACCCAGGCTTTCCGCCTGATCCAGATATATCAGCATGGCCGGGCTTTTGGCGGAGGCGTATAGAAGATCTCTGAATTTTCCCAGTGCATTCGGGCGAATCGCTTTTAGATCATCGTCTGTTTTCAGTACCTTGCAAAGGAACTTTCCGATGTAGATACTGAAATGATCGCTCCAAAAATCCACCATCATCTCGAAAACCTGGCGCTGGCTGTGCCATTGACGCAGAATCGCAGCCTCGATCAACTCTCTTGCCGATTGGTTATTTTCGCTAAGTTGGAGTCTCTCTGCAACTGTCATGTTCAGCGTGGAAAAGGGCTGAAGCAGTGAATCGATTTCAGGGTCCGGAATTGATTCGGGAGAGAGATGCTCTTCGATAAATCCATCCAGGCCCAGGCGTCTGGCTTTATCGAACATTTCAGGCGTGGGACCAAACGTCATGCGACGCAGTGTGTGAATAAGAAGTTTTTCGCCATCAGGAACAGGCGTTGGTAAAGGTGTAGCAATTTGTGTAGGATCTAGAACTGGTTGGGGTAAAGTAGTTTGTGTAGGACCATCGACAGTATGGTGCGCACTTTGCGTGGTCGGCGCGTTTGGCGTGCAGGCTGCTAATGCAGTCCAGGCAGCCATCAATCCGGAGGTTTTCAGAAAATCACGACGAGAAATCGTCATATCAACTCCATATTGGCATTCTAAAAGAGAATCTTGAAAAAGCTGTTACCCTATTGTAAATTCTCTGTTATTCAAGGGATCTGTAACGGCAGAGAGACAAGTTCTAACTATACAAGCACATATTCAAGACGGCTGAAATCATGCTTCGGTTACCATTAAATGTTAGTAAAGCATGATAATTTACGGACTCGGAAAAAGACATGCAAGGCATACTTCCGTAAAATTCAGAATATCATACCGATTGTCCAAATGCTACCACACCCTCTCCAAATCCGGGTTCGCCAGCGGGCGGCGTCCGATTTTTGCCATGTCCACCCATTCATCATGTAGCTTCACTCGCACCACATCCCCGGTGAAGTCGGTCACAGTGCCGCCATTGTTGTTGAACAGCCATGAGCCGACTGCGTAAATATCCACAGGGACTCCCAACTTCTCGAACTTGCGGATCTTTTCTGGATTGAACCCACCCGAGACGACGATCTTTACATTGTGACAGTACTCACGCGCCGCCTCTTTCCAGACTTTGGGTATGCTCCAGTTTTCTGACGCGGAATCCAACGCCTGACGGACGTTAAAGACCAACCGCGGATTCACACCCAGGTCCAGGGCAGGGTCGCCCAACGGTTCAACCGACACATCGCGCAAACTTCCGCTGGTATCCAACCGAACACCATATAGAACATATTTCGCCGCTTCGGTTTCATCTCCTGCATCGCACAGTTCGCGATATTGATTGAACATCACTTCCAGTGTGCGCAATGTATCACGCACAGAATCATTATTGAAATCTACCAGGGCAATACGCGGGATGCGCGCCGGCAAAATGCGCCCGAACTGCATCATGGCTTCTGCCGTATCGCCAAGGAAGGAGGCGATTGCCGCGTGCGCCACGGTCCCGCCACCCGCGCCGCCCCACCAGTCACCCTGTGCGTCGGTTGAAACAAACGAACCGATTTGGCTTGAGTAATCCATATTGAAGCGTTGAATGGCAATGTTATAGGCATAGCCGTCTGCAGCCTGCACCTCGTGCAGGTCAAAACGCGCGGGGAAGAATAACACTGGTTTGCCGCGCGCGGCTGTAAGTGTTTCATACACGTTCGTGGCAACGCGGCTCGAACGGGTGAGTACACCCAGGGTAGGTGTTTCAAGCAAGGCGAAATCGCGATAACGTCCGCGCACTTTGAGCACAGCTTCTGCGTTCAACGGATTTCCATCAGACTTAACAACTACTCCATCATGCACTGCCCATACCTCCAGCTTATCTGCCGTTTCAATAAATTCGCCATCTTTCCAATAACCTGTGGCATGCCTGAGCATTTCCAATGATTTATCCACGCCTACCACAATGGTACTCCCCAAACGACGCGTGAACCACTGCATTTCCACTTCGATATCACCCACCGCTATATTATTAGGTGATACATCAGCAGATAAATTATGACGTTGACCCGCGTAGATATATTCCTCTGATGCCAGCGTTGTGAGCATACGGCCAATATTCTCAAAATATTTATCTGAATACCAGCCGCGCCGCATGCGCTCGATATCGAGTTTGAAGGTTTCATTGGTGAGGCGTGTTTTGTCGAAGATGGACATGGTTTGGATTTACGATTTACGATTTTGGATTTACGATACTTCGATACGGTGAGCGACAGACGAACCGTCAGTACAAGTTTTGGATTTACGATTAGAGGCTGGAGACGGATTGCGTGGATTGGATAATATTCATCCCTGCTTTTGCGAATCTTTCAAAAGCTGCGTCTGCCGCGTCTGTGTGATCTACAACACCAGGGACAACAACAGGAGAAGTGCAATCTTCGAGCAAATAGACTTTCTCCGCGAGTTCGAGATCCAGTATGGCAATATCTTCAAGCAGGTCAGAGACCGTCCACGCGACGCAGTGGCTTTTGGCTTGCCCGGCTATAATCAATTTATCAAATTGCTGCAACTGCTCGATGAATTTGGGATTGTGATTTCCCAGCGTCTCGCCCATGGGACCGGTTAACACTTCAGGACCGATCGCCGAATAATTTTCAGTGAAGGGTTTATCTCCCTTGATTTCAATTTCAGGTTGTGCCAGCCGCGCTACAGAATGAAAGTAAATAGCTTCTTCGACGGAAGAAACCAACGCATGACCGATGCCTCCAAGCATGGCATGATAGGGCCAGATCGTCAACGCGTATTTGCCTTTCTTTTCCAACTCTTCCGCGTAATGGATCATCATCTGCTGGCCGTATTCGGGTGCGATGCCAAACTGAGAGGCGATTGCTGAGTTGAACATCCATTTTCCATCGCGTAGTTCAGAGGCGTGAATATCGGTATATGGCGCAGGGTGATTCCCATCCTTATCTATAAAGAAGATGGCGTGAAAGACCTGCATCGTCATATGTGTGTCCATGGTGGCGGTGATGTGTGTGATGTTCCCCAGATTGCGATAGATAAACTCACAAAGACGCGCGTTATCTTCCACTGCACCGCGTCCACTGCGGCCGCCCACGTAAAGTTCAAAGTCCGGGATGCAGAAGGTGTTCTGCACATCGATCAGCATCAGCCAGGTTTTGGACGAATCAACGGAGGCCGGTTGAATTCCGTGTTGAAGCGCCCAGTCCCGCGCCTGCTTTGCGCGTTCCTCGTATGGAATCCTCCAGACCGTGCCGACTTTGTTCACGTCGAAAAAATCAGGGATGGGAAAAACAGGTGTATTCATTTTATATCTGATAGATTGTATGCTCTCGCACTTTTCTGTCAAGTGGCACACAGCTCATCCTGTATCACCGTGTGGTTGACTTTTTTGCTTGAAACCTTTACACTCAGTATAATTCACCTGCGATTTTGGAGGAGTAAGTATGGCGTCCCATTTCCAACTCATCATGCGATCAGGGCCCACGCCTGGTGCGGTGTTCAACCTGGGAGGTGACCAGCTCACTGTCGGGCGCGATTCCACAAATGATGTTGTGATCAACGATGCGGAAATTTCGCGCCGCCACGCGCGCCTGACGTTTCAGGGCGGGAAGTATATTCTGGAGGATCTCGGCTCGACCAATGGGACGTTTGTGAACGGACAGCGATTGGCAGGTCCACGTGTGTTGAAGGCGGGCGAAGTTGTTTCGTTTGGCGAACAGATCGTGCTGGTCTATGAAGCATCAACGTTTGACCCTGCCGCCACCATCGCTTCGCCGCGTGCGACAGCTGTCCCCTCTGCCTCTCGACCCGCAGCTCCGCCTCCGCCCCCACCTGCTGAATATGCAGGAAGTGTGCCAGCCAGCCCAGTGTCTTCCGCGCCTGCACCCGCGAGAACAAATTTGACTCCCATCCTGATTGGCGTGGGCTTTTTATTATTCCTCTGCACATGCGCAGGAATCTTATGGTTCATCGATGCAAACTTCCTCTGGTGTACCTTCTTCCCATTCCTCGGTGGCTGCTAGGATAATCACTACCCCTGCGAGACCAAATCTTGCGGGGGTGTTTTTTATTTAAATGCCCACTTTACACATGGACGAATTTCTCACGGAAACTCTTAACGCAAAGGCGCTAAGCCGCAAAGATTTAACAGGACTTACGCAGAAAACGCATTGATTCCGCCAATCTACGCTAACACTTGCACCGGCATGCAAGTGCAGGTGTCTTCACGAATTTTAAAGAGATTAGTGTGGATTAGTGCGGATTAGCGGACTCTTTTTCAGGGTTTTACGTAAGTCCTATTTAAATCACTTTGTGCCTTGGCGTTTCACCTGCACTGCATCGAACGCATGATTTGCTTATCAAATCAGGTGCAACTGTGGCGTTAGAGATCCTGGTATGGAAATCACAACCAATGGGCATTGACTGCGTAAAGTAAGTTAAATGGTTGCAAAAGCATCCCCTCTTGGCTAGAATATGGATATTCTCATTGGAGCATCTTGATGAATCAAATAACCACCTCTTCACCTCGCTGGAGTCCAACAACCAAATTGCTGGTTGGCTTGGTCATTGTGGGGATTATCGCGTTTTTGTTATATCGATTCGCAACCCTTGTTACGCCGCTGTTGATGATCTTCATCCTGGCATACCTTTTCCATCCCCTGGCATCTGCAATTTCGCGCGGTCTGAATGTCTCGTGGAGGGCAGCTGTCAATCTCCTTTATCTCAGCATACTTATCATCTTGATTACCCTCGTTACGCTGGGAGGGGTTGGATTAGTCCAACAAGTGCAAAGCCTGATCAGTGTCGTTCAGGATATCCTCGCCAACCTGCCAACATACGTAGAAGACCTTTCCGGACGCGTCTTTCAAATCGGTCCATTCAGGCTGGATATGCGGACCATCGATCTAAACGCCCTCAGCCAACAATTGCTCTCGTTTGTCCAGCCCTTGCTTGGGCGAACAGGAAATATTGTGGGCGCGCTGGCAAGCGGCGCGGCAGAAGCACTCGGCTGGACATTTTTTGTCCTCCTGGTCTCTTATTTCCTTATGGCAGAAAGCAGAGGCTTACAAGGCAATTTGATCACAGTTGATGTCCCCGGTTATTCGGGAGACCTGCGCACTCTTGGTAGTAAATTGAGCCGCATCTGGAATGCATTCCTGCGTGGGCAGATTTTTATCTTTGTTCTGGCGACTGTCATTTATATCATCCTATTATCCCTTCTGGGCGTTAGGTATGCACTGGGACTTGCCCTCATGGCGGGGCTTGCAAAGTTCCTGCCTTACATTGGTCCCGCGATCACGTGGGTCGTAATGGGGCTGGTCACATTTTTCCAACCAGATAAACCGTTCGATTTGCAACCCCTGGTTTATACCGCCATTGTCGTCATCATTACCCTGATCATAGACCAGATCATCGATAGCTTCGTTGTGCCACGCATTATGGCGCGTACTTTGAAAGTGCATCCCGCTGCGGTGCTGGTTACTGCCCTGGTGGCAGCCAACCTGCTCGGTTTATTAGGCGTCGTGATTGCTGCGCCGTTCCTCGCATCGCTTACACTGCTGGGCAAGTATACGATGCGGAAGATGCTTGACCTGGAACCCTGGCCCGAAAGAGAAACAGAATTACCATCACCCATGGACTCTGAATGGATCAAACAGATCAGAAAATTATGGGCTGCCACACTACGGAAACGAAAACAGGAAATTATAGAATCAAGAAGAGGAGATCAGAATGAGTAACAATCACACGGAACCAAAAACCGAAACCATTGCCGAAACCGATAACTTCCTGGCATGGAAGGCAGAGGAGCCCGATGGCGAGACAACTTATCACATTGAGTTGAACAATGTCACTTTACACTTCTTTCAAGAAGAGTGGAATGAGTTCATGGAATTAGTCCGCGATTTGGGGTAATTGTTTTGCTCCCGCCGCAGTCCTTTGCATAGCATCCCCGTGGGACGGCGGCGTCCCCGCCGCCGAGAGTAGACATGAAACTCAAAAACGCCATAACCGATGTGCGCGGGATTGAAGTGGGACATGCACAGGATGATCAAGCGCTGACGGGCTGTACTGTAATCCTTTGCCGCAAAGGGGCTGTTGCAGGTGTGGATGTGCGCGGCGGCGCGCCTGGAACGCGCGAAACTGACTTACTCAACCCGATCAATCTCGTTCAAAAAGTCCATGCGATTGTGCTGGCAGGCGGCTCTGCATTTGGACTCGATGCGGCAACCGGCGTGATGCGTTATCTCGCAGAAAAGAAAATCGGGTTCAACACAGGCGTTGCAAAAGTTCCAATCGTTCCGTCAGCCATTCTCTATGACTTGAACCTCGGTCGCGCGGACGTTCGGCCTGATTCCGCCATGGGATACCGCGCCGCGGCTTTGGCTTCATCTGATGCGCCTGCTGAGGGAAATGTCGGTGCTGGCACAGGAGCATCTATTGGCAAAATGTTTGGCTTGAAACTGGGGATGAAATCCGGGCTGGGTACAGCCAGCGTGGATATCGGTAGTGGAATAGTCGTTGGCGCAATTGTCGCGGTGAACGCGTTTGGGGATGTAATTGACCCACAATCAGGAAAAATCATTGCCGGTCTTCGTTCTGGGAAAGTAGGACCATTACGCGTTGGCAAAAAGGATCATTATGCTGATACGCTCACTGCGATGAAGAATCCAGTCGGACGCGGCATTCTCGGTTTGGCAACCCGTACGAACACAGTCATCGGAGTTGTCGCGACGAACGCGAAGTTGACAAAAGCGCAGGCAACCAAAGTCGCACAGATGGCACAGGATGGAATCGCACGAACCATCAAACCTGCTCATACCATGCTGGATGGGGATGTTATTTTTGCTTTGTCAACTGGCAGTAGGAAAGCGGACGTTTCAACAGTCGGTGCATATGCGGCAGAGGCAATGGCTGAGGCAGTCCTGCGCGGAGTGAGGATGGCAAAATCGGCTGGAGGGTTGCAGGGATTAAATACTGAGGGGTAACCGGTGATTGAGTAGCCCTGCATGGTTTTCGCAGGGCGTACACTTGCACCTGATTTGTCCCAAAGGGACAAATCGTGCGTTCGGTGCAGTGCAGGTGTCGAAATCACCAATAAGCAAAGAGTTTTTTGTTACAAAATTAATTCTGATAACTTGTTGGTTTCGATACGGCGGCGGTGGTTGAGTAGCGTTCGTTGCGTATCGAAACCCGCCGCCTACTCAACCAACGAGATAAACTTAAAACGGGACGGCTTGTATTCAGCAAACCGTCATGATACGCAGTACGCAGTACGAATTACTTCCCTCTCAACTCATCTTTTAATATCAGTGTCATCACAACGCTTACAATGCTAACTACCAACCCGCCCAGGAAAGCATTCCACCAGACGGGATCGCTGATGGTTAAGCCGAAGCCAAATGACTGACCAATAACACTTGTCAGCCAAAACAGGAATGTGTTGATCACCAGCGTGAACAAACCAAGAGTCAATATGATGAGCGGACAGGTGAGTATTTGAATCAATGGGCGGAACAGCGCATTGACCAGTCCAAAGATAAGCGCCAGCCACAGGATCGAAACCAGATCACTTCTAAGATCAATGCCTGGCAGGATTAGAACTGCCAGGTACAGCGCTATTGCGTTAATTGCCCAACGAAGAATAAATTTTGTCATGTGTTTTCCTCTTCAATTAAGGTGTGTCACCCTGAGGGAGCGTTGGTTGCAACCGACACTGCGCCGCACTGCGTTCGGTGCAGTGCAGGTGAGGGTCTCGCGCATCGTGGTAGAGATTCTTCGCCGCTCTGCGGCTCAGAATGACATTAATAAGGGTCAGCTATTAATACGAAGAGAATGCTTTCCAGTCGCGCTATGCTTTCATCCAAATCAGTGTGCGGCGCGGCTTGAAACCCGCGTCTGTGATCGCGTCGGTCATTTCGCCAGCGGGGAAATCCAATGTAAGCCTGGAATGAGCGGATAGCGTGCGCCGCGCATGGATGAGGAGCTGTATCAGTGCTTCGGCGATATGTTCTTCATCTTCACTCCCTTGGTCTCGACTGCTTGCGTCTCGACCAGCGGTGGCTGCATAAAGCGACTCTGACCTGCCCCCTTGCGGCATCCACGTCAGTGTGGCGAGTAATTCATCGCCGCGGACTGCTGCCCACTGTTTGATGTTGTAATCCACAAATAAAAGATACAGCCAGTTCATGAGTCCCGGCCGAAGGTGGGTAAAGCTCCAGGAATGGTACCAACTCAACGCTTCAGGATAGAGGCGGCGAAGCCAATCCTGTTGAAGGGGCCAGAAGCGCGCATGTCGTGGAACGATCTCAATATCCGTATCCACTTTGGGAGGAAATGAATCAGTACGCGCGTACCACGTAGTGCGGCGGCTGATTTCTTGAAAACCTAATTTTGTATAAAGCCTGATCGCGGCGAGGTTGTCATCGCGCACGTGAAGCCAGACAGCGGCCGCTTTTTTAGCCTGGGCATAGCTCATGGCGCGTTCTGTAAGGATCTGCGCGATCCCGCGTCTGCGATGATCGGGGTGGACTGCCACATTCGCGATGAGATAAATCCGTTTGCCTTTATCACGAAACGGGATCAGACTCGCGTTGCCGATGATGCATCCATCCTGCTCCCACACATAACCTGTGAGCGGCAAAGATGTGCTTTCAGCCATGTGAGTCGCCCAGTTGAGGAAGCCATCGTCGCGGCTGGCGCGGCGCATATCAGAGAGATAACGCTGGCCTTCATTGTCCATGGTGGGCGAAAAGCACACCTCGATCAAGTCCGCAACTGTGGAGAGGTCGCGCAAAACATTGAGCGGCCGCACATGCGGATGCTCTTCGATTTTCGCAGGGAGGGTGATGGAAGCCATTGATGCGAATTATAGTCCTGTTGTTTGGTTTTGGAGACGGGAGGTATAATGCTGGATATAGTCTGTTATACGGAATAGCTCCGTATAACACCCCAAATTGGATGTGTATGCGGAACCATTTCGCTTAAGACCTAAATGAAACCAACTAATTTCTGCGGTTTTGCGGCGGACATTTCTTGCAAAAATACCGTGATTTTGGGCGATTCCTGCGATTCATAACCGTAATTATTTCTTGGTTTCATTTAGTTGGGCCGCCCACGACCGCTCTGCGATAGATTGCATTGAAACTTGGAGAAGCCTATGAGTGCCATCGGTCATGGATACCTTTTCATAGGAAGATTCACGCAGGTCACCAACCAAGTATTTGATGTGTTTCCTCCTAATGAATCAGTGCCTCGTTGGTGTGCATTGGAGATTTCCGGTCACTACACCATCATTGAAACTGTTCAGCACACATATAGGATGACAGGGATAGAATTACGCGTGAATTTCACCGGCGCATCCCTTAGTGGTGTTCTATTAGGTAAGGACCCAATCATGCGCTTTACCTCCTTCGATGATAGCGGGGAAATCAGACATAGTTTCACGTACCGGGTCGAATACTTCCCGCCAGAGTTTTCTCCGAGAGCGAGAGTAGATTTCAAGTATCAGGACAAGAGAAGCGGTAAAGTATACAGCGGTTATCAAGAACTATCTCTCAGCAAATACGCAAGGGGGTCGCTACATACACCGGGAGCAGGAGGACCTTTGTTATCGGGCGGCGTTAACACCGAAAATCACATGTATTGGTAGCTGCCTTACTATCGCAGGCAAACTGCTCTCACGCTTGTGAGTCATGTCACTGAGTCTGACGTTCTCGCAAGGCCGCCCAACAAAGCGTGCAGCCGGCAAGTGGGATTCGCCGCGTTTTTTAGGCTTTTTTCTGGCTTCGGATTTTTTCTGCTCCCGACCCTCCCCTACCCCTCCCACTTGCGGCTAACGCCAACCGTTGGGCGGCGAATCGGGGTTAACTTTGGTATCTGGACTGAGAGCACACTAGCCAGCAAAGGAGTATATCATGTTAAAAAAATTTGGATTATCAATTTTGATTTTGGTTTTGACGGCTTGCAGTGCGAAACCATCTCCAGCGGCCACGACAACTCCAAGCCCCTCATCTACTCAACCTGCTCCCTCGCCGAGAATAGCCACCGCGACACAACCTCGCCCACAAGAAAGCATCACCACATCAGGAGTCATCAACCAAGATGAAACCTGGCGGGGCGAAATCCACC
The DNA here is from genome assembly GCA_022616105.1 of Anaerolineae bacterium. Classification (GTDB taxonomy): domain Bacteria; phylum Chloroflexota; class Anaerolineae; order Anaerolineales; family Villigracilaceae; genus Defluviilinea. The sequence goes on along the minus strand of JAKEFL010000362.1, from coordinate 1,287 downwards.
TCACGGGAGACATACAGCTGGCTAACGGAGCTACATTGACCATCGAGCCCGGCACAACGGTCTACCTGGCTTCCAACAGCGACGATCGTCATCAAGGTTATACCTACGATGATGAATATACTCGAAGTCACAATGACCCTGTACGTCTTGAAGAGTGGTCGAAGAATGCTATCCGGATTGATGGTCGTAATGGGACGATCAATGCCATAGGCACATCTGAGCAACCTATCATTTTTCAACCAGAGGGTGAGAATACCAGTCCCGCACAGTGGGAGGGGATTTTTATCGAAAGAGGCACACTACAGTATGCCAAAGTACTTTATGCGGGCCAGACGGCGGTACAAATCTTGGGTAATCCTAACAATGTTGAGATTGCTCATAATGAGGTTCGTTATTTCCATTGGGCTGGAATCGATGCCCATACCAGCAATGTGTGGATCCATCACAACATTGTGGAAGGTGGAGGACATCAAGGAATCGGAGCACGTCTCAATACACTCGTAGAACACAATGTAGTCATTGGAGCACAAACGGGAATAGCAGTCGAGCGTGGTAATGGTGTCATCATTCGCAACAATATTGTTGTTGACTGTGTTCGCGGCATAGAACTCCGTGATGGAAAAAATATTGAAGTGAGCAACAATACCATCGCATGGCTCAATGGACCTCCAGACGGGTGGTATTATCAGGAGAAACTTATTTACCCCGCTTTTGAAAATGGGGGCGGAATCGAAAACTACCTGTCAGCCCCTGGAATCAAGATCATAAACAATATCGTTTACGGGCCATTTGACTGGGGAATTGGTCTGCACCAGCAACCAGCGGAGAATTCTGTCGTTGACTACAACCTGCTATGGAATCAACTAGCGCTCTATGCGGGTGGTGGTCAGTCAATAGCAGGTATTCACAACATAAGTCAAGATCCTCAGTTTGTAGATTTAGAAAATCGTGATTTCAAATTACAGCAAGGCTCTCCAGCGATAGATACAGGAGACCCCGATATACTCGATACCGATGGCTCGCCTTCTGATCTAGGGGCTTATGGCGGTCCTCTTGGGACAGGATGGTAACCTTGCATCGCCGCCGAACCCCGCGTGCACCGGACTTGGGGTACGTTCCCGCTAAAATAAAGATTATCTTATGCTTGCGTTATCCGCTTCGACAGGTTATCTCGTCCCACCCACCACGGGTAACGCAAGCCGTTGGGTGGCTGTACTATTAATGCAAGGAGATTCTTGGTGAAAAACGGCGAATACATGGAATTGCTCAATTGTAAATCTGCCGATG
>JAKEFL010000361.1 GCA_022616105.1 Anaerolineae bacterium | reverse complement strand
GTTCCCAGCCAGCGAGGGTTTAGCCAGCCCTGCCCGCTTTGGCAGGGGGTGTGTACGATTTATACTTCTCCTCACTATCCGCATTTTTGTCGTACGTATAAATGCAAACTGCTCAAAGAAGTGATTGATGAAAACACCTTGCTGTCCAACGCATTGACAGTTATCCAACAGGCAAAAGGGATGATTCATGAATTGGAAGCGCTTTTGCCCAGTTCGCCGAACACTAATTTTCGTGAGCGTTTGGTTGCACACCTTGAAACTCTCGAAGGAACGGGTGCACACGAGAATACAGATTTGGACTTTCAACAGAAAGCTCGTGCATTGTTGATTTTTTACGAAAAGGTCTTCGGTGTAAAAGACCTGGTCAATCCGCCCGATGAAGAGTAGCAGGTGAGGACCTATATCGGCTTAAACGCTCCTTCCTTGCGTCCAGGGACTGCCCTTTTACTGCATATAAGCATCCTGTACTCATCCTGTAGTATGTCCTTTTAGACGGTCCAACTACAGCATAGACTGGATTTAGAGAGATACGCCCATGCCCTGTCACGGACGGCAACCGCCCTGAAAAGCACAAGGCAGGCAGCGCGTTGACCTTCGTCTGCCAAAGATTCATTTTCGCGTGCCTTTCTTTTCCAGCGTGGACGCAATTGCAATGTGAAAATTGTTTCCCTGGTCAGTCACCTTGTATTCCATGATCATCCTTGTAATGTCGGGAAATAATTTTCTTTTTCTTTCCATAAGTTCTGTAAGCAAAGCCAATGTATCAAAACGATCTTCCATCCTTCCTGGGATGACATCCACCATTTTAGCAAGCGCCTCGTCTCTTTTTTCTTCTGGCAAAATGGAAGTGTTCCAGGCAATGCAGGCAAAGGTAACAAGATTATTGAAAGAATTATAGTCAGGCGCGTCATCCCTGTACGGCTTTATTAATTGCGATATCGCATCCGACATGCTGATTTCCCCTTTTGGATTGAACAGAAATTTTTCTATCTTTCCTTCTGCTGTTACTTTGTCAGCCAAGTCTTTTAGAATTGGACTGACGCCTTTCTTTTTTCTTTTTCTTGACATCACAACTCTCCCTTAAATGCTTTATCCAAAATACTCGGCATAAGCGCTGACAACTCCTTCCCGCTCGCGGACTGCAACTCTCGCAGCGCGTTGACCTTCGCCTGCAAGCCATCCAGATAGGCGACAATGCGCCGCTGTTCGTCGAGCGGGGGAATAGGAATTTCAATTTCTCTTATACGCCCAACACTCAAAGTTCGTAAACCACTTGTAGTTCTACTTCGCTTTTGTACTTCATCTTGTCCGAGTGGACTATTCAAATACATATTCAGGTATTCTGAAAGAATAATTTCTTGGTGGGGTCTTGCTCGAATAACATGGTTCTGATGAACACAAGTGCCTAACTCGCCACGATATAAAGCAACACGCCCAATTTGGTCAGCACTTCCATTTCCTTCGATGTTTAGCAAGTCGCCAATTTCAAGTTTCCAGCGTGGTAGTTCTTCAGGCAAAACTTCAAAATATCGAGTTTCGGATGAAACATCAATATGATTTCTCTGCACATGAGCGACGGTAAGATATGGTACGGGGTTTAAGTGTGGCAAACGTGCAGGCGATTTTTGAATGCCACCGCGAACTTCGCAAATATCACCAATATTGTGTTTTGGAGCATTAGAAACTTCATTCAAGGCTTTGGCAGCAAATGATCCATGCAATACAGATGACTCATAATCTGCCTCTTCGCGCAGACGCTGAGCCTCATTGACCCGCGCCGCCAGCGACTCGATGTGTGCCAAAATACGTTGTTGTTCTTTCAAAGGCGGCAACGGCATTGGGACAGCAAGAAATCTTTTCGACTTCAATTCAGTTTTGATACCGTCAGGAATATGATGTCGAACAATATCTCTAAACGCCTCACTTCTCAAAAACCACCAAAGATATTGAACACTAACTCGTTCTTTATTTGGAATGTAAGCGCCGTAATGAATTGTTGCTGCAATTGGTTTTCGTGCAGTTTCAGGATAGACGGCAATTGCGCCTTTTGTGGCATTGATTCCTGAAACAACCAAATCGCCAGGGCGAGCAAGTATCATTCCTGTTCTGGTTTTACCATCAGCACGCAATTCGATTTTTCCCTCGTTAAATCCAATCTTGCTGACAATGCTTACTTCACCATTCTCCAAACTTTCAGGAGATGGTGTTTCTTTTCGTTCAGTCAGCACTTCACCAAGTGGAACAGTTTGCCATCCGTTTGTCATCATCACCTTGTTTTGAGTATAATCATCCTGAACAAAGGATTAATCTATGTCTGCGATGCAAACCATCAACATACAAGTCACGCCCGAGGCAGCAAAAGCCTTTCGCGATGCCTCTCCCTCTGAGCGCAAAAAACTCGAATTGTTGCTCAATCTGCGCCTGCTCGAAGTTGCCCGCGCCCGTAAGCCGCTGGAGGAAGTGATGCGCGAGATCAGCCGTTCTGCGCGGGCCCGCGGCTTGACGCCCGAAAACCTCGACGACCTGCTCAAAAACTAACGTGCGTTTTGTCTTTGATACAAATGTTTTGATCAGCGCGCTCCTGTTTGAACAGTCCACGCCCGCGCAGGCATTCTTCGCGGCACTAAAGCAGGGGGATGTTCTTTTGTCAGCGCCGCTGGCAGATGAAATCAACCGCATTTTATATCAAACCAAATTCGACCGCTACATTACCTATGAACAACGTGAAGAATTTATGATCGCGTTGGTCGAATCAAGCGTGCTGGTTGAAATTGCAGAAACCATATCCGTCTGCCGCGATCCGAAGGACAATATGATTCTGGAACTGGCAGTCAGTGGCAAGGCCGACGCGATTGTCACAGGGGATTCAGATTTGCTTGAATTAAATCCTTTCCACAATATTACCATTTTGAACCCAAGAGATTTTCTCACGACTTATCTATCAACAAACTCTTGATTTCATCCATAATCGCCGCAATCTGTTTTTCCTTGGCGAGAATACTCTCCGCCAACTCGGCGGGCGGCAGGTGTTCCAAGTCCTCTTTGCGGCTGGGGTTCTTGATATCGAGATTGACGCTCACCACATCCCCTCCGCCGTCCGTCTGGATTACGTCTGCGGCGCGCACTTTCCAGGCACGCTCGTTTTCCGCGCGATTGTCCCACCAATCCAAAATCGGCTGGAACTCCTCGAACTGCATCGGGCGCGTCTTGGTGTAGTTCTTCACGCCTTCGGGGAGAGGCTGTTCGTAATACCAGATTTCTTTTGTTGACGAACCTGCTTCAAAGAATAGCAAATTTGTAGGAATAGATGTGTAGGGAGCGAAAACTCCATTCGGCAGACGGACGATGGTATGAAGATTGAAATCCCGTAATAGTTCTTCTTTGATCTTCGCGGCAATACCATCCCCGAAGAGCGTCCCATTGGGGACAACAACTGCCGCACGACCGCTGCGAGGAGAACGATGCAGCTTCCGCATAATCAATTGCAGGAAGAGCAAAGCGGTTTCAGTCGTTTGTTTATCTGAAGGGAAATTCCCCAGGATTTTTCTTTCCTCTTCTCCGCCAAACGGTGGGTTCGTCAATATTACGTCCACGCGGTCTTTTTCGCCAATTTCGATGATCTTAACAGTCAGTGCATTTCCGTACTCAATATTTGGCGTATCCAGTCCATGCAGAAGCAAATTCATCTGGCATAACAAATACGGCAGAGGCTTGGCTTCCACGCCGAAAATGGATTGCTTTTGCAGGATAGTGCGCTTCTCAACTGTATTGGCTTGTTCTTTCAGATGCTCAAATGCCTCAACCAAAAATCCGCCTGTGCCGCAAGCCGGGTCAAGAATCGTTTCGCCAAGCTGTGGGTCGAGTGCCCGAACCATAAACCTCACGACTGCCCGAGGTGTATAAAATTCACCCGAATCACCTGATGCATCCCGCATTTCCTTGAGCATCGATTCGTACAATGCACTCAGCGTGTGTATTTCCTGTGTTGAGGTGAAACTGATCTGGTTGAGCTTGTTTACTACTTCGCGAATTAGATATCCACTGACCATGCGATTGAGCGTGCCTTCAAATACATGCGCAATCACATCACGGCGGTCGCCGCGCTTGCCATTGCTCAAATCCTTGAGATAAGTAAATAAACCTGCGCCCCTTTTGCCATTGGGGAGCACGGCTTCATCGTTATTGATAAAGTTCTTCAAGTCATCGCCCGTCAATCCATCGGCAGGCGCGGCCCAGTCACGCCAGCGATAAGGCGCTCTGATTGCTGGCGTGACTTTCTCGCCTGCAACCTCCGCTTCCACCTCGCGGACGCGTTCATTGTCATCAATAAATTTCAGGAACAACATCCACGTCAACTGTGGCAGTCGGTCATTATCCCCAGAAAGCCCACGATCTTTACGCATAATATCCCGTGCAGCCTTGATGATAGAGGATAACTGTGCAGGGGTCGTATTATTTTTGTTTGGGATTAATTCGAGCTGACCAGTATTACGCTTAGGCATGAATTGTTCCAAAGGTGAATTGATAGAAGATAAGTCTAGGTCGCGTATAACATGGCTTGCATTCTCTTCAACGCGTTACGCAATTTTACAGGAGAGCCAAACTTTTTGCTGATTTCCATCGTGTTCCCATGCCGTATCAAAGGTGGAATTTTAAATACTTCAGGAATTC
>JAKEFL010000360.1 GCA_022616105.1 Anaerolineae bacterium | reverse complement strand
GATGCATCGCGCCAGCGTTTGCGGCGGAGTTCGGTCAGGGCAATCCGCACTGCGATTTTGTGTACCCACGTCGTGAATTGGCTGCGTCCCTCGAAGGTGTCCAACTGATCGAGGACTCGCAATAGCGTTTCCTGCGTCACCTCTTCAACAAGTGAATTGAATTGTGGTTGATCCGGTGAAAGCCAGCGCGAGAGGGCATAGGGCAAACCCTTTTGTATGATGGAGCGTAAATCTTCCAGTGCGGCTTCGCGCGCCGCGCCTTGAGATCGTAAATCGGAAAGCCAGGCTTCATTGGTGCGAGTAGTCATAACGGTGGGATTATAAAACAGAATAGGGATGATTTGTTTATGATTGTAGTAAGAGAGTAACTACAATAAAATCCCTAACCACTGAGACACGGTCCCCTTAAGGAGATAATAAAGACACAGAGAAAACGAAAAGGAAAAACTCCGTGACTCTGTGTCTTCGCGAAGCATACTCGCAGAGTGCGGTGGCAAAAAAATTTACCCCATCCTGTTAGCCACTTGTCTTGTCAGCGCGGATCGCGGAGCAGTCGAACACCAAAATAAAAAGACAAGCCTTTGACTTGTCTTTTTGTGGGCGCGGAGGGGCTCGAACCCACGAACCTCACGGATGTGAACCGTGCGCTCTAACCAACTGAGCTACGCGCCCGGGGCGACGCACATTATAGCCGAGATAAAGTCCTTCTGCAAGCAGAATCATTTAAACCGCCAAGAGCGTCAAGACCGCGAAGAAAAACAAAAATCTTTGCGATCTTTGCGAGCTTCGCGGTAAGAGATTATGGCGCCGGCAACACATCAAATGGATTGAGCTTATAGGAGGAGGTCATGATCTCGAAATGCAGATGTGAACCGCTTGAATTTCCTGTGCTACCAATTGCGCCGATCACATCGCCCTGCCCAACACTTTGACCACAGCCAACATTGACTCCGCTTAGGTGAGCATATAGAGATTGAAAGCCGCCTCCATGATCTATCAGGATCATATTGCCATAGCCGTAATTGTTCCAGCCGGCATATACGACCACACCTGCATCGGTGGCATACACACCTTCACCTTCGTTGCCCGCGAGGTCAACACCCCAATGATTGGCTGCCGGAGTGTAATCGAATCCTGAGATGAAATGTGAATTCGATGGCCAGACAAACGTCCCATACCCTACTGCGCCTCCACTGATCGGATCGCACGCGCCAGGTCCCAACACGCGCGCAAACGCGGGATTCTCGCGCGTCACGCCAAGCGGCGCGGTCCATGAGGCAAACTCACGCCTCCCATTTGGAACGATCAACCATGTTCCAGGTGGGATGTTTGGGTTGGCAAAATCGCCTATGGCTGCAATATCCAGATTGTTTGCGGGATAATTAATAATATCCTCCGGCTTCACGCGATAATATTGTGATACACCGTTCAACCCCTCACCCTGCTGCCATTCATGATACGTCCCATTGACAGGCAGGATGTTCAATTCCTGTCCCGGCTTCAGCGCGTGTGGGTCATCCAGCAAAATATAGTAATTTCCCCACAAGACTGTTTCGGGATTAAGACCGAATTTTTCGGCGATCCCAAACACTGTATCTCCCTCCAGAACCGTGTACTTGACAATTTCCTGTCGCGGCCGGGATGGGATGATTGTGTGTACCTGAGCCAGGCGAGGGATTCCTCCGAAGCTATCCGCATTCGCTGATGAAATATTTTCGATTCCTGCCACGGCGACAGTTGGTTCCGTTTCCAAAGCGTTGACCACATTCCCAGCCGGCGTCTGCGCGTAAAATAAACGTACCAGCCAGATCACTACTCCGAGAAGAATCACAGATAAGGCTGTTGTCCCAATACGCAGCATCGATTCCCCCAAACCCAGCTCAACGAGGGTCTGCATCAGGCGCGAGAAAAAGCCAGGGGTATCAGTACTTTTGTTGACCGGGGGCTTGTTATCCATTAAATTGCATTCTCCAAAGTGAGCATCATATCACGGGCGAAAATTAAGCGTCAACCCGCGCAGATTAACGTTAACCTGACGCTAAGCCAATGAATTCTGTCCATTTGTGAAAATCAGCCTTACAGCAAGCACGCCGAGCAGGCAGATTGTGCCGCCTGCAATAGCTGCTGTTGGCACATTCCACGTTTGTGCGATCCAGCCAATGAAAATGCTTCCAAATGGCGCTACTCCCTGCAATGCCCAGAAATATATGCTGAATACGCGGCCGCGCAAACCATTTGGCACCCGGGTCTGAATCATGGTATTCATCGTGACCAATTGAGTCACTGTACCCCAGCCTATAAACGTCAACAGAATTAACGCGATCGTGGTATTGGAAGTGAATCCAAGCGCGATAATCGGAAGGATGAATGTAATTTGCCCGAGTGTGAGAATTTTATTTTTATCTGCTGGGATCATGGAGGCGATGATGAACGCGGCTGCCAAAGCGCCTGCCCCCTGCGCGGCATATAAATTGCTGGTACGCGCTGCGACAATGGCTTCAGTATCCATGACCGTCCTTAAAACATCGCGTGCCAGTGCAGGGATTTGCTGAATCAACGGAATCCCGAAGAAGCCGACCAGGGCAGACATGATAATAACCGACATCACAACCATCTCGCCCCTGATATATGCAAGCCCTTCCTTGAATTCGCTTCTTAAATTCCGATTTTGATTAGTGTCCTCCTCATCGACTTTGAAACCTGTCTTTGCAAGGAACAATCCCGCTATTACAAATATGAAACTGATCCCGTTTACCAGAAAAACGCTGCCTTCATTCCCAGTTGATGAGATTAGCCATGCAGCGCATAACGGTCCTAATACACGACCGAGATTGAAAGCAGTAGTCTGCAGAGCAATCGCGTTGGGTAAAGCCTCGCGGCCTGCAAGCTCGATGAGCATTGCTTGTCGCGCAGTCACTTCCACTGCCATGGCGGAACCGTATAGAAATGCCAATAATATGATATGCCAGATTTGGATCTGGCCTGTGAAGGTAAGAAACGCAAGCCCAAACGCCTGAATGGACATGATGGCTTGCAAAAAAATAACTGCTTTGCGTTTGTCCCAGCGCTCAACAAAAACGCCTGCGGGCAATGCAAAGAGCAGGGTAGGCAATGTTGTTGAGAAACCGATCAAGCCCAGGTCCAAGGGACGGCCTGAGATCCGATAAGCAAGGTAAGGCAGGGCAGTGGCTTGCATCCAGGTGCCGATGACAGAAATCAATTGACCAGTTAGGAACAGGATGAAATCACGCGAAGCCAATGCAGGCAGGCGTTGGTTTACAGAGTGCCGCATAATTAACTAAACTTAAACTTT
>JAKEFL010000066.1 GCA_022616105.1 Anaerolineae bacterium | reverse complement strand
TTTGGACGCAGAAGAACGCTGATTTTCGCTGATCTAAAAAGAAAAATCTGCGTTTTCAGCGTGAATCAGCGTCCCGATTTTGAAAGTGTAAGGTAATCAAAGCAAAGGTTGCTTTTGGAATTTGCTCTCCAACAACCTTTAATTCGTTGGCGACCAGAGGATCACTTTCCTGGCCAGCCAAAATTGTATAAGAGAAAACGGCAATTCGAATATGCTTGGGAGGAACATAGTTTGCGATCTGCCAATAATAAATACGCAACCTCTCGGTTCCTTCCATGCTATCTTCGTTATATGTTAGCATCGCATTGCCCTTTTGCAGCGACGTGATTACTCCACGTTTTGCATAAGTTGACTTTGCCAGAAAATCAATCGTGGACTTGTCGTTGTATTCGGAAGTATTTTCAAATGTCAATACATTAAGCCGTAATGTACCAGAATTGGGGATGTTTTCGTAAAAAGTTCCACCACCAGCAGATTCGTATTCTTCTATCCAAGTAATTGGCACACGAAATTTGACCAAGCCGCCACGATAAGTTATGAGTTTCAAATTTGTTGAAACCATTATGTTTTCTCTTTTGGGGATTTAACACGAAGTGTCAGTGATTATGGACAATCGCCACATGAAATCCCTATTAGGGTATTGTATCGGAATCAAGTTTTGCCCGTCTGGCCAGACTCGGATGAAGAATGGGCGAGCATTGCTGCCTGCGCCACCGCCACTCGCAAACTGGCGTGGCTGGCTTTGCCTGTTCCGGCAATGTCAAATGCTGTGCCATGATCCACGCTGGTTCGGACAAAAGGCAACCCGACAGTGACGTTGACACCCTCATCCACGCCCAAATACTTGACGGGAATCAGCCCCTGATCGTGATACTGGGCGACCACGATATCGAACCGTCCCTGGCGGGCGTGCATGAACACAGTGTCACCCGGCCAGGGTCCGCTTGCATCAATGCCTTCCGCTTGTGCCTGTAGAATTGCCGGCCGGATGATTGCCTCATCTTCGGAACCAAAGAGTCCATGCTCGCCCGCGTGAGGATTTAATCCTGCTACTGCTATTCGAGGCCGAGCGATGCCCAATTGGATCATTGCCCGGTGCGCAAGCCGAATGGTCATCAACTCGCGTTCAATCGTCAATAGCTCAATCGCCTCGCGCAGCGAAACATGGATGGTGACAAGGATGACGCGCAGGTCGTTGTTCATCAACATCATGGCAAAATCTTTTGTTCCGCTGAAATCAGCCAGCATTTCAGTGTGTCCGGGATAGTGGATGCCGGCCAATCGCAGCGCTTCTTTATTGATTGGGGCAGTGACCACTGCCCTGATTCTTTTTTGCAGGGCAAGATCGATTCCGGCTCGGATGTAATCGAAGGCGGCTTTGCCCGCCCGCGCGTCCAGTTGCCCGAACGGTAAATCTTCCGGCAGGCGGCTGAGTGCGATGACATTAATCGTGTTCGGTGTAGATTGAAAATGTTCCGGCGAGTCAATGACTCCCACTGTAAGGGGCAAAGCCAGTAATCGAATCGCGCGTTTGATGAGTCCTTCATCCCCCAACACCAAAGTTGAGGGCAACGGAGTGACGTCTGCGTACAACCTGGCAATGATCTCGGGCCCAATGCCGCAGGGATCGCCCATCGTGATCGCGATCGGTAACTCTTCCAAACTAGGCATATTGTTTCACTTTCACCAGTGCGTCCCCCATGGCAGCCTCGCTCCCAAACCCTCCAGCCTTCGTAACCAGTGGCAGCGATTGTTCACCCATGAGTCGCATGATGGGTATCCCCGCTTCCACCTCGCCCAGGATTTCGAGGGCTTGCGCTCCCAAAGCATTACATAACGCATTGGCTGTGTCGCCGCCCGTGGCAACGATTCCGCTGACGAGGCCTTCTCGGACCAGCTTGCACCCCGCCTGTGCCAGACCATCAACGATCCGTTGCGCGACTTGTGCGGCGGACAAATCCAGTGCAGCCCCGAGTTGTTGAGTTGCTGCAATCTCGTCGCGTGAAGCGCGCACAACCAGAGCAGCATCCCGACCTGAATCAATTGCGGCTCGTAGGTTTGAATCCGCTTGTTCAAGTTCGGCTGCAAAGGCTGTTCCGTTATGTATCATCCAGGCTGAGTCGAGAGTGATGATGTCCAATCCATTGTTGGTATGAGCGTAGTCCAATTGTTGGCGAGTCGTTTCAGACGCGCTGCCTACCAACGCCAGAGCCGGTCGGGGATCAAGCGGTTCCTGACTGAATGGTTCGGATGCAGCGGCGACATCCAATGCCAGAGGAACAAACTCCGCCAATCCGGTTGAGCCAACCCAGACGACTCTTAAATTGCTTCCGGAAAGACCGAGACAAATTCGCTTGAGATCCTCCTGCTCGGCAATATCCACAACCACCAACTCGATTCCATCAGCCAAAAGTCCCCGGATGGTGCTTTTTATTTGCGTTGGTCCCGCGCGCAACTGATCGAGCGTCAGTCGTCCAGCCCTGCGGCGCGATCCTTCAGCCAACCGTCTGGTGATGTTGGCATCTCTCACCGGAGCAATCGGGTCAGTGCCAAACTCAGTTTCATGCAATGGGCGGCCATGAAGATACTGCACGCCATCAACTGTAGTGCGGCCATATTTAGGAAAGGCTGGCGCGATGACGGCGCAATCCGGCTTGAGGATATCCAGTACAGCCTCGATCTCAGCTCCCAGGTTGCCTCGCAACGTTGAATCTACTGATTTGTAAAAATCCGTCCAACTCTCGGCGATCAATTGTTCAGATGCCGCCTTGACTTTGGCATAGGCGTGATCAGCGGACAAACTGCGACTGTCCGTATCAATGGATATCACCTGAGCATCACGCGCCTGTATTGGAAGAGAGTAGCCTCCCAATGGCACAACAACGGACAGACCGCTCCGAACGATCTGCGCGCCGCAATCCGTGGCGCTGGAAAGATCATCGGCGATGATGGCGAGTCGAGTCATGCCTGGGTGAGCCATGCGGAAATGCGTTCGCCTACAACCAAAGTCGGAATGTTGGTATTGGCGCGCGGCACGACCGGCATGATGGATGCATCAGCAACATACAGATTGTCCACTCCATGCACTTTTCCACGCGCGTCAACTACAGCGGTCAGATCAGACTCCGGACCCATTTTGCAGGTCCCAACGGGATGGTAGTAATGCAAGTTGTCGCGGCGGACAGCTTCGGCGGTCCTGTAATTAACCGTTGGCGATATTTCCTCTCCAATCAACTCTGCCAGTGGCGCCTGGCGTGCATAGTCGCGTACCAACTCAATTCCATTCCAAAGGATGGCGAGGTCGCGCCCTTCAGGATCGCTGAGATAAGCGGTGTCAATCTTGAGGGCCGCGAACGGATCGGCGCTCATCAATTGCACACTGCCGCGCGAGAGCGGGATCATGTTCGCCACGGGCAGTAAAAATTCCCAATCATCCGCCGCATCCATGAACTGGCCCCCGACTGGAAATAAATGTAAGTCATAAGCGGATGTGCAATACTTGCTGCGGAACTTTGCAATGGTTTGCTCGGAGAATAGAATTCCGCCCTTCGCTGCAAAGTCTTTCATTGCAGTCACAAGTTGGGGTGTGCCGCTGAATTTGAGATAGACAGCCGGGTGATCATGCAGGTTTCTGCCAACCGCCAAATCGAGTTTTGTTTCAATTCCGAGGGCGCGCAGTTCAGAGTCTGGACCAATGCCTGAACGCAATAGGATGGCAGGTGAACCGTACGTTCCGGCGCAGACAACGACTCGGTCAGCCTTGACGGTGAGCGGTCCATCGGGTCCAGTCGCTTCAATAGCGATGACACGATTGCCTTCCAACTGCAAGCGATCCACTTGTATTTGTGATTGAATCGTCAAACAATCGTTGCCTCGCACCGAATCCAAATAAGCGAAGGCGGTATTCCAACGCACGCCGTCCAGGATGTTCACCGGTGAAGTGCTCATGCCAATGTCTTCATCCAAATTATTCAGGTCAGTGACTTCCGGAATCCCGATCTTTGGCGCGGTTTCCAAACAGGCTTGTTGCCAGGGCGTGATTTCAGAAGACGAAATTCGTTTTACTCTCAGCGTTTCATTGGCAAGTTTAAAAAATGGCAGCAACTCATCGGCGCTCCAGCCCGCGTTACCCAGAGCCGCCCAATGATCGTAGTCCACCCGACTGCCCCAAATCGCCGCGCAGCCATTGTGCGAGGAACAACCGCCTATGACGCGTGCCCGCTCCAATGGATGCCCCGGACGCCCTGTATTTGCGCCATTGACGTAGCCCCAATCATGACCGCCCGGCAGACTGCGCGCATCCAACAATTGTGTGGGCCAACACTGTTCAGCGAAGGCGCCATAGTCAGGCCCAGACTCGATCAACAACACTTTTTGTGATGTGCCTTGTACTAAACGTGCCGCCACAGCCGCCCCCGCTGTGCCACCGCCGATAACAACCGTGTCGGCATGTAAATGTTCAGCCATGAGTTATCTCCAATGTTCGGCAAGCGTGTTGTTTACTTTGCAAAGTCCACACTGCTCAGATAATCGGCTACTGCTCCCAAATTTTGAAACATGTAGCTTGGTTGATATGCTGACATCGGCACTTCCTCTGCCCGCGTTTCGCCACTCAAAACGAGGATTGTAGCAATCCCCGCGGTTTCCCCAATCGCAATATCTGTGTAGAGTCTGTCTCCGATCATACACATCGCTGAAACGGGGATACCTACTCGTTCTGCTGCTTTCTCGATGAATATACGATTCGGTTTACCCACTACCAGATCTGGTTCGCGGCCCGTGGCAGCTTTGACAAAAGCGATCATGGCACCGATATCGGGCATAAAGCCCGTCTCGGTTGGGCAGTTGTAATCAGGATGAGTTGCAATGTAGGGCATTCCCGCGCGGACCAAATCGCACAACTTCCACAGCTTGGCATAGGTCAGCGTTGTGTCAAATCCCAGAACTGCGAAGTCCGGCATTTCATGCGTTAATACAAAACCACTCTCAATAAATTCGTTTTCGAGTGCTGGTGTACCCACCACGTAAACTCGCGCACCAGGCCTTTGACTCTGAATATGCATGGTGGTGGCTTCACCAGACGTCATAACTTTCTCTCGTGGAATGGATAATCCTAAGCGAGTAATTTTTTCTGCATATTGTCCGCTGTCTTTGGATGAGTTATTTGTAAGGAAAAGGAACTCGCGACCCTGCTGATGCAAAACATCAATAAATTCCAAGGCGCCCTCAATCAAGCGCTCTCCCAGATAGAAGGTTCCATCCATGTCAAGCAGGAAGCAACGAACCTGTGCCAGTTTATCGTTTTCTTTCATAGTGAATTAGACTTTGTGCCTCGCGGCTTGTTCAAACACGGGCAGCAACGCGAAATAAGTTTGTCGATACCGCTGATAGGCCTCGGCATAAATCGATTGCGCTGCAGGATCAGGGTCAATGCGTTCACGGATCTGGATAATGTGATCGCTCGCTTCGGAAAGGGTGGCGTATGCTCCGATACCCACTAATGCTACAAACGCTGCTCCAAGTGCTGTCGTCTCAGTGATCTCAGGCACATTCACCTGCAGACCAGTGACATCTGCCTTGATCTGATTCCAGAGCCGACTTTTCGCACCTCCGCTTACCGCGCGCAACTCGCGCAGTTCCACTCCGATTGCCTGCATTTGCGAGGTGATATCACGTACAGCATAAGCCGAACCTTCAAGGAGTGCCCGGATAAAGTGCCCGCGCGTATGTGCCAGCGTAAAGCCAGCAAATGTTCCACGGGCAGATTCGTTCCATGTCGGAGCCATCGCTCCCATCAGGCTTGGAAGAAAAGTCATGCCTTCCGACCCTTGCGGAATAAGTGCAGCCTCAGCATCCAGCGCGCTGTATGATTCTCCTTTTGCAAACTGATCTCGTAGCCAGCGGTAATTTCCACCGGAGACAAAGCCAGGATTCTCCAACAACCAAACGTCAGGGTCAGCGTGACAATGCGTTTCAACCAGATGTGTGGAATCGAATATGGGATTTGAACTTACTGAACAAACTGGTTCAGCAGTCCCTGCGATATCACATACCAGACCCTGTCGCGTCACCCCAGCACCCAAACAGGCCGCGTGTTCATCACCGCAACCAATCATTACGAGTGTGTTTGCGTTCAGGCCCAGCTTCTCAGCAACAACTGGCCGAAGCTTACCAAGAGTTGCAGTTGCCGCCCCGAGCGGCGCCAGCTTATTGATGTCGATGCCAAATGCATTGCACATGATTGTTGACCACGTTTTGGTGTGAACATCCAGCAAGAGAGTTGATGATGCATTCGAATAATCTACTGCTAATTCGCCAGTAAGGTAATAAGCCAGATAGCTGCCGGGTAGAAGAAAGTTCGTGGCGTGCTCGTAAATCTCCGGTTGCTGTTCTGCCAACCAGCGAATTTTGGGCGCGACATGATACGCGTCGAGGTTGAGACCGGTAAGTTCAAAGATTTGTTGATCACCAAGACTTTGACGTGCGACTTCACACTGTGCACCTGCTCGGCGGTCCATCCAGATAATTGCTGGATGCAAAGGTTGACCATTCGAGTCGATGGGGATCACACCATCAACTTGAGTAGCAAGACTAATGGCGCGCACATTTCCAGACTCGACTCCGCTTTCAGAGAGTAATCGCCGGATGGCAACTGTGAGCGCGTCCACCCATCTTTCCACGGGCTGTTCTGCCCACAATGGATGTGGGTAATCAATTGAATATCCCTCATACGCTTCACTCACAAACTTGCCTGTGGTGGAGAGCAATATGGCTTTTGTCCCCTGTGAACCGACATCACAACCAATGACACAATCCATGGCTTACTGTTTTTGCAGCCAATTGCAGACGGCCAGAACGTTCTCTTCCAAAGAACCATTCGGTACAAACTGGCGCTCAAAGAAAGCAGAACCAATCGTGAAACCCCATGCACCTGAATCCCATACTTCAGTGATGCGTTCAAATGAAGCAATACTACCCGCAGATACAATCGGTATGTTCGTTGCCTGGACCACTTGCTTTAGGAGGCGGGAAGCCTCCCCGTTGTAACGGTAAGTCAACAAATCCAGGCCGTGAACGCCGTACGCCTCTAATTCACAGGCATGAGCAACAATTTCATCGATCTCTCCATCAAGAATACTTGGATGGCTATGGACATGACCAGGAAATGGGTAATAACGTACAGGTTTATCTTTTAGATAATCGCCAATGGAAGGATAGAATACTGTTCCCATCAGAATATCAAAGCCTGCCTCCACCGCCAAACGTGCGCCTCGCAAACCCTCTTCCTCTGAAAGGCTCACGACCTCCAGAAAAGTGATTTTTCCCGCATCTTTCATAGCCGTAGCTACCCTTTGCATTTCTTTGGGTGGCAATCCCACATCTTTGAAACCCCAATGTGTGATTGGATAATCTTTCATACGCTCAAACAGTTCGAGTGCATCCGGAACTGTCTGGTCATGATGTGTGAGCATAACGATAAGTTCGGGTTTGAGGTGTTGAGATTGCATGTTTGATTCCATTATCAAAAATTTTTATTTACCTGTGCCCATAATGTTTCCCGATCCCAATTTAGAAACACGAACATATCGCCCAATGTGAATCGATGGCGAATAAGGGGGGCACTCATAAACGCAAATTGGACTTCAGACTCAGTTGGCAGAGGTACCAGATCTATAAAGCGTACTGGTGATGAAACTGCCTGCAAAATGTGTGCCGCAACTTCAGGTGGTTTCACAAGAGAATGCAGTTGGGCGCGAATTCCGGGCCAATCATGCAATATATCCTGAAAATCAGCACGATGGGTATGCCAGGATTCTAACTTAATTTTATAGTCTGCCCAGCACTCCGAGGCGACGTGCCCGGTTGGATCCAGTGGATTGAAAGAGGCCCCGATGCGTGCCTTCATCTGCGCCTCAGTTGGGTAGCAGTTTTCCAGATTAACTTCAGCTGGCTCAAACTCATCCATGAATATTTGGTATCCAGCAGTGGTGAGAAGCGTAGCTAGTGCCACTTGCGTTCCGTGTTGTGCGAGTGGTCGCTTCTTTTTTTCAGCAACCAGATCAAGGACATGTGAAATTACATGTTCATACCCCGAAAGCGGGGCGGTGGCATGCGAGAGCGACATTGCCAGACCTGCCAGCGCGATGAGTTTAGCCAATATACTCATACTTTCGAGGTGGCCCGCTTTCAACCCATCCGCCTGTTCTAGAAAAATTTCATCCAATGGCCCCATGAGGATTTGTGCAAACTCAGTGTAAGTGTTATCAATCCCTAAGCGATAAGCTAACCACCAATCCGCATAACTCCCAAAGGCGGCGAGCAAATCACCAACGCCTGCTACTGTCATTGCCTGCGGCGCATCGCGCAAGGTTTCCAAATCACAAACAAGTACATCCGGGTAACGCGAAGGCAATGTGCGCTTTACCCCATCCACGAAAGTTGGTGCCATGTTGGATGTATAAGCACTGACACTATTCGCAGTTTGATATACAACGAATGGCAGCGGTGGAATGTTATGCTCCTGCTGAAGAACATAACAGGCGTGCTTGGCGATATCGGTGACAGTACCAGAACCAACAGATAAGACTGCCGAGTTTGGCTGCAAACGCGCTTTGACGGCATTGATGTTAGGGAAATCAGTGTGCACCTGTCCGCTGCCATCTGGTTCCAACCAAATTACATCCATTTGCCATCCTGCACTTTCAAGAATTTGAAGTATGAGCTCTTTGAGATCCTTGCCCTCTCGCTGCATTGGTGTTCGATCCATAACCACCGATAAAGTCTGGTCAGTTTTCATGCCTGCGATCAGAAGTAAATCTGGCAGACGCCAGAGAGCACCTGATTCAAAAACCATCTCGCGAATGGGCAGATCTTCACCAACCGGGTAACCGGGGATACCGCGAATTTGTGCCTTGAATTGGTCAATATTTTCGGGATCAAAACGCAAAGTCATGCAACACCTTTTCAGCCTTTTAGCCCGGTCAGCATGATGCCGCGAATGATATAGCGTTGGAGAAATAGATAGAGGATCATGATGGGCAAGATCGCAATCGCGGATGTTGCAAGCGCCACACCTGTAAATATCCCCTGGGATCGACTCGCCATGGCTAAACCAAAAGTGATCGTAAACAAACTTCGGTCTGATATGACCAATAAGGGCCAGATGACATCATTCCAACGCCATAGCGCGCTGAGTACCGTTAGCGCTGCCAGAGCAGGACCACATAATGGCAAGACAACTCGCGTGTAAATTGTGAATTCGTTCGCGCCGTCCATCCGTGCTGCATCGATCAGTTCATCTGGAATTGCACTGATATATTGTCGCATGAGGAAAGTTCCAAAGCCACCCGAGATAAACGGCAATATCAGAGCAGCATAGCTATCACTAAGATGTAACTGGCGCATCAAAAGATACATGGGAATCATTCGAATTTCAAAGGGGATCATCAGTGTGGTGAGAAGGATGATAAAAAGTACCGATTTGCCGATAAAGCGGCCTTTCGCAAACGCGTAGCCGGTCAGGGAACTGAAGAAAAGATAACCCAGGGTAGAGACCACAGTGACAATTAGGCTGTTAAGGTAATATCGCGCCAAAGGGAGGTTGGTAATAGCAACCTTGTAATTAAAGGTACTGGGATCGGAGGGCCAGAACGTTGGGATTCGAGGCATGGCAACATTGGCAGAGCGCGAGAATGAAGTTGCCAGCATCCATTCAAAGGGCGCGATCATGGCAACAGCGCCAATTAACATGATGACAAAGATGATGATCTGTTGCAAGCGTCGAAAGTTGCGTTGTGAACTTAATAAGCCTCGCAGGCCTGTTATGGAACGCGCCTGGGAAATATTCTCAGATGAAGCCATGGTTACGCTCCTGATTGGCTGGAAAACTCACGTCCCAGGAATGACCGAAAATTGACCACTGTGAGGACAAGCACAGCAACGAACAAAATGACGGCAGCGGCAGATGCGAGGTTGAAATCATTACTTTCAAATGCAGTCTGATACACATACATCACAATCGTTTGCAGGGAACGGGCAGGTGTACCTGCGGGGCCGCCCAACATCCATAAGTCGCTGAAACGCGACATGGCATCTATTGTTCCGGTAATAAAGAGAAAGATAAAGGTGGGGCGAAGACTGGGAATGGTAATCAACCACCAGGTCTGCAGGGGTCCTGCTCCATCCACAACGGCTGCATCATAAAGTTCAGATGGCACGGCCTGTAGTCCAGCCTGGAAGATGAGCATGTAGTAGCCCAGGGCCACCCACACAGCAAGAATCGTGACAGCCGCGCGCGAACCTGTTAGTACATAACGGGGCTCAGCCAGCCACAGCGGCAATGGATCCACGCCTAGTTCGCGGAGAATATTATTTACCAGTCCCCAGTTCGGTTGGAAAACATAACTAAAGACCAAGGCAACGGCGACAGTGGATGTAATTTGAGGCAGGAAGTAGATCGCTTTAAATAGATTTGGCCACACATGCAAATTATTCAGCAGCGAAGCCATGACAAGCGAAAGCGGTACGATGATCATGAGAAAGATAATGCCAAGAAACGCAGTGTTAAGCAAAGCTGCCAGGAAAACCTGATTTCCAAGCAAGCGTATGTAGTGCAATGCTCCTACAAATTCCTGACGCGTTGCGACTTCCTGGAAAAAACTTAACCGGAATGTCTCGAAGGTGGGGTATGCAACAAAAAGCGCGTACAGGATAAATGTCGGTGCGACAAATACATACCAGATGAGACTCTTGCGAAGTTTTCGTAGCATATCTTCCTCCGAGTGACTACGCACTAACGCGATGTTTAACGCATAGTGCGTAGTCTGTGAGAAAAGCTTCTTTACGGAATTGGAGTGGGAACTTGTTGCGCCAGCCAGTCTTCAGTTTCCTGCTGGGCTTGTTCCAGCGCCTGCTTGGGCGTGAGAGTTCCAGCAATGGCTGCCTCAATCGCAGCCTGCAATGAGAAGCGAGGCTGCGCGGAAGCCCATGGATAGCGGATTTCGGCAAAGGCATTCTGGTTCAATATCGCATCTGCGTCAACCAGCGCGCCAATCGCGGGGATGGCTTCCGCCGCTCCGTCAATGACCGGAAGATTCCCGCCCGAATCAAAATTGTACTTCTGGGATTCGGAACTCATCGTCAGCCATTTCATCACTTCCCAGGCTGCTTCTTTGTTCGGGCAGCTGGCTGCCATGGCAACCGGATCAGCGATGAATAGGCCGCCCTTGCCATCCGGACCTTGCAGGTTGTAAGTGGTGCGGAAACGCTCGTTCAGTGATGGGTCGTTGACAAACGGTGTGAGATAGTAGCCGGTCTCTCCTTCAGGAATGATGCCGACGACGTTCTGATCAGTAAGAAAACCCTCAGGCATGGCATCCGCAGCCAACGCACCTGGAGGTGCGTACTGTGACATCATCACGAGCCATTCCAATGCTTGTAAATATTCTGGCGTGTCCCAATTGATGGTCCATGTCCCATCGGCATTGACTGTGCCCCAGGTCGCACCAAAGGCATGAGCAATCGCCTGGAATTGCCAGTTGATGTATTTGCCCTGATACCAGTAACCATAGTTCTCGTCACCGGTAACGGGGTTCGTGCCGGTTATGGCTTTGGCTTTCTCTTCAATTTCATCCAAAGTAGGATGCTGGTTTAATGGTTCCACACCCCATTGCTCAAAGAGCACCGAGTCGTAGTGGATGACGCGGTTGCCTCCGCTGTAAGGCAGCGCCCATTGGTTATCCGGATTGCCAGGACCCCAGCCGCGCCATTGCTCAAGATAATCACCTGGCCATACATCCTTGAACGTCGGATCGCCCGCGATCCACGGGTCTAAGTTCTCCAGATAGCCGCGACGGCCATATTGGAATGCACCCGGCATTAGATAGACACACGCCTCCTGCGCCTGAATCATAGATTCTGTTTTTGGACCATAGCCTGTTGCACCAGAGCCCCACGGAATGTTGATAATTTGCATATCAATGCCATCGTGGGTAGCTTCAAACATTCCTTCAAGCTGCTGGACGCCAGGGATATTTGCTCCACTGATAGGATCAATACTATCTTCATCCGGTTTGCCGATCAGTAGTACTTTTACTTCTCCAACGACAGGCGCTGCGGCGGCGGTCACGACCACTTCAACCTGCTGAGTCTGCACCACGACCTGTGTATGCACCACTTCTACTGGGGCAGGAGGGGCACAGCTGGCTAATACGATACTACAGAGAACCCCCCAAACGAACGCGATTCGAATTTGCGATTTCATGTTTACTCCTCCGAGTCAAAAGGATTTAGAGTGACACTAACAACAATTATTCTGTAGCACTTATGAGTAGCCAAAATCTCCTTTCAATGACGAATGCATTCCAACGCGTAGGTTTACTTCATTGTTCTTCTGCTACAATTAGACTGAACTGGAACAAGTCAGCTTCCAGAGGTGGAAAGACGGGCCAAGCCTGTCACCTTAATTGATATGTTCCAGTGTCTTTTCAGAGAGGCTCAAGTACACTTCGGTAGAGGGCTTGAGTCTCTCTCCCTATTTGTTAACTGCAGACAGCAGCAGCCCAGCACTATGCAACGCGCATCGAATCGTTTCGAGCTCGGACTCTGGAATTGGCAGAAGTGGTGGGCGCACAGTGGTGTTCTCCAAAACCTCCAACATCTTCAAGGCTTCCTTCGTGCGTGCCCGATAATCAGTGACCGGGGGGGCGAAAATTACATCTGCCAGGGGCTGAAGGCGAGAGCCTAACTCTCGCGCCTCAGTTATGTCGCCGCGGCGGACTGCATCCAACATCATCACCTGCTCGCGCGTACCCAATGTACTGAAACCCAACAAAGCACCCTCAGCACCCAGAATAAAGCTCTCACATATAAAATTGTCATTGCCGGTGAGAAAAGTAATTTTTCGGCTCGCAGATTCCAGCGCAGCTTTGACCTGCAGGAATCGCATCGCATCAAATGAGGCTTCCTTAATCGCAGCCACCGATGGGATCGTAATCAACTTATGCAGAGTTTCAGTCGTATACAGCACACCTCCAAGTGCAGGCTGAAGCTGAAAGAGAATCAGCGGTAGATCAACAGCTTCAGCAATGGCAGCATGATAACGATACGGAACTTCCGGATTGAGAGGCTGACCCAGGAATGCAGAGATAGGAAAAACGAGAAGCGCATCAGCTCCGGCAGCGAGTGCTGCCCGCGCATTTGCTACGCCCTGAGCTGTGGATGGTCCCGCGACTCCACCAACCACTTTGCATGTACCAGCCACAGCTTCCGCAACAGTCTCCAATGTTTGTCGTTTCTCGTCAGCAGTCAGGTGGGGGCCTTCGCCGGTATCCACGTTCACAGCAAGGGCAACAGGTCCTTGTTCAGCAAGCCATTGAACATATCGACGCAGAGCTCGCAAATCCAATTCGCCCTCATTTGTCATTGGCGTTACAATCGCCGGGATAATTCCACGTAAGTCAATGTCCTTCATCTCTACCTCACTTTAAGAAATTGAAATGGTTCTTTTCTCAGCGGCGGATTGATAGATACCTAACACTACGGCTAAGACCTGCCGCGCAGCTTTCGCATCAATGGGAACACATCCCTTTGACTGCACAGCCTGGACAAAATCCTCAATGGCTCGTTGATAAACAGAAACAGATTCCGTAGGAATGGAATGCCATTGTTCGGCTGGGAAATCGCCCCAGGCTCGTCTTAAATAAATTCTCAGTGGATCGGAGCCATATGGGTCAGGCAGACGGAGTTGACCTTCCGTTCCATATAGGTTGAAATATTCTTCCTGATGTGCTCCGTTAATATGTGCTCCAGCAATCAGGCTTCCTATTGCGCCATTGTTGAAACGCAGAGTTGCCGTTGCCGTATCTTCCACCTCGACGCTTGATACCAGTGTTCCAATCTCGGCAGAAACGCTGGTCACCATTAGACCAGTTACATAAGCCAGCGCATCCAACAGATGACTTGTATTCATTAGGACCACACCACCACCGGCCTGTGCTTTGATTCCGCGCCAGGGATTTCGTGATCGTCCCGTATAGCCAGCCTGCCAGTAAGAAAGTGGTTTATCAATGAGTGTTTGAATCTGAACGCCAATAATATTGCCTATTGCACCAGCTTGAATTAATTCGCGTGCAGATGCATGCGCTGGCGCATATCTCATCTCGTAGAAAACTCCCAACGCTAATTGTTGTTTGATTGCCAGCTTGATGAGTTGATCAACCTCTTCCAATGAGATCGCCAGCGGCTTTTCAGTCAGCGAGTGTTTACCAGCTTCTAAGGCCTGTTGCGTCAGTGGCGCTAAAAGATAATGTGGCACAGCAATATAAACAGCATCCACCAGCTGGTCCGTCAATAACTCATTCACGGTTCCCATCTTTTGAACATGAAATCGTTGACTGATGTCGTTTGCTAAATCTTCATTTACATCATACACAGCTGTCAGATCCGTTAAAGGCGACGCCATGATTGCCTCGCAGACTGGAATGGAAGCACTTCCGCATCCAACAATACCAAAACGCACAGGTTTTGACTCAAGCATAGCCTTGACCGTCC
Organism: Anaerolineae bacterium; assembly: GCA_022616105.1. Taxonomy (GTDB): domain Bacteria; phylum Chloroflexota; class Anaerolineae; order Anaerolineales; family Villigracilaceae; genus Defluviilinea. The sequence continues at coordinate 5,476 of JAKEFL010000066.1, read as the reverse complement.
TGCGCGAATTCCTCGCCATCAAGTCTCCCGATGAAATATGGATCGGAGTGGCGAAGCTGCGTTTTCGTTGTAAACGCGGCGACAAAACCTTGATTTTTAAGCAGTTTAGGTGAATCTTCTGAAAGACCACCGTAAGGATATGCAAATGCCCATGGTCCCGGTTCAATTTGTTGCAGCCACTCAGCAGAGGCTTTTATCTCTGATGCCCGGGTTTCAGCATCGATCCAGTCAAACCAGGGATGATTTTGGCTATGTCCGCCAAAGTGCATTCCACCTGCAGCCATTTCGCGGATTTGTTCAGAGTTAAGATAATACTTTTGCGCGGCACCATTCTCTGAACCAATATGAATTTCAAACAAACTCCGAAGTAATGGATCAGCCTCCAAAGACAAGTCACGTTGAAGCACAGCCTTGAGAAGGTTGATGCGATTGTCAAGTGAAACGGGAGGATATTTCAGTTGATATCGTTTCTCGGCTTGCGTGAACCGTTCCCGTTGCTCAGAGTTCAATTTCTCCCAAATTGCCTCGCGCAATCCAGTGAGTCCTAGCCGCGCCAGTAAAAAATGTATTTTGTGGGCGAGGATTAATCCCTCACGCTCGCAGCGATTCATAACAAAAAATAGACCGGAAATATGCCGATCACGCAGGATCTTAAAGACATTCACATAGTGATCGATGACACCATCGTCAAACGTCAGCAGACATGCCGAACTTGGTATAGGCTTGCCCTCCTGTAAAGCTGCACGCACATCAGGCCATGTGGTAAAGGTGTGCTGTTTGGATAATTCATCCAGTTGCGCCTCGAAAGCCCGGACCGACATTCCCGGAATGCCCGAGCCTGCCTCAGCATCATCACCCCGGTCACGGACGTAGTGATACAGCATGACAGTCAATTCGAGTGGATAGTTCATGTGCTTATCCGAAAATCCACCAATGTCCGCTGGTTGCGATCCGACCATTCCTGCACTACTTGAAGCGGAATGGAAGATCCTTGACATTGAGCAGTGACATCCAGCCACTGATTGTCTAAAGTCAACGCCTCAATGCAGCGAGCTTCACCATCCAGCCATTGATCCGTAAGAGAAAACCCGGTGTCCGTAGTCATACGGATTGTGCTATTGGAAATCCGCTTTAGACGAAATGTTGCGGGTTCGTGAAAGGTGGCTACATCTGCAATATGCATTAAACCTAGTCCACAGATTTCATTCAAATCCTTGCTTACCTGAACATATCGCACATGATTTCCCTCAACTTCAAGTCCATTGACTGTGGCACGTTTAGGCGCTGTTTCCCCTGGCGCGACTAAAGCGGATCTTCCATCAGGAAGGCTGACGCGGAAAATCTCTGGAGATTCAATTACTACTTTGATTCCGGCAAATTCAATCGCAGGGTCAAATGGAGTTGGACGGACAAGAGATGCAGATGCCAGACAGCGCGCTGTTATGTTGGCTTGAGACTCATACACTATCTGTTGTTCTGAATAGTTATAAGCAAGGTTGATATTGGATTGATCTAAAAATGACGCGCTGACTTTTTGACAATCGTAGCCGGTCAAGCGCTGAATGGCTATAGCGCGGCCATCTACCTCTGCGTATTCCCAACCTGCCTGTTGATCAGATTGACGGATGATATCGACTGGCTTTTCACAACCTAATGCGCCAGGCGCTTCAAATGCCATAACAGGAGATGTAGGGCGGATGATTGTTAACCGGATTTGAACGTCGCCCCATAAGAGAACAGCTATCCATAGCGGCTGCAATTCATCGTCCAGGACTTGATCGAACTTGCACCACATGAATCCGGGTGCAACATCACCGGCTCTGGTGTGCCCTCGATGACCAAATGTTCGCCCATCACGCGTTAGTGAAATCATTGCGTCAGGTGCATAAGATCCACGCACTGGAACAACATTGAACGGCAGATGTGTGCTGTATGCCAGCTTGCCATACTTGGATGTATAGTTGTGACGAGGGGCATCGTGTTCCTGTCCGCTGCGGCTGTTGAGCAAAAGCACCTGACCCGTTGCTTTGCGTCCAGAGAGGACAAATCCCGGCGCAGGCAATACCAATTCAAAATCGTTACGCTCAACAGGGAGAGGGCTTTCGGTGGCCGTCCAGAATGGGTCATCGCGGTCAAACGTCAGCGCGAAAAGACCGTGACAACACCAGTACGGAGAACCTGGTGAGATATATGCTTCACCAGCTGGAGGGAAATCGCCATGATAGCCTTGTCTCACAAAATGATGATCCGGATCAAAAAGGCCGCGGTCATAAAAATAGCGAATGCATCCACTGGAAACACGTCGAAGGAGACCGGGATCAGCAGGTGCGATTTTGAGGAAGTGCCCAACGGCAAACGGAGCCAGTGCAGCAAACCGGTACACAATTGAACGACCCCATGCTGGGTAGGAGCCATTCGTTCCAAAGAAGTGCAGGAAACCATTAATGAAAGATCGCCCTCGTTCCAAAACCTGTCCACGATGGTCGGGACGGCGGTCTCCATCGATGTATGTCCACAACAAATAATGCCAGCCAAACATCCAGGCGTTATACAATTCAAATTCATCCGTTGGACCGTCCACATACCATCCATCGCCCCGATAAAATTCGCCGATCTGCATTAACCGATTATCTAAATCATCTTCTGGGGATGGAAATCCAAGATGATGGCGCACAGCTTGTGCCATGGCAGTGAATAGGATCCAGTTGTCGGTGTATGTGCCTTTGCCATCCACCTGCGCGAGCCAGGCAATGATTTGCTTCTGCTCAGCCGATGCCATTTTGTTGAAGACGCGCTCACGGCTCATCCACACTGTCACAGCAATATCGGCGCTTTCCACAATCCGTTGATCCATATGACCGATATCGCCCCAGTAGGTATATGGATTGGATGGATTGGTTCCATCCAAGAATGCATGCCGAAGAAGCGATTCGAGATTTATTTCATGATCATGAAATTTTATTACCGCAGGATTGGCTGGATTGCGCAACCACGCGCCCCAGGCAGATGCAATGCGCGCAAAAGATTCAATCGCATCTACTGAATCGGGCAGACCACGGCGATCATTTGGATAAAGCACCCGCGCCGGTGAACCGGACTGCTCTGCAATTTTGACGTACCCGTATGTCATCCGCGCAAGGATGTATTCCCAATGGGCGCGAGTCCAGCCTGTGTAGGGCGACAGATCATAGTCGAAGGCTGGAAACGTATCGTTCATCAGAATTCACCGAAATGCTGGGAATACTTCCTTTGATAGAAGTTTTAGTTCTGTCATAATATGATCGTGCGGCATCCCCGCAAAATAAAGTCGGCAGATGAGATGATCGACCCCGAATGTTTCGACGAAGTGCCTGATAATGGAAATACAGTCATCTGGATTTCCTACAATGAAGCGATCCTGACTCAGTGAATCCAACGCGACTGGCGTTTGATCCTGTGAGCCAATGAGAGGATGTTTCCATCCGCCACCATATTCCTCGCGGTAATTCACCATCACATACTTTTCGGCGAGTTCCCAGGCCCTTTCGCGCGTTTCTGCAATGACCACTTCACGGGTGAGTGGGTTGGGGGCATCTGCTGGATTCTTTCCAGCGGCAGTTAAAAATCCACGATATTGTTGCTGCGCATTTAACAGCTTTTCCAGATTGGCAGTGGGTCCTGGAACCCATGCGTCACCCAGTTGAGCTGCCCGTTTCAATGAAAGTTCACCCCAACCACCTAACCAGATTGGAATGGAGTTCGTTGGTTTTGGCTCAATGCAACCTTTGATTTTAAAGAAGCGCCCATTATATTCGACAGAATCCTGCGTCCAGAGGGCGCGAATGATTTTGAGCATTTCCACGTAACGCGCGCCGCGGTCATCGAGGCTGACATCGTACAACTCGAACTCGGGAGGACGATAGCCAATAGCAGCACCGAAGATGGCACGTCCGCCTGAGATGACATCCAGCATAGCCATGTCCTCTGCGGCCCGAACCGGATGGTAAAAAGGCAAAACCACGATATCAGTTCCTAACAGGACACGAGTGGTTCGAGTCGCAATACCGGCAAGAGCCATGAGCGGTGATGGCCAATAATGATTGCGGATGCTGTGATGCTCTTCAAGCCAGACCGAATCAAAACCCAGTTCCTCGCCATAAATGGCCTCTTCGAGTGCCTCTTTATAGTATGTGCCGCCTTCGGTGGTAATAAAACCAAATTTCATAACGCTCAATTCCAATCTGTGAGATAGACGTTGCTGGAGCCTGTTCGATTTGATGTGAAAATCACCTGGCGTCCATCGGGCGTGAATGACGGATGCGGATGGCAGCGCTGATCATCACCGAAGGTATAGGAGTCATGCCGGCAAAGTACCTCAAACATCTGGCTCCCATCGCGCAAGTGCACTTTGGAGATGCAACCTGGACGCGCCTCCCCATCGGTGACCATGGTTTGCCCATCGGGATCGGCATGCAGGTTGTAATGAGCATAAGCCCGGCCCGATGTAGCGTGATAAGCTTTGTAATAATTTGCACCGTCCGGAGAACACCAGCCGCAAAAGCCTTGTGTGTTATCACCCAACAAGCCGCCGTGAAAACAGATTCGCCTGCCGTCGCCGCTCCAAAATTCGTGTTGGTACCATTCGTCAATGCCCTGCCCTGGAATCGGCTCGCATTGCCGGTTCGCGACGTCAAGCAGCCACATACGATCCGGCAATTCACTATACTCATGGCAGAACAAAATGAGATCGCGATTCTGCGGATTGACATGCACGTGATTGATCCAGAACTTTTCTTTGCAGAATACTTCTTCCGTCTGTCCTGTTCCTGCCTCCACGCGCATAATGGTACTTGTCGTTTCTTGAAAGAAACGTTCGTCAGGGAACTTCTCTCCGGCATAGGCGCGTTGCGAGCGCTCCATGAACAAGTCCTCGTCCCAGGTTGCGAAGACCAGCGTTTCCCCACCGGCATTTGCCTGAAGCATCGAAGGCCGGCGATCAGACGGAAGGCTCAAAAGTTGCCGTCGCTTCAAACTTTCAATCTCAACCGCAAATAAATCCGTCCCTTCAAAATAAAAAACTTCCTGACCGTGATTCCCCATCGCAGCCAGACATGCGCCCACACCCTGAATTGCCTCCGTAAATGGCCAATACTCGGCGCGGACAGGTCGGGCATCTGTCAATTGCACAATCAGGCCGCTCTGGAGATCCAATCGAAATAGATTGCTTAACCCGGTGCGTTCTGAAAAGAAAATTAAGTATTTGACATCAGGCGTGATCGATGGGTTGTAAAAGTAGAGGTGATAGTCTTCGGCCGGCGAGTCGGTGAGCTGCCGGACTTGTCGGCCGGTGAGTGGATCCAGATGGTCGCGCCATTCTGGCGCGTACGTCATACCGGCGGTCATGCTGACTCCGGTTGGGCGTTAGCCAATAATTTCTTGACGGTTCGCAACGCGGCGGGCAGTGCGATTTCAGGTGGGTCAAGTTCAGGATGCCAGG
>JAKEFL010000359.1 GCA_022616105.1 Anaerolineae bacterium | reverse complement strand
CTCATTGTATATCGGGTAAAATCAGCCCATGAACAAGTTTGTGGGCTATCGCTGTTCGCTTTGTGGCGAGGAATATTCTCCAGTTGAGGTGACGTACACCTGTCCCAAAGATGGCGGGAATCTGGATGTGGTGCTGGACTACGATTCCATCAAAAATAAATACCAGCCTGAGGATCTACTCTCACGGACCGATCCGTCGCTGTGGCGTTTTCTCCCGTTGTTGCCTGTTGCTGAGCCCGAAGGTGAATCAACGCCTCTTCACGTGGCTGGCGGTACTCCCGTTTTCAAATTTACCGCGCTTGCTGAAAAGCTTGGCTTGCAGAATCTCTGGCTCAAGGATGAGTCGCGTAACCCAACTGCATCTTTCAAAGATAGAGGCAGCGCGGTGGTTGTAGCGCGCGCCAGGGAAATTGGTGCAGAGGTGGTGGTAACCGCCTCCACTGGCAATGCCGGCGCGGCGCTTGCAGGGATGGCTGCCGCGGTCGGGCAAAAGGCTGTCATCTTTGCGCCCAAGTCTGCGCCGCAGGCGAAGGTAGCGCAGCTACTTATCTTTGGAGCAAAAGTGCTTTTGGTGGATGGTAGCTACGATGACGCTTTTGATCTGGCCGTCAGCGCCGCGAATGAGTTTGGCTGGTATTGTCGGAATACGGGATACAATCCGTTCACTGCTGAAGGGAAGAAGACCGCCGCATTCGAGATCTGGGAATGGTGGGAAAATACACACCGCATCTGGCACGAGCAGTTTGGCACAGATGTCGATCACGCGCCACTCACCATCTTTGTTTCGGTGGGAGATGGAAATATTATCTCCGGGATCCATAAGGGATTTAAAGAACTCTTTCAGTTAGGCTGGATCGCGCGCATCCCGCGTATTATCGGCGTGCAGGCTGAAGGCTCCTGCGCGGTCGCGAATGCATTTCATGGGAACACGGAAACCATTACGCCCGTCTCATCAAAGACAATCGCTGACTCGATTTCCGTGAATCTGCCGCGTGATGGCGTCCGAGCTGTTCGCGCGGTGAAGGAAACGGGCGGGACGTACGTTAATGTATCGGATGATGAAATTTTGAAAGCAATTGCAGAGCTCGGCACGGTTGGTGTCTTCGCGGAACCGGCCGGGGCGGCCGCCTATGCGGGTCTTATAAAGGGAGCAGGCTCGGGCGTAGTAGGAGGCGAAGATCCAATCCTGGTGTTAAATACAGGCAGCGGATTGAAGGATGTCGGTGCTGCAATGAGCGCCGCTTCATATCAGGCAGCGCCGATTATTAAACCAACTTTGAAGGCAGTGAAAAGGTCGTTATGAACAGGGACAGTCAGTGGAGTTTGGCTATTCGTTATATAGTGGGCATTATATTTCTTATTGCGCTGATCGCGTTCATATTTTACGCGCGTGAGGCAATGAGAAACCTGGTGATCGCCGCGTTTGTAGCGTATCTTATCAACCCTGCGGTTGAATACCTTTCGAAGCGAATGATCATGACGCGGACAGCGGCAGTGAACCTTGTATATTTCTCATCTTTGATTCTGCTTGTGGGAGTTCCGTCCACGCTTGCACCCATTTTCTATGATGAAGCGCAGATCGTTATTCAAGATTTGTTGAATCTTTCGAGCCAGCTCAGCAATACACTTGCACAGCCTGTGCGGATTTTTGGGCTGGTCTTTCATTTGGAGGAATGGGCGCAAAGTCTTAACCAGGTACAGGGCGCTTTTTTGACTCCCCTGCCCGAACAGGCATTGCAAATTCTCGAAACAACCTCAGTGGGTGTGTTATGGTTTGTGATCATCCTCGTGAGTGTACATATATTTTTATCTGAGTGGCCCAATATGCGCGATAAATTATTCTCTTTTGTTCAGGAGCCTTATCGGGCTGAGGCGGAGGAATTATATCGGCGCGTGAGAAGGATTTGGATGGCTTATCTGCGCGGGCAGATTGTTTTGATGGTTATTGTCGGAGCGGTCTTTACGATTACCTGGCTTATTATGGGTATCCCTGGTGCGTTGGTGCTTGGAGTAATTGCTGGTCTCTTTACACTTGTTCCAGATGTTGGTCCTTTCCTTGCGGTGGTCATTGCAGCAGGCGTGGCTTTGCTCGAAGGTTCCACATGGATACCCCTCTCCAATTTCTGGGTGGCGGGAATTCTGGTTATCGTTTATCTGGTTTTGATCAGCCTAAAGAATTTCTTCCTGCGGCCCATTATTATGGGCCGCAGCGTGCACATGAATGAGGCTCTCGTATTGATCGCCATCCTGATTGCGACGATCCTGGAGGGCGTTCTGGGCGCGCTGCTGGTCGTGCCAGTTCTTGCTTCAGCCATCGTGATTGCTGGTTATATTCAACGGCGTGTGCTTGGCCTGCCTCCATTTGAAGGGGATGGAAGCACACAGTTTGTTGCGCCTCCCGAAAAGATTCATCCTCCGCGCCGTGAGTGGAGGAGGAAAAATGACAAAGAACGGTTGGACAAAGAACATGCCGTTTTGACGGAGACGGTATCTGACTCATTCGAATCTGAAGCGACCTTACAATTGGAACCTCAACCCGATCCGAAACCTGCTCAAGAGAAGATAGAAAAATGAAGATAACCTATTCCATTGTCGCACCCATCTTTAACGAAAGGGAAAACCTTCCTGAACTCCATCGCCGTGTCAGCGAAGTGATGGACTCTACCAATGAACCCTGGGAACTTATCCTCGTTGATGATGGTTCCATCGATGGTTCCACTGAAATCATCCGCGAACTCGCGAGGGAAGACAAGCGCATCCGGCCCATCATCTTTGCGCGCAACTTCGGGCACCAGATCGCCATTACTGCCGGCTGGGATTACGCGCGTGGCGACGCGGTTGTTATCATCGACGCTGACTTGCAGGATCCGCCTGAACTCATCCTTGAAATGGCAAAGAAGTGGCGAGAGGGCAATGAGGTTGTATTTGCTGTGCGCGCCGCACGTGAAGGTGAATCGTGGTTCAAGCTGTGGACTGCATCCCTGTTCTATCGCATTATCTATCGAATCACGGATGTAAAGATTCCGCTCGATACTGGTGACTTCCGCTTGATGGATCGCAAGGTTGTAAACGTGCTCAAGCAAATGCGCGAGCGTCACCGCTTCCCGCGCGGGATGTCTGCCTGGGTGGGATTCAAACAGGTCGGCGTTGAATATAAACGTGCCGCGCGTGTGGCGGGCGAAACCAAATATCCATTCAGGAAGATGTTCCGGCTGGCGATCAACGCCGTTACAGGTTTTTCTTATTTCCCTTTGCAGGTCGCCACGTTCTTCGGATTTGCTTCGGCAGGCATTGCCATCCTTGCCATTCCCGTTGTTGCATATATGCGTATCACAGGCTCGCAGGCATTCTTTGGTCAGGCAAGCACGTTGATTGCAGTGCTCTTTCTCGGCGGGGTACAGTTGATCTCATTGGGCATACTGGGTGAGTATATCGGTCGTTTGTATGATGAAGCCAAAGGCAGGCCATTGTATATTGTAAGAGAAGCGCCAAAAGATTAATTACCTTTGAATAGGGACACAGCAATCCTGTGTCCCTATAATTTTAGACTCTCCTGTTTTTAACGGGAATCCTAAAACCCTTGCCACGAATTTCACGAATTTGCGCGGATTATCCAAACAATTCAGTGAAAATCCGTGAAATCAGTGGCGAAGAACCTATGGCTTGTCAATCGTCCCGCCAGAAACGGGAGAACCAAATTTTATAAATATGTCATTATCCTTCTTTCGCGATAAAGATTTTTTTCGCGCCATGCTGACAATTGCTGTGCCGGTTGCATTCCAGCAGCTCATCACGGCCGGACTCAACATGATCGATGTGCTGATGGTCGGTCAGTTGGGTGAGACGGCGGTCGCGGCACTGGGGCTGGCAAACCAAATCTTCTTTCTGCTGATCCTCTTCCTCTTTGGGGTAACGAGTGGCATGTCCATTTTCACTGCACAATTCTGGGGCAAGGGTGACACGGAACAGATTCATCACGTATTGGGGATATGCTTGATCGTTGCGGTCTCTGTAGCTCTACTTTTTTCTCTCGCGGCAACTCTTATTCCTGAAACATTGATGAAGTTTTATACCGAGGACCCTGAAGTCATAAGGCTGGGTAGTGATTATCTCCGCATTGTTGGCTTGAGTTATGTGATGATGGCGATCTCCATTTCCTATATTTCGATCCTACGCAGTATCACATTAGTGAAATTAACTGTCGTGGTTTCTGTGCTGGCTTTAATTCTAAAAACAAGTATTGCTTACCTATTGATCTTTGGAATTGGCGGTTTGCCTGCATTGGGCGTGCGCGGCGCGGCAATTGGCACCAGCATCGGCTGGGCGTTTGAATGTGTGCTGTTATTGATATTGGTCTATGCTCTCAAAACACCCCTCGCTGCAAACCTCTTTACGCTTTTTCAATTCAGTCAAGCTTTCCTGGGCAAGGTTTTGAGAACTTCCATGCCCGCGGCGGCAAATGAAGTATTGTGGTCTTTTGGCATTACGACCTACACTGCCGTCTATGCGCGCATTGGCACAGATGCCATCGCAGCGGTGAACATCAACGCCACAATCGAAGAATTGATGTTTGTCTTATTCATTGGGCTGGGCAACGCCTGTTCGGTGATGGTCGGTAACAAGATCGGTGAGGGGAAAAGAGACATGGCATTCGAATACGGCCGCCGCTTCACGATCATGGGTGTCATATCCGCCCTGGCAGGGGGTATCTTCGTCATCCTCATCCGTGATCTGGTGATTGGGCTGTATGAACTATCCCCATCCGCCATACATAATCTTCGCTGGCTTATGCTGGTGTATTCACTTTCGGTATGGCTGCGCGTTTTTAATTTTATGCTTTTCATCGGCGCCTTGCGCGCAGGTGGAGATACGCGTTATGCCATGTTCACAGAATTATTTTCCATTTGGCTGCTCGGTGTACCCAGCGCACTCATCGGCGGCTTCGTCTTCCATCTTCCTGTCTATGGCGTTTATGCGATGGTGTTGATCGAAGAGGTCATCAAGGCGATCGTCATCCTGCGGCGATTCCTCTCGCGCAAATGGATTCACGATCTCGTCAACGTTGCTGCGGATTGACGGCACGCCTCTTTCTCCAACCCCGAACCTGTTCCTTGATCTCTGCAAATCTCTCCTGGCTGACGTTTGTTTGCCAGCGAGGAAGATTCTGTAAAAATAGTTGTTTCACTCACCTTACGCAGCTAGGCTCAAAGGCGGTCTGCGACCGCCGCATTCGTAAGGAAATCGCAGGGTCACAGACCCTGCGGGAGCATAAAGTGCGTAATGTCACTTATTTCAATTCTTTTGTCAAGTACAAAGTCATATTGTCATCAACAGTTATTTCTTCCCCATAATTTGGATAACGACCTCTGTAATGCAGTCCGCGACCATCAGGGACATACCCTCTCAAAATATATAATCTTTGTGCCGCGCCATAATCGGGAGTCATGCCTACGCCGATTCCTGCAACTGGGCTTACTTTTGCAATTTCACTTTCCGCTTTATCCATAAGTTGTGTACCAATACCCTGGCGACGAAACTCCGGCAAAACATTGAAATCCACAATCTCCGGAATTCGCTCTTCTCTAAATGGTTCGTAACTGGATGTCCAGCAAATTGTAAGATAGCCTGCAAATTGTCCTTCGATGAACGCAACGTACACAACGCGAGTTTTTATTTCCTGTTCCATCAAATATTGTTCGTATTGTGACGCGGGTTTATTCCAATCGAGATGTTCAAAGGCTTTGGCGATTTGTGGAATATCCTCGCTTTCAAGCAGGCGGATGAAAGTTTTCGCGTCCATCATATTTGCTCAATTATAATTTGTGATGACTTCCGATGTATCAAGCTCATAAAACCAAACTCCTCAAGATAGGTTTTTTCTTTAAACCATTTATTGTTCCCTCCCATGGATTCTCGCTCAAGCAAGCCAATCTGAATCCTGATGAAGAACTGATCGTCTTTGAGCGCAGCGGCGTACAGCGCGCGCTTTTGGCGCGGGAAATGGCTTATCACCACGTGGCACAAGGTGAATTGGCAGGGGAGCCCTATCTTGTCTCATTCTGAGCGCCGTGTAATAGCGGTGTCGGTCTGACACCACTCGTGAACGGGAAAGTCCATCACTTCCGCCCGCTGGGTTTGGTGAATGGATTGGTTGTCTTGACGGATAAAGAATCTCGTTCCCAATGGGATCATATTACAGGTGAATCCATTGCAGGCTTGCTCAAGGGCCATCAATTGGATGTCTGGCCGATGCAAATGACAACTGTCCGCGCGGCTCTGGCTGAATATCCTGAGCTAACAATTTCTTTTTCACAATATCGTTCCTTGTATAAATGGCTGGCGGGGTGGTTGTATCCAAAATTTATTCATCAGAAAGTGCTGCTTCCCTATTTCTTT
>JAKEFL010000065.1 GCA_022616105.1 Anaerolineae bacterium | reverse complement strand
TATTGCTTTTCATTATCAGGTTATGGCAGAAGAAGCGGAGAACAAGGCGGATTTAAGTCTTTCTAATGCAGAGTACAAACTGAGCCAAATGCCTTGTAAGCCAATTGATTACCGAGATCCTTCTGATGTTGTAAAGGAATTATTGGTGCATTAGAGAAAATGCCAGCTAGCTCAAGCTAATTCCGTCAAAACGGCTTCCTCATCGGAAGCCGTTCTTCTTTTTACACCTGCGGCAAACTGCGCCTCAGAATATTGTACATCGGCAGAGATTTCACCGCGCCTTCCACAACGCAAGTCGCAGGGTTATCAACGAGATAAGCAGGGATGCCCAGTGATTTGGTAAGCAATTTATCAATACCCCGCAGCAACGCGCCGCTGCCGCATAACGCCACACCGCGATCAATGATGTCAGCTACCAATTCAGGCGGCGTCTTCTCAAGCACACGGCGGCCTGTTTCGATCACAGCCTTGAGTGGGTCCTGCAAGGCTTCGACGATCTCACCCGTTGTCAGCGTGACAGGACGAGGCAAGCCTGTCACCTGGTCCTGTCCCTGCACTTCCATGCTGTTTTCAATATCCTGAGGAACGGCGGCGCCGATTTTCATTTTCAAATGTTCCGCAGTGACCTGCCCCACAACGATCCCATATTTTCGACGCACATAATTAACGATGGCTTCATCCAAATCAATACCACCTGCACGCAGAGTCTCTGCAGAGACGATTCCATACATTGCTAACACTGCGGCTTCCGTACATCCACCACCTAAACAAATCACCATGTTTCCTGATGGCGAATTAATCGGCAGGTCCACGCCAAGAGCCGCCGCAAGTGGCTGTTGGATCAAATATGCTTCGCGGCTTCCTGCTTCCAATACTGCTTCGTAAACCGCGCGGCGCTCCACGCTAGTCACACCATAAGGGACAGAGATCATCACGCGCGGACGAAAGATTCGCATCGATCCGCTGACGCGTTGGAGTAAATAGGAAAGAAGCGTTTCCGTGATCTCGTAATCCGCGATGACACCATTCTTAAGCGGGCGCGCCACTTCAATGCTTTCAGGAACGCGCCCATACATATCGCGTGCCTCCTGGCCTACAGCCACCATCTTCTGGTCAGCAACTTCGATGGCAACAATCGTTGGTTCTTCCAGCAATACACGGCTGCCATCCGCAAGGCGTGTGAACATTGTGCCCAGATCAATACCCAGGTCTTTGGAAAATAGTGCCACGGTTCCTTTAAGTCAGCAAATTATGCTTTTATCTATGATTTGATTTCAGTTGAAGATATCGAAAGATCATTCCTGCCACTGCGACATGACTTCACACACCTGCAAGAAACTGGATGTGACTTTATTCATGTGCGATTCCCTTCGTGAGGAGGAGTACAATCGAATCAATCATACCTGAAAGGCACAGCATTGTCTAGTTGCAAAAGATTTCATTTGAAAAACCTTGTCAATTGAAGATCTTGTAATATACTAACCCGCACAAATTATTCACTCATGTGACGTAGTCCAGCCACAAAGACGCGGAGTCACAGAGAAAAAATTAAGGGATTTTCTCAGTGTTCTCTGCGACTCTGTGGCAAAATTGCGTAAGGTGAGTTAATCAAAAGGAGAACAAAAAAATGCTGACTCGCGGAGATGAAAATCCCCCCAGCCGTCGCATGAAAAGATATTGGAAGATCGCGGTCCTTGCCAACATCAAGGATGATACCCATCCCAAGCCGGAGGGAGTGCCGCCAGATGCCTTCGCGGACTATGACCATATCGAGACGATAGACTCGATTCGTGCCGCGCTCGAAACGGACGGCCATCAAACAGTATTCATCCACGCTGACACAGATCTGCCTTACGCGCTCCGGGACGAAAAACCCGATATCTGCTTCAACATCGCAGAAGGGCTGGGTGGCGACGCGCGCGAGGCACAAGTCCCGGCATTGTTGGAAATGATGCAAATTCCATACACCGGCTCCCGTGTGCTGACCAACGGCATCTCACTTGATAAAACGCTGACAAAACGGATCTGGCGCGACCGGCGTTTGCCCGTTGCACCGTTTCAGGAATTCAGCGCGGGTGATGAATCGTTGCGTCCTGAACTGAATTTTCCACTTTTTGTCAAGCCCGCGCGCGAGGGCACCGGTATGGGCGTGGATATGAACGCCATTGTCAACAACGAGAAGGAACTGCGCGAACGCGCCATGTACATTATTGATACGTATCAACAACCCGCGCTTGTCGAAACCTTTTTACCGGGACGCGAATTCACTGTGGGCATCCTCGGGCGCGCCGACGCGAAATCATATTCCCGTCACCCCGAATGGTATGAAAAAGACGGCTTCCATCGCTTCCCCATTCTTGAACTCGATAGCAGCCGTTCGGTTACTCCGCTTGTTTACAGTCAGGCCGCAAAATCAAAGGATGTGGGCGAAGAAGGTGCACCCGGTTATTTTTGCCCCGCAGAGATTGAACCTGAACTTGAAAAGAAACTCAAATATTTTGCCTTGCGCGCGCATCAACTGCTTTATGCACTGGATGTCTCGCGCACCGATATTCGTCTTGATGAGGAAGGTAACCCTCGCCTCTTGGAGATCAATACACTTCCTGGTCTGACACCTGATTACAGTGACCTCGCCCTGCAAGCCAAAGCAGAAGACATCCGCTATGAAGATTTGATCCTGGATATCCTTTATCTGGGCGCATCACGCTGGGGCATGGTAGAGCCGCGAGAATTATCAGCAGAACCAAATAAGAAAAAATAAGAATTTGATGTCATTGCGAGAAGGGCTGGTGATTGAGTAGTCCTGAGCGGTTGTTGCGAAGGACGTATCGAAACCCAGCCCAACGAAGCAATCTCCACCCACAGAGCGAAACCTCGCTAGAAAAGTGAGCATCATGAACATGAGATTGCTTCGTCGCAAAGAGCAAAAACGCTCCTCGCAATGACATAATTTGTTTACAAATAAAATAACCGCCAGGAGTATAAATGATCTCCTGGCGGTCTTTATTGAACCAAATTCAGTAAATCACGATTTCAATGTCACTCTGAGCGAGCGCTCGTTGCGAGCGAAGAGTCTCGGCTGAAATTAGAAGAGATTCTTCGTCGCCAGAAGAACGCTGGCTCCTCACGCGAAGCGTGACAAACCTGTGATTTACTGAAATTATGTTTACGCAGTGATAACGGACTA
>JAKEFL010000358.1 GCA_022616105.1 Anaerolineae bacterium | reverse complement strand
GAGTTGATTGTGCCTGTGGCATTGGAGCAGGGCTCGAAGTTTGCCATCCGTGAAGGTGGGCTCACCGTTGGGGCTGGCGTCGTTACTAAAATTATCGAATAGGTGCAGGCATGACCAAACAAAAAATCCGTATCCGCCTGAAGGCTTATGATCATCGTGTTCTGGATCAGTCTGCAAAACGAATCGTTGAAACGGCTGAACGTAGTGGAGCACATGTGGTGGGCCCCGTACCCTTGCCAACAAAGACCGAACGGTTTACAATTCGGCGCTCTGCATTCATAGATAAAGACTCGCATGAACATTATGAAATACGTACGCACAATCGATTGATTGATGTTCTTGATCCGGACTCAAAAACAATCGATATGTTGATGCGGCTCAATTTACCGGCTGGTGTAGATATCGAAATAAAGATTTAGTTAGTTGTACAAGAGAGTAAAGATCACTATTATTACTCTCTTGTTTCGACAGCGCAAGAACGGTTCTCCCCGGGATAACAAAATACTGAGCATCCCGCCAAATCGTTTACTGTGCTGCCTGGAGATGATGCAGCCGAAGCCCCGGCTGACAGTCTCATAAGTTTCTTTGAAGGAGAAAATAGAGTATGTTGAAAGGGCTTATTGGAAAGAAGATCGGCATGACCCAGATCTTCGATGAGAAAGGTGTCGCATATCCTGTGACAATCATCGAAGCTGGGCCGTGTTATGTTACACAGGTTCGTCTTCCAGAACGCGACGGATATGCAGCGATCCAGCTTGGATTTGGAGAGGTTCATCCCAAAAAGCTGGCAGCCGGTGAACTGGGACACTTGAAAGTCAATGAATTGTCACCTCTGCGTTTCCTGCGTGAATTTCGTTCCAAGGAAACCGCGAATGTGGGGGACAAGTTGACTGTTGAGGTATTTTCCGTTGGTGAAAATGTTGATGTAGTAGGGACAAGCAAAGGCAAGGGCTTTGCTGGTGCGGTCAAACGTCATCACTTCAAAGGTGGAAAAAAGACACATGGTCAATCGGATCGCCATCGTGCACCAGGTTCGCGTTCCTCAGGTACAACACCTGGGCGTGTCTTTAAGAATGCGCGTGGTGCTGGTCATATGGGCAACGAGCGCATCACGGTTCAAGCCTTAAAGGTGGTCTTAGTAGATGCTGAACGTAACCTGCTTGGCGTTCATGGTGCTGTTCCTGGGGGAAAAGGCGGCCTGGTCGTTATCAAAGAAGCGCGAAAGCAATAGTGCTAAGGAAATTGGAGCAAGGTAACCATGAAAGTTGATGTTATGAGTATAGAGGGTGAGAAGCTTCGCGAGGTTGAACTTCCCTCAGCGATCTTTGAAGCCCCAATTAATGTGGATTTGATGCATCAGGCTTATGTACGCCAAATGGCAAATGCGCGTCTTGGTACACACGATACAAAGGTGCGGAGCGAAGTCGCTGGGGGTGGTGCAAAGCCCTGGAAGCAAAAAGGAACCGGCCGCGCTCGTCAGGGATCTCGTCGGGCTGCGCAGTGGGTAGGCGGTGGGCGCATTCATACTCCTCACCCACGCAGTTATGAGCAACGCATGCCGAAGAAGATGCGGCAAGCTGCACTACGTTCAGCTTTATCAGCCAAAGCCGCTGAAGCGGGTGTAGTTGTAGTGGATGATCTCTCTCTTTCTGAAGCCAAGACTCGCGTTATGGCTGGTGCTCTTAAGAATCTTGTTGGAAAGTCCACCGCACTGGTTGTCCTGTCTGAAAAAGATCAGGCTTATGAAATGGTGATGCGTTCAACGGATAATCTCGTTGATGCAAAGGTCCTGCTGGCTAAGTATTTGAACATTCGAGATTTGTTCGGATATGACAAGCTGGTTCTGCCAGTCAAAACGTTGGATGCCCTCGCGGCGCATCTGGGATAGGAGAGGAAAGTGTCTACGATTTATGATGTTCTCCGCCGCCCGTTGGTAACAGAAAAATCAAGTTATCAGTCTAGCAAACTAAATCAATATTCCTTCATCGTTGCAGGAAGTGCCACACGTAAGCAAGTTAAAGATGCCATCGAAACGCTTTACGACGTCAGTGTTGTGAGCGTGAACATAATGAATACTCCTGCCAAGCGAGGACGCCGTCTTCGCAGTCGCCGCTTACTTGTGCGAAAACCTGGACACAAGAAGGCCATTATTACTTTGGCTGATGGGCAGACACTTCAAATTTTTGAGGGAGTGCAGTAATGGCTGTTAAGAAGTATAAGCCGGTAACACCCGGCACGCGTGGAATGACAGGCTACACGTTTGAGGAAATTACCAAGTCTAAGCCGGAGCGGTCTCTGCTTGTACCACTGCGAAAGAGTGGCGGACGCAACGCTTATGGTCGCGTCACAGTCAGGCATCGCGGTGGTGGACATCGCCGTTTCATTCGCATCGTGGATTTCAAACGAGATAAACGCGATATCCCCGCAAAAGTAGCCGCGATTGAGTATGACCCAAATCGCACAGCGCGCCTTGCACTTCTCCACTATGCTGATGGCGAGAAGCGTTATATCATTGCACCTGTGGATCTCAAAGTTGGGGATGCGGTCATGGCCGGCACGGGTGCCGAGATCCGCTCAGGGAACGCGCTTCCGATTTCGAACATCCCGGTCGGTACATTGATCCATAACATCGAGGTCAAAGAGGGACAGGGTGGTCAGATGGTTCGTTCGGCCGGTGGAGCGGCGCAGCTTCTGGCAAAAGAAGGTGATTTTGCACAGGTTCGTATGCCATCAGGCGAAGTCCGTTTGATCCGTCAGGTTTGTTACGCAACCATTGGTCAGGTCGGAAATCTTGATCATGGAAATGTCAAACTTGGAAAGGCTGGGCGAAAACGCCATAAGGGTATTCGCCCAACCGTGCGTGGCTCAGCGATGAGTCCGCGCGATCATCCTCATGGTGGTGGTGAAGGTCGTCAGCCGATCGGTCTAGCGGGCCCGAAAAGTCCGTGGGGTAAACCTACTCTGGGTTATAAGACTCGCCGTAATAAGAAAACTGACCAGTATATTGTCCGTCGTCGCAGTAAGAAGAACCGCTAATCGAGATATAGAGGAAGTTATGTCAAGATCATTGAAAAAGGGCCCGTTTATCGAGCCAAAACTTTTGAAGAGAATTGAAGCGATGAACCAGAAAGGTGAGAAGAAAGTTTTGCGCACATGGAGTCGCGCCAGCGTGATCTTTCCACAGATGGTTGGTCATACGATTGCTGTGCACGATGGACGCCGCCATGTCCCGATCTATATTACCGAAAATATGGTCGGCCATCGTTTGGGCGAATTTGCCCCGACGCGCACATTCCGTGGCCACATGGCTGCGGAGAAAGCTGCTACCACTGCGTAGACCAAGGAGAGTGAATCATGCATGATATTCAAGCCCATTTACGCTTCCTCCCGATGTCTGCTCAGAAGGTTCGTCTTGTAGTTGATATGGTGCG
>JAKEFL010000357.1 GCA_022616105.1 Anaerolineae bacterium | reverse complement strand
TTCTCAACCAAACTCATAAACTCGCCAGAGCATTTCAACAAACCTGGCAAATCTGCTTTGCCCGCAATGACGTGTCACTTATTTTGGGCAAAATTTAGGTGACACGTCTTGGCGAAAGTTTCACGGACTCGCGTCTTTGTCCATACGTGGGTTAGAGTAAACAGTGGCGCGGATGAGACATCTCAGGTCTGGGGAGAGATAGGGTAAAATTGAACTGGAAGATGATGAATCAATGGCAATTGCAACTGAAGTCATTCCCCTGGAAACGGATGAACACGGAGTAATCCGCGTGAGCAATACACGCGTGACATTGGATACGATTGTGACTGCGTTTAAAGACGGCGCAACTGCTGAGGAGATTGCCCAACAGTATCCAACCGTTCCATTGGCAGATGTGTATTATGTCATTGATTATTACTTGCATAGGTGTGATGAAGTGGAAGCCTATTTGGGGAAACGCAAACTGGAAGCCGATGAACTGCAAATACAGATGGAAGCGCGTTTTAATCCAGTTGGTATCCGTGAAAGATTGCTGGCGCGGCAAAAATGGAGTTGACATGACCAAGCATACATCCAACAACCCTTTTGTGTTTACAATGACCGAAGTGCGTCGTAATTTAACGGCAATCGTGCGGAAACTTCGCAGGAAGCATGAACCTGCCATTATCAAACGCGGCGGAGAGTCCATCGCGGTGCTATTGTCCATGGCAGAGTATGAGCGTCTCTTGCGTTATCAAAAACTTGCAGTGTTCAACAAACTGGCGCGCAAGATTGGGCGGGACGTTGAAAAGAGTGGCTTAACTGAGGAACAATTAATGGCTGAACTCGAGGAGACCAAGCGGGAAGTATTCCGAGAGCAGTATAGCAACCTCAAATAAAAACACCCGCGATGAGGTGCGTTGACGATTTCCAACCTGAAAGCCCTTTTTGGTATTCGCTTCTTTCTTCATTGCAACTGATAACTGATCACGAACTGGTGGTTTCGATACGCCCTTCGCTGTCGCTTCGGGCTACTCAACCACCGAAGTGCTCTGAAAACTGATCACTTCTCTCTCCTCCCCTTCGTCACAATACGAATCGGCGTTCCTAAAAATCCATATTCATCGCGGATTTGATTCTCGAGATAACGTAAATACGTAAAGTGCATCAGCTTTGGCTCATTGACGTAGATCATAAATGTTGGCGGATCACTGCGGACCTGTGTGCCATAGAACATCTTCAACTGTCGCCCCGCGTGGGAGGGATGCGGATGCGCATCCTGCGCTTTGTGAATGACTTCGTTGATCTTGGATGTTGTTAAACGCGCCAGTCGTTCTTCCTGTACACGTAATGCCATCGGCAACACCTGGTCCACGCGTTGACCTGTCTTGGCTGAAATGAATAACAGTGGGACATAGTCCATAAAGTTTAGGTCCGCGCGTATTTTGCGCGTATATTCTTCCATGGTGTACGCGTCTTTTTCAACCGCATCCCACTTGTTCACGATCACCACGCACGATTTCCATTCTTCGAGAATAAAGCCCGCGATATGGGCGTCCTGTGAAGTGATGCCTGTGGTCGCGTCGATCATTAGCAGAGCCACATCCGCGCGCTCGATGGCTTTGAAGGATCTCAGTACACTGTATTGCTCCACGCCATGTTCGATCTTGCCGCGCCTGCGGATGCCCGCCGTATCTATCAACGTGACAGGCAAACCATCGAATTCGATTATCGTATCCGTCGCGTCGCGCGTTGTGCCAGGGATGGGGCTGACAATCGCTCGTTCTTCACCGACCAGCTTGTTCAGCAGACTGGATTTACCGGCATTGGGCTTACCGACCAACGCGATCTTGATGCTATCATCTTCCTCTTCTGCTTCCTGTTCAGGAAACGCGGTGACCAACGCATCAAGTAAATCACCAGTACCCGTCCCGTGTACGCCGGAAACAGCATATGGCTCACCCAACCCCAATTCATAGAATTGCGGCGCGGCATCCCGCCGTGACTGTGATTCCGCTTTATTCACAACAACAAAAATCGGGGGCCAGAATGTACCATCATTCAATTTCCTCTGCGAGCGGCGAAGGATATCTGCAACTTCCAGATCAGGTGGAGTGACACCTGCTTCTCCATCTGTGACAAATAAAATTGCATCTGCTTCGTCAATTGCGACTTTTGCCTGGGCGCGGATCTCGGTAATGAAATCTGCTGAGCCGACAGATAAAGGAGTTTTTCCTCCGTGTGTTGGATCGATGCCGCCAGTGTCAACGATATGAAACGTGCGGCCGTTCCACTCCACCTCTCCAAAGAGACGGTCGCGTGTTGTGCCAGGTGTATGATCCACAATAGCAAGACGTTCGCCAACCAGGCGATTGAACAACGTGCTTTTTCCAACATTAGGTCTTCCAACAAGTGCAACAATGGGTTTAGGCATTTCGATTTACGATTTGAGATTTACGATTTCAGATTTTGGATTCACGATTTACTACTTACCAATTACACATCGCGCAACTTGTAACTCATAACATGTAACCTATAACTCGCACTTGGTTCCGCTCACATCGTCCCGATGCTCTTTCGGGAGCGCGAAGGTTAGGGGATTGGCGTAGGTGTGGGATGTATTGATAAAATCACTTCCACTGTGCTGGGTAAGATCGAACCTTCCAACACATTTTCAACAAACACTTCCACTTGTGGTTCGAGTTGGTGTGTGCCGAGATCAAGCCCGGTTACATCCACAGTGACTTTGATATCCTGCGGTGTTAGTGCATCAAGCACCGGGACAGGACCAGAGATGATGACATCCACAGTTTCAGGTGAAAGGTGCGCATCAAATCCATCAGGAAGACCAATTAAGTTGATACGCAGGTTTAGTGTTAGGCTGGTTTGAATAGGTGTAATATCTACCCGTACCTCCACTGTTTTGGTGCCAACGATGGTTATGGTTTCAGGAAGAGCCAATGCCAGCCTGGTTGAAATGTTTGCCTTTGCATCCTGTATGTCGAGAGGCTGCGTATCCACAACCGCGGGCAGAGCATTTACCAACTCAGGGTCTGGGGCAAAAACCGTGATCACAGGCGGAAAGACTGAAATGTTCTCAAGACGATAACCACCTGCCACCTGCCCGCGTACAAGGACTTTTACAGCGAGATCCCGATATCCACTTTGCGGACTGAGAGGAATCATCACTTGAGCAGATTCTGGATTGATTGTGACTCCGTTCAAAACCGTGTTCTTGTCATCCATGACCTGGATATCGAAAGCCGCGTTGATACTTTCACGCGCATCATCCAAATTGACAACAACTCGAGCCCGCGCAGCCTGCCTGACAAGGGACTCTGGGCCTGAGATGGCGATTAGAGTCGGCTCAATTGTCGCGTCACCAGCCTGAAACCCAATAGCGGGCTGTCCTGTCAGTGAAAGGTCAACTGGCAACGTTTGGGTGAGGAGGGGTTCGAGGGTAAAGGTAACAGTTTCAGGCGTCGCGAGAACGATCTGCACTGGCCGGGCACCAATCCGAATTTGCACAGTTTGTGTATGCTCACCCGCACTGAGTCCTGATATATCCAGTATGCTGGTGACAGAATTTTCCTGCGCGGTCAATTGATCCCAAACGGAACGCGGCGCGCGCAATGTTACTTCAATCGTGCGGGGGATTGCGCTTGTCAATACGAGAGACGGATCCTGCCCGATCACTTCGAGCGGAACCGGGTTTGGATAGGGGCGTACTTCATCTGGATCAGCGCCTGTGACGGCTGATACCCACACGGAAGCTCCGAGGACAAAAGCGAGCAGGAAAGTACGAATGTTAGAGGCAAACGCGCGCATGTTATATAGTAGTGCAAGCTGCCATCCTGCACTACTCATCCTTTCGTTGGAAGAGATAAGGAAAGAAACGTTGAAGCCAGATGCGCCGTGGTGTAGTAGCATCCGGGCGGAAAAAAGCGACAAGAATGTTTTCCAGGCGGTCGGGATCAATACGTCGAATCATGCGGCCCGCATGTGAAATGGATATCGAACCGCTCTGCTCCGAAATGACGATTGATATTGCATCACTCACTTCTGAGATGCCGAGCGCAGCGCGATGACGAAGTCCCATTTGTCGTTCGGGAGTGCGGTTGAGAATGCCACTTGCAGATAACGGCAGGACACAAGCTGCAGCAATGATACGGCTGTCGGCGATAATCACTGCACCATCATGCAGTGGTGTGTCTGGATAGAAGATTTGTAAAAGCAACTCAGGCGTAGCCTCTGCACCCATTTTCACACCTGTTTCAATAAATTGCTCGAGGTTATCCGTTCTCTGTATAACGATTAACGCGCCGTGTTGACGTGCAGAGAGCCGCGCGGATGCTTCGACGACTGCACTGATCACTTTCTGCATATCTTCATATGGAGTTTGATTTGTAGTCGTTGCGAAAGTGCCTGCGCGTCCGAGTCGTTCGAGCGCGCGGCGGATCTCGGGCGCAAAGATAACGGGGATGGCAAGGAGCAGCGCCGGTAATGCGTTTTGGATCAACCATGAGAACGCAGGGAGTTCAACAAGTGTCGTAAGTAACACAAGCGCAACGACCAGAAATATCACACCCCTTAGTAATACCATTGCCTGTGTATCGCGGAGTGAATATAAAAGTACAAAGAAGATAAGCGTTACCAACAGAATGTCGAGAATGCTTAACCAACTGAGGCGCTGGAATATAAAGAAGATGTTATCAAGAAAATTCGCCATGGGTGACTGGTTAATCAGTATAGTCTGACTGGCTAAATTTGGGATTAGATATCAAAAGTGTGACGATGTCTATCCACTGATTGAAAATAACTTCCCGCCCTGCATAATTCTTGCTCAGACTGCAAATCCCTTTCATCAGACTTTACATATCATTTTCTCTAAACAGGCTTTCACAGCCATTACTTTCTAAATTGGCCTGAGGACGCGGTCAGTGCGAAGTTGTTTGAAGAAAAGAGCGGAACCTTTGGGCATGGATTCGAATGCGGCGTCGGTCCATGCCTGTACACCGAGAGTCTCAGGCGAACGGCGTTCGTATCCGACCTGTTTCCAAACAGAGTCAAAGCCTACAAGTTCCATGGGTGGGAAGACAAGCGATGCCTCACACTGTAGGTCATTTGAAGCGCGTTCAACTTCTGACATGATGAGTGGCAGAGCCTTATCTGCCGTGGCTTTGGGATCAAGATAAAGGTCAGTGGTGCGAGCGACGAGGTTCTCCACCTGCCAGCCTGCAACGCCCACCAGTTCATTTTCCATTTGCAAAAGCAGAAATGCTTTATCACCGAAGGCTTCCATCACATCATCTGTGGTCATTGAGCGTTTGCCTTTGCTCAGGCGTGTCATCAGTTCTGCGATCTTCTGAGAATCGCGCGGCTTCCCGCGTTGCAGGGAGAATGCTCCTGATACTGGCTTCGGAAGGACCTGTGTTGTCGGGCCGGCTTCCTGTGATGGAGATATTTTCTTCCACGCCTCAGTGACTTGTTTCCACAGGTCATCATATGAGCCGTTGTTGTTGATGATCACTTTTGCTGCAGCAAGTTTTTCCTTTTGAGCAGATTGTGAATGGACACGCTGCAACGCATCTTCGCGGCTCATTTCACGTTTACGGATGAGCCGTTCGATCTGCACTTCCGGTGGGGCATCTGTCACCCAAATTCCATCGCATCGATTGCGCAGGTCTGACTCGAGCAACTTGATCGCTTCGATCACAATGACAGATTGACTGGCGCGTTTGGCAAGCAGGTCAACAGCCTGGCCCACATATGGATGAATAATATCTTCAAGTTGGGCGAGTGCCTGGCCATCTGCAAATACGAGTCGCCCCAGTTTGGTCCGGTTGATCTGTCCGTCGCTTTCAAGCAGCCAGGTGCCAAACTTATCCAGCACGGGCTGGTAGCCTGGCGCGCCTTTTGCAATGACACGATGAGCAAGCGCGTCTGCATCAATGGTGTACGCACCGAGGTGTTCCAACATACGGCGCACGACACTTTTGCCGGTCGCGATATTACCGGTCAGACCGATTACATATTTCCCAGGCCAATTACTCACAAAGACTCCAACAACGAGGGGTATAGTGCTATTTTAATGTCTTTTGTGAAAATCTCCAATGAATTTTCGCGGTTTTCAGAACTGTCGATCTTTGGTTTTGGATGGGCTAATGGACAATCCATTTCTTATATGGAAACGCTAAATGTTTAACTCACCTCACACACTCATGCTCGAAGGCGGTCTACTCTAAAGAGTACCATGTCTGACCGCCGTATTTTGCCGATTACATCGCAGGGTCACATACGCCGCAAAGCGGCAGTCCCTGAATGGGGAGACCCTGCGGAGCATAAACTTCATAAGGTGAACGTTTAAGTTTTATTTGAAATCTGCGATTGGTGTTGACGCTCCGTTGGCTTGCGTGTATGATAATATGTCCTCAGGTCGGTTGGGCGATCGCGGTCCTGCGTTGTCGGGATCGAGGAAAGTCCGCACTCCACAGAGCACGGCGTCGGATAGCACCCGGGGCGGGGAACCCTCCGTGAGGAGCTAACCTGCCGGATAAAAGGGCCACAGAAACAAACAGCCACCCTCACCCCTGCGCCCCTCTCCCACTGGGAGAGGGGATGGGGGTGAGGGGTGGTGATGGTGAAAAGGTGGTGTAAAAGACCACCGGCATCTGCAGTAATGTGGATGGCCAGGTAACCCCCGCCGGGAGCAAGGCCAAGCAGGGACGAAGTCGTCTGCGGACGACGGGAGACTGCTCGTCTTCATACGTGCTCTCCCACGCGGTGAGAGAGCCAGTCCCGGGTAGGCCGCACCGAGCGGCGCGGCGACGCGCCGCCCAGAGAGATGATCGCACAGTGGCGCCAGGTTTCGACGGAACGTCTCAACCATCAGCGCCACGGACAGAATGCGGCTTATAGACTGACCTGAGGAATTTTTATTACAACCCCCTAATCAATAAGTATGTAAATATTATGATGTAGCAGGACTATGAATAGAAGAAAACTTTCATGGATAACGGTAGCACTTCTTTTTGTTTTAGGATGTGGACTCTTCAGCCCCGCTTCAACTCCGACCCCAGACCTGCTCGGTACGCTCCAGGCATCGACTCCCTCCTCGCTTTCCTCTCCCGCGCCTGGTGAACCGATCTCGACTCCTGATTTTAGCTTTCCGACAGTCATCCCTACACTTCCATCTGATTCCGGGCAATCATCCATTCCAGCTCCTTCTCCATCAGATCAACTTACAGGTCATATTGTTTTCACCTGCCAGATATTCAAAGTGACAGCTATGGACCAGGTCTGCATCATGAATGCGGATGGCTCAGGGGTTAGAAGGTTGACAACAAACAATAATGTCCGTCACTTTTATCCCTCGCTGGCTGCCGATGGAGGAAGTGTGCTTTATTCCTCCTTTCGTGAACAAAATGTTTATGAGATAGATCGTCTTGATCTCAATGATGGCAAAGTGAATAGACTGACAGACAGACTAGTACACATAGGCATAAATGAGCAATCAGTTAGATCGCGAGCGCCTTGCCTTGATAAGTCCATTTGAAGGGTTTGGCCATCGTGCGATTGTAGTATTC